>QMMC01000594.1 GCA_003647065.1 Deltaproteobacteria bacterium | reverse complement strand
CCTCGTCATCGCCGCGGTCCCGAACTTGCTTGCGGCGGTCGTCGAGGACGAACCCGCCGTCCTCTCGAAGGATTCCGACGCCCGACGGTTGCTCGACTGGTGGCTCGAGCGGCCTCCAGTAGACGGAGAAGATGGCGCGGAGGAAAGGGCGGACGTGTCCGAGGAACTCGGCCGCGCACCGCTCTTCGAGACCATTCAAGGCGACCGCGCCGGGGCCCTCGATGCCCTCCGTCGCACGAAGGTCTACATCGCCTCGTACGTTGGCATGTGGATCGGCCCGGACGACGGTGAGCCCCCCCACAGCCTCGACCGGGCGGTCTTGCACGTCGCCGAGGGTGCATCGCGACCGCGGCAGCTCGAGCTGATCAAGAGGCTCACGGGGCGCAGTGTCTCGGACGTGACCCGCGCCGCCGAACAACTGCAGGCGCGCCGTCGCGTCGCCCGGGGGCTGGTGCCCAAACCCACGGTGCACCATTTTCCCGGCGTCGCCCACGTCCACGACATCTCGGCTCTCGTTGGGAAGGACCGGAAGCTCCGGGCGGCCCTCGGCCCCGGGGAAATTGGGCTCATCGATGCGAGCCGGAGCGTGGCCCTGGTATTTCGGGACGGTGTCCGGGTGACCTCGGTTGCCTTGGAGGTGCTGCCCCCGATCGTGGTGGCGGTCGAGTCGACCAACATCAGCTCGAGAAGGAAGAAGCTGCGCAGCGACTCGGCGATCGCCCGCCGGGTCCAGGAACTCGCCGACCGATTGGTGCGTCGCCTCGTCGACGGGGGCAAGGCGGCTTTGCTGACTGCAACGCAGAAACGGAAGATCGCCTCGGCGATGCTCGCCGGGGTCGTCCTCGCCGACCACGACAGCGCCGACGACCTTCCCCTCTTCGAGACGACGGCCGGTGACTGGCGCTCGATGGCGGCGGTGCGAGGCCAACACAAGCGATTTGGAGACGTTTGGTCGGTCTTCGACCTCCGCTGCACCGACCTCCCCGTCCATGCGCGCCGGCACGTTTTCCGGCTCTCGGCCGAAGACGGCGAGTGCCTCGCCGAGGCCAAGCTCTCGCCCGTCGATGCGACCGAGGAGCTGAGACTCGACGCTGCGGTACGGCGCAACCGTTCGCGCCCGCGCCTCGAGTCGATAGGACTCAGTCCCCAAGAAGAGCAAGGAGCTCTCTCTCTCGAGGAGCTGAGCCCCAACGGAGCGCTCGAGATGCGGGGAGTCGTGGCGCCGCTCATCCCCGGAACCCCCGCCGTCGCGGGCCTGCGCTTGAGCCGAGGCCACGTTCTCCTCGGCGAACACGAAGACCCATGCGACTGGCCCACCCGGGCGGTCATCGATGCGCCGGGCGTCAGTCCGAACCGCACCTGGTCCGGCGCCGACAAAGACAACGCCCTCTTCGTGAGCGTCTGCGAAGGAGTACGCGGAGCGAGCGAACGCGCCCTCGACCGCCTAGTCCCGCTCCCCTCGGGGGTTCCCGCCGTTCAGAGGATCCGCAAGACGTCGTGCGATGCCGCCGGGGTAGATGTGGCCGTTCGCGGCGCGCTCTGGGCGGCGCCCACCATCGGGCCGCCCGAGGTGAGGGTGGTCGATGCCGATGGGCTCCGGGAACTGCGCGTCGACAGCGCGGCGGCCGACTTGCCTCTCCGAGGGACGCTCTATGTCGACGCTCCGGCGTCGTCCGACGCGGCGGAGAAGATCGCCGTGGATGCCTACCGAGGCATGCTGCACGGCATGGGACGGCGCCTCGCCAAGGCGTGGCACCCCTTGGTTGCGGCCCACGTGATTCACGGCCTGGCTTTGGGTCTCATCCATACCGGAGAACTCCCGGCTGACGACAACTGGCCCCTCGGTCTCCCGGAACCCATCGGTCCAGAGACGGTAGGAGCGTGGCTGTCCGGCGCCGCCGGCGTGGTCTGGGTGGTCACTCGGGTGCAGGTCGAGCGCGTAGAGCGCGCCTTCGTGGTGCGCTCTGGCGGGCCGAACTCGGACCATCCATGGTTCGTCGACGACGGTTCGATCGCGGCGCGCACACTCCGACAACACCTCGGCGCGAGGGCCCGGCCGTGGCTTCCCGCTCCGGCTCCCGCTCCGGCTCCCGCTCCGGCTCCCGCTCCGGCTCCCATCCCCGCTCCCGTTCCCGTTCCCGTTCCCGCTCCCGTTCCCGTTCCCGTTCCCGTTCCCGCGACCGTTGCGGACCGCCTCGGGTGTCTCCTTCGTGAGGCCGGCATTTCGGCAACGGTCTTCCCCGTCGCGGGCAAACGTCGCCGAATGGTCCGCCGCGGTACCGACTACCTTCAGCCGCCTCCGGCGGGTGTGATCGTTCCCATCGAGCTCGCGGAAAAGCACCCCCTCGTCAGAGCCGTCGCGGAGGCTCTGGACGCAGGCGACCCCCGCGCCGAAGCGGCCCTGGACCTGCTCGCGGCCCGGGTGATCGGCGCGCTGAGGCGCGTCCAGGACCTCCCGGGCGGCTACGAGCTCGACGCATTGATCGGGCTCCTCGCTGCCCGCCTCGACCCGCCCTGAACCGGTAGTCGACGAGGGGCTGTCCGGCGGAGCTGTCTTGCATGGGCCCTTGTCGGCCGTTGGGCCTCGGGGTTGCGCCATGGGCGGTGAAAACCATGCGCCCGGGGCCTCCGAGGCCCCATGTATAGTGCTATACATCGCGATCAACAATCCCAGCAGTTTCCTAGGCTTACGCGGAATTTGCCGATATCATTAGTGATACCACTCGGGCTCCAGGGGACGAGTAAGGGGCGAGCCGAAAATCCGCAAAATCGTACGTTTGTGGGGAAAATCCTGACAGACAGGGTGGGGCGTATCGGGCACGCTGAATGCTTGGACTCGCGGAGAGGGGGCTCCCGAGAAGTCTGCACGATGGGGTGAGGTGGAGATGGGCGTAGAGGGGTGTTTTTTTTTGTAATTTTGGGCGGTTAGCTCCTTCTCGCGAGCTGGCCGGGGCGTTCCGGGGGCTTCGATGACGGGCCGGTCTGGGGTTCGTCCGTCGGCCAACGCGTCGACGCTCTTGGTGCTCGAGGACGCGGGCTCGGTGCGGCGGGGGATGCGCAGCACCGCCGAACACCATGGCTGCTGTGTGCTCCTAGCGGCGACGGTTGCCGAGGCGGAAGCGGTGGTGGCCGAGCACGAGGTCACGGCGCTGTCCATCGATCTGGATCTCGAGGACGGGACCGGGCGCGAAGGGGGGCTGGAGTTTCTGAGCCGACTTCGCGCGAAGTCCAAGGACGGGCCCCCGGCCCTCATCTTGACGGGGACCGCCGAGGACGGCCTTTCGATTCGGCCGGCGAGGTTGCAGGCCTTGTACGTGCACAAGCCGGTCGACCTGGGTTGTCCCGAGGTCACGCGGTTCCTCCAGGCGACGGCGTCGTGGCCGGAGCTAAAGGCTAAGCTCGACGCAATCGTCGAGGCCCATGACTCGCTCAACGAGCTGCACTTCGACTTGATGAAGCTGTACCTCTTCCTCGGTGTCGAGGAGCTGTCGACGGCTCTCGGGTTGAGCCCGCAGGGCTACTACAAGCGGTTCAAGCCGCTCAAAGATGCCCTGGCGTTGAAGACCGTCCACACGGTTTGGCAACACCTCTGCTTGAACGCGGGCGTCCGGGCTGCGGTGCAGAAGTAGAGTTAACTCCACTAGGCAAGGGGGGCACCGGCGCGCACGTTCGGATTCGTGGAGGGGCGTGTGTCACGTAGAACGCGGCGAGCGGTGGTTCTTGTGTTGGGGCTGCTGGCCATTGTCGGATCGATCGGGTTGCCGATGTCAGTTGACGGGCAATCGCGAGAGCGCCCGGAGCGATCTGGCGAGGATCTCCAGCGACTCGAGGCGCGTCAGCGTCAGCTCGATGTCGTGAGCGAGGCGGCGAGCCGGGAGGTTCGCGTCGAGCGGAACCGCCGCAAGGCTCCCTTCGACTTGAGCTGGGGCCTGCGATGAGGGCGTTCATCATTGGTGTGGTCTCGTTTCTCTCGTTTTCCTGCACCGCGGAAGGGGTGACGGTTCGGGACCCCAACGGGGAATTCTCCTTCCTCGCCGACGATGCTCCGGAGGAGGAGCGCGAGGAATCCGGGAAGGTGCTTTGGGCATTCGGGGCCGTTCGTGTCGCGGCCCAGCGGGTTCCGCGCACCTCGTACAACCGGGGGCTCTCCCTGGCTGAGGTCGCCGCGGCTCTGAGTGAGCGCTTCGAGTTCGAGGACATCGAAGGCTCCGTCGAGGCATCGCCCTGCACCGCCGACGGGCGTGCAATTCAGTGCCTCGATGGCTGGACGGAGTCCGAGAGCGGGCGGGTGCAGCGCCGGGGCTTGCTGTTCGGGAGTGATGATGAACTGGTGCTCGTGGAGGTGATCGGAGACGGGGGCCGGGTCGATGAGGTGTTCGAGCGGCTGCTTCAGAGCTTCAGGTGGCCGGGGGAGCTCGATGGGTAGCCGCGGCGCATGGGTCTCGATCCTCTGCCTGGTGGTGGCGTCTGGGTGCTCGGAGAGCCACGGAACGCCTGACGACACCGGAACGGATGCCGATGGCTCGCTTGACGCACGGGCGCCCAGCGACACCGGGGCTGAGCCTTGCGTGGATCGGGATGGCGATGGTTTTGGGGCCGCGTCGTGCGGTGGCGGCGATTGCGATGACTCCGATCCGGGGATCACACCCTCGTTTTCGGAGTGCGTCGCGCGCGACCGAGTGCTGCGATGCCTTGGCGGGGTGATGGAAGAGGTCTCCTGTCCACCAGGCGCAGCGTCTTGCGATGCGCGGACCGGCGCCTGCGCGGCGACCGCCTGTGGTGATGGTGTGTTGCACGAGGGAGAAGCGTGCGATGACGGCAATGCGTCGGACGACGACGTATGCTCGGCGACTTGCGAAGACCTCCCGTGTGCGGCGAGTCGAGATTGCCCCGAGGATCGTCCGTCGTGCAGTGACCGGCGCAGCGACCGGCGCGATGACCTGTTAACGAGCGAAGTAGTTGACGGCGCAGCCGGCAACTCCGTGCAGGCTGCGTGAGGCTTTTG
>QMMC01000593.1 GCA_003647065.1 Deltaproteobacteria bacterium | reverse complement strand
CGTTGAGGGTGGCGGTCGTCGGCACGATGCCCGTCGGTGCGACATCGGCGCCGACGAAGGCGTTGATGAAGGTGCTCTTGCCCGCGTTGAATTCACCGAGGACGGCGAGGAGGAGAGGCCGATCCAGCTCATCCCGGAGACGTCCGGCGGCGAGCGATGCTTCGACGAGGTCGTGGCGCCGCGCGAAGGCCTCCACGCCATCGATGGCGGCCGCGAGGTCGACCTCACCGTCGGCCCCGAGCCATAACGCTCGCAGCGCGTCGCGCCGAAGAGAAGAGATCAGGTCCTCGTCGACCCGGCCAACCTCGGGCGCCGCAGCCTCGGCGCCGAAGCCGGAGAGGATCTCGAGGGCGTCCGGTGCCCTCTCCTCGAGGAGGGCGAGGCGAACCCGGGCGAGGACCAACCGCGACTCCGAGAGGTCTCCGGCGACGAGGGAACGAGCCGCCGCGAGGTCGCCGGCCGCGAGGGCCACGAAGGCCCGGGCCCCCCGGGACGCCGCGTCTCCCGGAGCGAGGCGGTCGAGGGCGTCCGCGTGGACGATGAGGGCCTCGACGCTATCTGTGGGCGTGACCCGCACCGCCCGGCGGAGCATCGCGACGTCACCGCCGGCTGCGGAGGACGCGGCGGAGAATGCCTCGGCGGCCTCGCCGGGGCGGTCCTCGTGCAGCAGGACATCGCCGAGGAGCGCCAGGGCAGCACCGCCGGCCCCCCGGGCAACGGCCCGACGGGCCGAGGCCTCGGCGTCCTCGATGCGTCCTTCGGAGAGGGCTCCCCGAGCGAGGGCGAGGAGCGCCGCATCGCTTCCGCTCTCGGCGGCCCGAGCGAGCCAGGGGGCGGCGAGATCTTGGGCACCGATCTTTTCGAGGGCGAGGCCGAGGCGCGTCGCCTGCGCGTCGTCGAGGGCGCCCGGAGCGAGGCCCGCCGCGGCCGCCCGGGCCGGGATGACCCGCCGGGCATCGGCGAGGACCTCGACGAGCTCGGCCCGGAGCGGCGCATCGTCCCGGCGAATGCTGAGCGCCTTCTTCAGCTCGCGGGCTGCGCGGTCCGGTCGCCCCCGCTGGCGCTCTGCCCGGGCCCGGAGCAGACACGCCTCGACGAAGCGCGTCGAGTCCCCGGAGAGACGCCCCGCTGCGTCCCGAGCTGCCCGAGCTGCCCGCCCCGAGTCGCCACGACCGAGGGCAACCCGCGCATCGAAGAGCGCCAGGTCGGCGTCGTCGGGCTCGATGGCCCGGGCATGGCTCAGCGCTTCCGCGGCCCCCTCGAGGTCGCCGAGGGCTTCCTTCGCCTGGGCCAGGCCCACCGCGGCCCGGGTGAGAGTGTCGCGTTCTCGGAGCACCTCACCGAAGAGCTCCGCCGCGAGGCCGTGGTCGCCGCCCTCGAGGGCATCCTCGGCCGCTTCGAGACGGTCCCGGATGGCCTCCGGGAGGAGCAGGACGTCGTCGATGAAACGGCTGACGCGATCGAGGAGCGACATGGGATCCCGGGGGCTCGGGGGAGACCGACTGGGAGGGAGTTTACCCGGCAAAGGCGCCCCGGTGAGCGTCTATTATGGTGGATCCGGAGCGCCTTTCGTTCGTACCCTGTCCCCGTGGAGCTGCCCGCCTCCGATACGCCCCCCGACAAAAAGGACGCCCTGATCGTCGTCGCGGAGGACGATCGCATGACTCGGGAGTATGTGGCGGGCCTGCTCAAGGGCCACGGATTCCGCGTGGAGACGGTCCAGAGCGGCCAAGAGGCGATCGACCGGGTGACCCGCGGCGGCGTCGATCTGGTCCTCCTGGACATCATGATGCCGGGGCTCTCGGGCCTCGACTCGTGTCGGCTGATCAAGACCCTCACCAAAGACAGCTTCCTGCCGGTGATGCTGCTGACCGCCAAGACCGACACCGACAGCCGCGTCGAGGGGCTCAAGATCGGCGCCGACGACTACATCTGCAAACCCTTCGACGAGCGCGAGCTCTTGGCGCGGGTCGGCGGCATGCTGCGCATCAAGGGGCTGCACGACGACGTGCATCGGGCCAAGAGGCGCCTGACCAAACTGGCGGTCCAGGACGAGCTGACCGGGCTCTACAACTACCGGTACCTGCACACGCGCCTCGCCGAGGAATTCAAGCGCGCCGAGCGCTACCGTGACCCCCTCGCCTGCGCCATGGTGGACATCGACCACTTCAAGCAATTCAACGACCAGCACGGCCACGACGTCGGCGACGTCGTCCTGGCCGAAGTCGCCCATCGCATCCGGGGGGCCGTGCGCGAGATCGACGTCGTCGCGCGTTACGGCGGCGAAGAGTTCCTCCTCGTCCTGCCGAGCACACACTTCTCGGGCGCGCTGACCGTCGCCGACCGCGTTTGGCGCGCGGTAGGCGGGGTCCCGGTGCGCAAGGCAGGCAAAGAGTTCGACGTCACGGTCTCCTTGGGCATCGCGCTCTACCCGAGCCGGGACGTGCGGACCAAAGACCAACTTCTCAAGGCTGCAGACCGCGCCCTCTACCAGGCCAAGGACGATGGCCGGGACCGCATCTGCGTCTTCCAGCACCAAGGCTATATCTACAAGCCCGACGTGGGCAGCTAACCCCCGAGGCCCGATGTTCCGAATTGCTCTCCGGTCGATCCCCTGCGCTCTGGTGGCCCCCTTGGCCCCCTTGGCCCTCTTGGCGATCAGCTGCGGCGGCGCCCCTCCCGCGGCCCTCGATGCTCGGGAAGCCCCCCCACCGCCGGAGGCCGTCGCCGCGGCCCGCGCGCCCCTCGGAGCCGAGGCGGTCCGGGCCGACCTCCCGCGGAGCTCGGCGACCCGCATCGTCAGCAGCCGCGATGAAGAAGAGTTCGGCGGGCCTCAGTACGGCTTTGGCTGGTGGATGAGCCTCGATGGGCAACTCATTGCGCTCTACCGGTTCGAAGGCGACGTCACCCCCACCTTCGGCCAGCACGGCGAGGCGGACCGGGAGCCGCTACTCCAGGTCTTCGATCTCCGGACGAACAACATCCAACACTACGACGAGTTCATCGCCGCCGACCCTCGGGCGCGCATGGCGGTATTTCGTGAATCGGACCACCTCTGGCTTCTCCAGTACGACTCGACCACCCGCGAAGACCTGACCGTGCGCTTCGCCGATGTGGAGGGCGACGGCAACGCCTGCATGGCGGCGCGGCAGGTCAGCTTCGGCGCCCTCGGAGACTACGTGGGATGGATTCGGCGGAACCCAGACCGTGCCGTCGTCGAAGAGGTTGGCCAGGCCGGGAGCCGCAACGCCTTCGACGTGCAGACCCCCCGAGGGCGGCTCTGGCGCATCGGCGTCCCGTCCCTCAACGGGTGGGTGCTCATGCAGGACATTCCCCGGGATACGAACCGCGACCGGAGCATCGATTGGCCCGGCCAAGACACGTCCTGCGTCTGCCTGTGGTGCGAGCGCTTTGCATCGAGCTCCGGCTTCCACGGATGGACCGGCGATGCCTACAAGTCGTTCCTCGCCGGCCCCGAGGGGCGCATCGAGGTCGAAGGAGACGTCATCCCCTTGGGCAACTCGACCTACGGCGACCTCGAGAACCACATCATTCGCCGGGCCGGCGGTGACACCTACGCCCTACCCGAAGGATGCGAGAGTGTCTCCTTCGTGCACGGGGTGCCGATGGCGATAGCCAGCTGTGACGGGCCCAGCGTGCTGGTGAGCCCCGAGACCGATGGCGTGATGCCGCTCACCGACGCCGTGCATCTCAATGCCATCAGCACCCCGGCCCGCGACGGCGAGGGCCACCATTGGATCAGCGCCCTCGTGGGCACCGGGGACGACCAGCGCCTCGCTCGCTTGCGCATCGAGGACGGCCGCCTCGAGGTCGGACCGCGAGCCACGGTGATGGCTGCCGCGCGGCACTACAGCGGTTGGATGATGTTCCAGACGCCCAGCGGCGTGGCGGCGTTGCACGTCGGCGAGGGTCGCGTCCGCGAACTCGAGGTTCCCGGCGTCACCGGCGTCGAGTCACTCTTCGCCACGATCGGGCGCGGCGGTTTCATCGCGCTCTCGCCGTCCACCGGCTACGCCTTCCGCACGCCGGAGAAGCCCTACCTGACGACCTCCGAGGGCTGCGCGCTGCAGCCGGCGAACTCCGACGGCCCCCTCGAACAGGGCCCGTGGCGAGTACGGTGTCCGCAAGAAGACTAATCAGAAGAGGGGGTTCACGATGAAGCTGGTCCTCGCGTCCGCATCGACATACAGGAAGGCCCTCCTCGACCGCCTTGGCGTACCTTTCGAGACCGTCCCCCACGGCGTCGACGAAACGGTGCCAGGGCCGGTCGGGGAGTCGGTGCGCGAGCGTTCAGCGCGCCTGGCCCTCAAGAAGACCGAGAGTGTGCACAAGCTCTACCCCGAGGCGTTTGTCCTCGGCAGCGATCAGATCGTCGACCTCGACGGCGACGTGCTCTCGAAGCCGGGGGATGCAGCCACGGCCCGGGCCCAGCTGGCGCGGCTGTCGGGAAGAACGCACCGGCTCAGCACTGCGGTGTGCCTGATCTATCCGAACGGCACGATGTTCGAGCACGTCGACGTGCACCGGCTGACGATGCGACCGCTGAGCAACGCGGCGCTACGCCGCTATGTCGATGTGGACGAGCCCCTCGACTGCGCCGGGAGTTACAAGATCGAGGCCCAGGGCATCGCGCTCTTCAGCAAGATCGACGGCGTGGACCACACTGCAATCGTGGGCTTGCCGCTGCTGATCGTGGCCGAGTGGCTGGCCAGGGCGGGCTTCGAACTGCCGTGAAGGCGTGAGGGGGGCTCGCTCGGGAGCGGGAACACGGCTGTAGCCGTGCATGGCTTCGCTGTCGAAGTCCGTGGAGCTGCACGGGTACAGACTTGTAGACGCGTCCGGGCGCAGCCCGGAGGCCAGTCAACAACCCCGCCGCCGCGGCACCCATCCCGGCTGGCGAAACGGGAACGGGAACGGGAACGGGAACGGGAACGGGAACGGGAACGGGAACGGGAACGGGAACGGGTGCGGCACTACCGGCGCCACGGCCGGCGGCCTG
>QMMC01000592.1 GCA_003647065.1 Deltaproteobacteria bacterium | reverse complement strand
GGCCCCGCCCTGCGCAACCACGACGAAGCGCTCATGCGCATCGCCGACGCCGACGTCTTCGACGCCTACTGGCGAAACTGGCAGACCATTCGCGCCCAGAGCCCCTGACCGGGTTTCTCTAGCTCGCTGCAGCTCCGGTGCCGCCTTCGAGCCGGTACCGGATGAAGTCCACCTTCTTCATCTGGGGCGTTCCATCGGGGGCGGGGATGATGGAGACGGCGCCGCTCTCGACGAGCTCGTTCAGGGCGAGGGTGACCTTGCCGCGCCCCATGAAGCTGCCCTTACCCAAGGCGCTGGCGAGGTCGGGAAGGGTCATCTCGCCGGACTGGAGGTTCTCGACGATGCCGGGGGCGAGCGCGGCGTTCTTCTTCCGTTGCCGCCCATTGGCGATGACGAGGCCTACGGCGACGGAGACGCCGATGACGGCGGGCATGAACCAAGTTTCCACGTGAAGTGCTCCTCTCTCTCGGCGCCCTCAGGGACGCCATGAACCACGTCTTCCTCTACCGGCGCGAGGCGGAGCTTCATTAAGTCCGGGGCCACATTTCGACGGTTTATTTGATGTGGGCAGGTGTGTGCTGCGAACATACACCGGTGAAACATCCAAGCGTGTTCATGGGGCTCCTGGGCCTCCTTTTGCTGGCCGCCGTGCCGTCGACCGCCCTCGGGCAGGCCTCGGAGGTCCCCGAGCCTCCAGACTCGACCGACGCCGCGGACTGGGCCGACAAGAGCGACGTCTTCGGCCTCGGCGCCAACGTGAACCTCGGCCGCTCTGCCGGGCTCATCTTCCGGGCCTTCCTCTCCAATACGGTGGGCGTGCACGGCAACTTCGCACTCCGCTACGACTCGGTCGGGGGCGGTGACGAGTTCAGTATCGAAACCGGCCTCTACACCTCCATCAAGGTCGTGCCCTTCGATGTCGGGCACATCTCGATGCTCTTCGGCGCCGATTTCCTCTTCAAAAGCAACGGCGAGGCCAACGCGGGGAACGACGTGGGCGTATTGGCGACCGTCGGCCTCATGGGGGAGTGGTTCGTGATGCGCCACTTCTCGCTCTACGGCACGGCGGGCATGAAGCTCGGTGTGGTTGAAAGCGGGGGTGACGGTTTCGACTTCATCGCCGACTCGAGTGACGGAACATCCTTTGGCCTCGGTGCGGGCCTCATGGCCCAGGCGGGCTTCACCGTGTGGTTCGAGTGAGGGACATGATCATGACGCGCAAAATCGCATTCCTTCTCTTCACTTCGATTCTCTTCTGGGGGCCGGCCTTCGCCGTTGCTCAGTCGACGGACACCGCGGGCTTCGACCCAACCCCGCGCCGGGCCGCATCGACCGACGACAGCGAGAACCGCGAGACCCAGGACGTCGACGGATCCCAACCCGCGGGAACCATCGGCCTCGGCGCCGACGGTCTGCTCTCGGGCCTCGCCGGCATTCAGGCACGCGTGCAGCTCACCGACGGCATCGGTCTTCAGCTCGCCATGCGCTTCGGCGTAGCCGAACTCGCCGAAAACGATACGCGCATCGGCATGAGCCTGTCCGGCATCTTCGAGGTCTTCGGCTTCGAAGGCGGGCACCTGAGCATCGTCGGCGGCTTCGATTGGGAGTACGGCGAGCTCACCGATCCCACGATGACCACCGCCAGCGCCTGGGAAATCGGCTTCGGCGGGGGCATATTCGCCGAAATCTTCCCGGCTCAGTTCTTCTCGATCCACGCCCAGGCCGGAGCCCGCATGGCCTTCGGGGACCACGCCGGCAACGACGGCGTCGACCTCGCCATCGGCGGCGACGCCTACGCCGGCTTCGGCTTCACCTTCTGGTTCGTCTGAGTCGGGCCGCGCGGCGCGCTCAGCTGCAACCGCAACCCGCAGCGCTGCAGGTGAGGTTCACCGTCAACCGGTAGTCGCCCTCGTCGTCGAAGGCGCTCGACCCGTCTGCGACGATGATGATCCAGCCGTCTCGGGCCGCGACGTAGGTCGTGCTTTGGTCGGTCTCGTTGTAGTCGCAGTAGACCTTCGTCCCGCAGCTCAGGTCGCCGCAGCCGGTGTTTTCGAAGATCTTGAGCGTGCCGTTCCACGAAAAATAGTCCGTGTCGCATGGGAAATCCGTCCGGTAGCGGAGCGCGACGCTCTCGCCTGCACGCATGTAGAGGCGGTACGCGTGGTCCGAGTTGGCGTCCCAGCAGCCGGAGCCGTCGTCGAACTCATCGTACGCAAAGCAGGTGCTGTCGCTGATGGTCGTGCCGCCGGAAGCAACCGTGCGGCCGATCACCCGGGCGTTGCCGCATCCCCGGCGGTTCTGAGAGCCGTTGCTACAGGAGTCCGCCGGCGGCGGGCATCCCGCGATGCCCATGCAGGAACCGTCCCCCTGGCAGACGTCGCTATCGGTCAGCGCGTTTCCGTCGTCACACATGCCGCCCACGTTTCGCGCCGCGCTCGCGCAGGTCGCGGTCCCCGCGCAGCTGTAGTCGCGGCAGGTCGTATCCATGGGGTCGCAGCTGATCGGCGTGCCACCGGTGCAAGCCGCGGCCGCAGTGCAGGCCTCTCCGTAGGTACAGGCGTTCCCATCGTCGCAGGTCGACCCCGTCAGGATGGTCTCGGTGCACGACGCGGTGCCATTGCAGGCGCGGTCGATGCACGGACCGTCGGTGCAGGTGATGCCTGCCCCTGGACCGCAGGTTGCGGCCGCATTGCATAGGTCGCCGTAGGTGCAGGGGTCTCCGTCGTCGCAGCTGGTGCCGGTGTTCGGCGTCACCGAGCAGGTCGCGGTGCCGTTGCACGCGCGGTTGGCGCACACCGTGTCCGAGCAGTCCACCGCGGTCCCGCCGCAGCTGCTCGCGCCGCAAGTATCGGCGTGCGTGCATGCGTCGCCATCGTCGCAACCCGCGGACGGCCTCCAGGCCCAGGACCCGCCGCTGTTGGTGCACCAGTAGGCAACGCCGCCGCAGGTGAGCTCCTGGCATTGATTGTGGTCCGTCTCGTCGCAGGCGAACGTCCCGCCCCCGAGGCAGACTCCGACACCCCCCGCCGCGCCGCACCCGTTGCACGACGCTCCGATGCGCAGCTCCGTGGACCCGCAGGTGTCCGCGCAAGCCCCGGCTATGGTGGTGCATCCGTCGGTGTCCGTGCAGGTGCCGACGCAGCACTCGTTGCCCGCGCCGGGACCGCAGGTGGACGGCGCCATGCCCATGCATGAGCCGATACCGTCGCAGATGTCGTCGGTGGTGCAGCTCTCCCCGTCGTTGCAGCTGAGTCCGGACGCGTGCAGTGAACAAGAGCCCGCCCCGTCGCAGAGCCCCGTCGTGCCGCACGTGTCGACCGCTTGGTCCACGCACTCGTCGTCGGGGTCGGTCCCCGCACCGAAGCGTGTGCAGGTGCCCTCGAGGCCTGCGACGTTGCAGCCGCGGCAATCGCCCGCGCATGCATCGTTGCAGCAGAACCCGTCGACGCAGGGCGAGCTTCCGCAGCGCTCGGCCTGGGTCGCGGCGGTGCACGTGGTCGGGCCGCCGCCGCCGCTATCCGACCTCGGGCCGCTATCCGACCTCGTGCCGCTGTCCTCGCCCGGCGCTCCGCTGTCGGTTTCCGGAAGCCCCGTGTCGTCTTCGGCGGCGCTATCCATACCGCCCCGGTCGCGGTCGACGGTCCCCCCGCCCCCCTGGGCGCAGGCAGTCATCAGGAAGACGGCCGAGAAGACGGTGAGGAGTGATGCGGCCCGGGAATTCACGCTTCAAGGGACCACGACCGGGGCCCCGGGAGCAACCACCGGCCCGAAATCGGCGCCAATTGCGATGGAACTTTCCCCGAGGGACCCCTACGGGGCCGCGAGCTCGACACGCACCAACATCACCCGACGAACGACCTCCGGGGGCGGCGTGAGGTCGAGGTGGGCTAGGGCGTCGATGCTTTCCGTCGGCATCCAGTAGAGCAGCGCGTCCCGGAGGTGCGGCCTCCGGGCGCCGCCGCCGAAGAGCTCCCTCTCCCAGGCGCGGCGGAAGGCTGCTGCCTCTCCGTCGGTCAGCCCCTGGCGGCCGGGCTCTTCGAAGAAGGCGTTGGTGGCGGCCGGATCGGGCAGTCGATTTTGGCGGGTCGCTACCGGGACCACGACGGTCTGCCCCGCCGCTGGTGGGGCCGCCGAGATGCTGAAGCTCCGATTGGGCGTGGCCGATACCCTCACCAGGGAGCCCGGCACGACTGGGCCCACGGATGTCACCCGGAGCTCTCCATTCGGGCCCACCTCGACCTCGAGGGGCAGCTCGGGGCGGTTTCCGGCGCCGCGATAGAAGAGGTGGTTGAGCCGCTGTCCCCCGAAGGTCAGGCAGTCGGCGTCGGGAGCCTCGTAGTTCGAGAGCTCGGCCACTTCGCAGTAGTCATCGGGGATGCCCTGGCACGGGGGATCGTCGCGGCCCGGGTAGCTCACCTCGCCCACGCAGGGCCCGGGGCTCACAGCGACATCTGCCCACCGCACCCCGGCCTCGACCGTTTGGGCCGGGGGGAAGTGTTCGAAGAGCTCTCCGCCGGTGAGTGCGACCGTGAGGCTGAACTGCACCGCTTCCTGGTTCTCGAGGAGGTGGGCGTAAATCACGGGCTTGCGGACCTGGGGGCGGTCCACCTGGATCCGCACAGGCGGATGACGGTCGGTGGGGGTCCAGGGCCGGGTCGTCGGCTGGCCCGGGCCGGCTGCGAGTTCGAAGCGGCCGTCCGCGAATACGTCGATGAGGCCCCACTCGTGCAGCGCATACGCGGCGCTCGCGGGCTCAGGTGCGGCCGGGTCGTCGTTCACGTCGGAGCCTTCGGGAGACGGCACCGCCGTGAGGGACGCGGCGGGCTCCGTAGGACTTGGCCTCGCCGCCGGCTCCGGTGCTGACCCACACGCCGCCAGGAGGAGACCCGCGGCGAACACCGTCGGCACCCCTGGCATGAACGCTCCCCCGCTGATTCCCACTGTCATGGCCTCAGCTTCTTCCTGGCGAACCCGAGGGTCAACCCCGCCGGGACATCGAGGAAGGAGCTGCGCGCCCGAGGTCTGGCTCCGAGCGGCGCTC
>QMMC01000591.1 GCA_003647065.1 Deltaproteobacteria bacterium | reverse complement strand
TAGTGCTCCCCCCAACAAGAAGGCGCTACGGCAGACGGCCAGAGGCGACCGGGGGACGAAGTCCCCAAAGAGCCGTCAGGCCGGCTGTCGTAGCGCCGGTAGTGCTCCCCCCAACAAGAAGGCCGCAGGAGCGTTCAGCGCCGGCGGCGCTTCGGTGCGTTCTTCGCGACTTCCTCGCGCACGCGCTTCTTCGATGCGGCCCAGCCGCAGATCGGACAACCCGAGAGGTCGTGGCCGCGGGCCGGACAGTGCTCTCGGCCGAAGTAAATGATTTGCAGGTGCAGGTCGTTCCACAGCGCCTCGTCGAAGATGCGCTTCAGGTCCCGCTCGGTCGTCTCGACGTTCCTGCCATTCGACAGGCCCCACCGCGTGGCGAGGCGATGAATGTGCGTATCGACGGGAAATGCTGGTTCGCCGAAGGCCTGGGCGACGACAACCTGGGCCGTCTTGTGGCCGACCCCGGGCAGGTCCTCGAGTTCGATGAGGGTGCGGGGCACGTCACCGTCGTGACGCTCGAGGAGCAGCTCACTCATGCGCCGGAGGTTCTTGGCTTTCGTCGGTGCGAGGCCGATCTGTCGAATCAGATCACGAATGCTCTCGACCTGAAGCACCGCCATCTTTTCGGGGCCCGGGGCTCGACGGAAGAGCGCGGGGGTGACCTCGTTAACCTTCTTGTCCGTCGTCTGGGCGCTGAGCATGACGGCGACCAGAAGCTGGTATGCGCTCTGGTGATCCAGCGGGATCGGTGTCTCGGGGTAGAGTTCAGCGAGGAGCGCGACGATGCGCGCGGCCTTTTCGGCGCGGGTCATGGGGCCCTCATATCATGGTCTCGGACGGGGCGACGCCTGCGGTCGACCGGGCGCCGCGATCAGAAGAGTTCGATGCGCACGTGCGCACCGACCTCGGCGCCGTCGAGCCCCGGGGCCCAGGTCACGTAGAGCGGCGGCGCGCCCACCGGCGCGTCGTAGATGACGTAGTAGCGCGGGTTGAGCGCGCCGAGGATGATGCCGAGGACACCGCCGAGCTGAAGGACCCCGCTGAAGACCATCGCGATCGTCTGCCCGTTGGACCAGGGCTCTTCGTCGAAGACGCCGGTCGCCGAGAGCCACGGGCCGACGAGGGGAATGACCGACCCGGGACGCGGATCGAGGCCGATGAAGCTCAGCGCATAACCGCCGATGAGGGCCGACGTGCCAGCCCATAGCCAACCGTTCGTCTCACCCTCGAGTTCGCCCCCGGGCCGGACGGGTTCGCCATTCCAAGGCTCCCGCCGGCTCTCCCATTTCACGTCGTCGGTGCTCGCCGGCTGCTGCTGCGCTTGGGCCGGAGCCGTCAGAGACGAGCTGGCAAGGACCAGTGCGAGGGCCGGCAGAAGAGCTTTCAGCAGGAGGGCTTTCATCACGCGCCCGGCTATAGTAGCCGACGTGCGACCCTCCCCGTACGCGTGTCTCGTGGCCCCGGTGCTCTTGGCGCTCACGACGCTCTCAGCGCTTTTGGCGCTCACTGCGTGTGATCTTCCGGTGGCGCGGCACCACGAAAACCACGCCCTGCCCCTGCCCGCCGCGCGGGTTCAGCAACTGAACGACGGCGACGCGGTGGTGTCCTACCTGCGCCAGCGCGACGCAGACCCGTCGGTCTGCAATCCCACGGCGTCGGGTCCCCACGTGGTCTTCACCGACCCTCGACATTTCGAGGACCTCGTCGACGGCATCGGCCGCGGGGCCCGGCCCGACAAGTGGGCGGATTGCATGCATGAAATGCTGGGCAAGGTGCAGGCCCCCGACGCGGCGGTGCTCCTCGGTCGGCTCCTCGAGCAGTACGTATTGCGCATCGCCTACGCGAACCTCGAAGACGACCCGGCGGTCATGGAACAACTCGAAGTCATCCGTCGCGTCTACAGCGAACGTCAGCCGGGGAGAGACGCGACCCCGGCCCGACGAAGGGCGACGCTGACCGCCCTTCGCGAGCTCGACGAAGAAGCCCTCAGCCCCTTCCGACGGAAGGTCCGCGACGCCGCGCTCCTGGTCCTCTACCTCGAAGAGGGCATGCTGCCCGACGGGCGGCGGGTCAACATCGAGAGCCTCGACGAGTTGGTCGCGGTGGGCGCCGAGGACGAGCTGCTCATCTACAGCCGACGCATCCCCGACGAGGCCCTCCGGACCGAGGCCGCGCGGCGCCTGGTGCGGCTTCGGATCGCGCGCTCGCCCTTCGCGCGAGTGCAGAGTGATCCAAGGGCGATCGAAACACGGGTGATGGCGCTGGGCCGCAATCCCGTCGCCCTCGCCGCGAACTGGCCGACGCGAGTGGACTTCGATGCCGCGCGCATGCCGGTCCGGGGCATCTCGATTCTCCAGGATGTGCGATCGCAGCGAGCGCGCCTCGCGAGCTGGCGGGGCCAGCGCCAAAACGTGTCGGTCGTGCCCGCCCTCGATCTCCGCCCGGTCCTGACTTTCACGGTGCCGGGCTACTCGGCGGTCCTCCGGCTTTGCGCCGCGGCCGAGGAGCTTCGCGTCGAACCCTGCGTCGACGCCCGCGAGCTCTCCATCGGCCTGCCCTTCGCCCATCTCGAGGACGACGGGCATTTCCGCATCGCCGAAGAGATCGAGTTCGCCCACGTCCTGTCCCTCGCACGCGCCGGGCCCGGTTTCCGGATCCCCATCCTGCTCAGCGGCGCGCCCCTCGTCGATGCGATCTGGGAGGTAGACTACGAAACCACCGGCCCGGCGGTATTCGCGCCGGGCTACGGCGAAGCCGGTCCCCCCATATCGGTGGTCGTCGACTCGAGCGATCCGCGCTTCCACCTGTACGCGATCAACGCTTACGGACGGGACCTCCAGGTGGTCATCGAGCCCGACGAGATGCGTCAGTTCGCCGTGGTGGCGGCCGGCGGCAATGGGCGACCGGGGGACCGCGGACAGGACGGCAACGACGGCTCCAACGGCACCAACGGCACCAACGCGAGCTGCCCGAATACGCAGGGAACCAGCGGCGGAAGCGGCTCCAACGGCGGACCCGGCGGCGCCGGGGGCCCCGGCGGCAACGGCGGACCGGGGGGCTCCATCGCCGCCAAGCTGATCTGCGGGCCGTCGCGGTGCCCGGAGCTCATGGCGGAGCTGCGGTCCACCCTCCATGCCCCCGGCGGATCACGGGGCCCCGGAGGAGCCGGCGGCAGCGGTGGTCGCGGCGGCAGCGGCGGCAGCGGCGGCTCCTCGACCACGTGCACGGACGCCGACGGACAAAGCCATTCGGTCTCCGGAGGCAGCGCCGGCTCCGACGGCTCGGACGGCCCCCGGGGCGCCCACGGCCCCGACGGACTTCCCGGCCCCAACGGCCGCGTCATCCTCGAAGTACAGCCCCCGGAGAACACCTAGCCCATGGCGGATCGACTACTCCGCCCCAAGCGCGGGAAACTGCGTTGGATGGGTCGTGAGACCCAGACGATGCAGTTTCAGCCGAAGAAGGTGCAGCAACCGGTGATACAGAAGTATCCGCCGGGGCACGGCCCGGTTCCGGGCACGTCGCAGGCCTGGCGACCGTCATCGCAGGTGGGCGGGGGCGGCGGGGGGCCGCTGTCGACGGGAGGCGGCGTACCGCCGTCGGGCAGCGTGCCCGCGTCGGAGGGCGTGCCGGCGTCCACCGGCGGGGGGGGCGGGAAGCAATCCGCGGGCAGGTCCGCAGCGGTGCGGCCGAGGCAAATCTCGCAGCGCCCGCAGGGGTTGTAGCAATCCGGCGCGATGGTGCAGGGGTGGCAGAGCTCTGGGTTCGCCGCGTCCGCCAGGGTGCAGGTGCCCTCGCGGGTGTCTTCGTCGACGGTGCCGATATAGACGAAGTTGCCGGTGCCGCCGGGGATGTCGCAGCAGCCGAAGCAATCGCAGCCGTTCGGCGTCAAAGGCGCGCAGAGGGCTTCGCAGGTGTCCGGCTGGGGGTCGAGGCACGTCGTGCTCCCACGGGGCGGCGTAGTGTAGGTGCAGCGGTCGATCCCGGGCTCGAGGGGATCACAGCCGAGATCCCACTGGCAGGTGTCGTTGCCCGGTCCGTCGTCCTGGTCGAAGTAGCAGTCGCGGCCGCAGTTGGACGGTGGGCTGCCGGGGATGTCCGCATAGAAGCCCGTCTCGTTGTTGTCGCAGGGGCCGAGGCAATCGGGGTCGGCCTGATCTGCGAGTCCATCCCCATCGTTGTCGATGCAGTCGCCGCAGAGGCGCGTGCGACCCTGGCACTCGGTGACTACGCAGGCGCCGGTCGTCCCGGTATCTCCCGTCGAGCCGTCACCGGTCGTCGACCCGTCGCCGGTCGTCGACCCGTCACCGGTCGTCGAGCCGTCACCGGTCGTCGAGCCGTCACCGGTCGTCGAGCCGTCGCCCGTCGCGCCGTCCATGCCCGTCGAACCGTCGCCGACCGAACCGTCGCCCGTCGCGCCGTCGTCGCCGCTGCACGCGGCGGTTGCGGCGCACATCGCGCCAATGGTCAACACTACCCAGAACTTGCGCGACATCGCATCTCCTCGAAAAAAGTCACCGGGCTCACAGACCCCTCGGTGATGAGTCGTTAGCAGCGTGACGGATCTCTCATTCGCCGCAAAGAAATTAGGCGCGGCATGTATGCGCCCGTGCACGGTGCACATACATGTCGCGCCCTCTCCCACGGACCGCGAATGGCAAACGCCAGATCGCTCGCCCGTTGTCGCGAAGACCTACGCCGCCATCTCGATCGAGGGCGATTCGGCTGAGTTCGCCGCCGTCGTTTCCGCTTCGACCTCGGCCCGTGTTCGCGCCGCGGCCGGTTGCCATCCGCCGCGAAGCAGACGCCACCAGAAGATCATCGCCCCGATGGCAATCTCCCCCGCGATGCCCAGCCAACCGCCGAGAGCGCCGAGGCCGAGCTCGTAGCCGAGGAAATACGTGGCCGGGGGCGTCATGACCCAAGCCGGCACGATGCGCACCGCCGCCGGAACCCGCACGTCCCCGGTGCCCTGAAGCGCCGAGCGCGCGACGACGTTCGCCGCGTCTGCGATCTGGAATGCCGCCGCGACCCAGAAGAGGGG
>QMMC01000590.1 GCA_003647065.1 Deltaproteobacteria bacterium | reverse complement strand
GCTTCGTCTTCTGCATCTCGGGGGACGCCATCGACCACCAGGGGCTCGGCCTGATGTTCGACAATGTGCGTGTCACGCTCGAGCCAGTCGGTCTACCGGTCTGCTTCGGAGACGGGTCCGGGGCAACCTGCCCCTGTCTGAACCAAGGGGGGCCCGGCGAGGGCTGCGCCAACAGCAGCGGCGTCGGCGCGATCCTCGAGACGTCCGGTTCCGCCACCGTCGGCGCGGACGACCTGCGCCTGATCGCAACGCAAGCGCGTGCGAACACGACGGGCATGTTCATCCAGGGCAGTAGCCAGATCGCCGCTCCCTTCCGTGACGGCATCCTCTGCACGGGCAACCCGACAGAGCGTCTCGAGGTGGCCTTCCTCGATGCTGGCGGAGGCGCGCAGTCGATGGGCTCGATCGTCAGCGAGGGAAGTGTCGCGCCGGGCGACACGCGCGTCTATCAACTCTGGTATCGAGACCCCTCGCTCTCGCCCTGCGGCACGGGGAGCAACCTCTCGAGCGCGCAGCGCGTGCAGTGGAACTAGCACCTCAGCCCGACCCAGCAAGCATGAAGCGGGCAGGCTACTCCACGCAATCCTCGGCCGGAATGTCGTTCGCTCCGGGTTCGCAGGTGTCGATGACGCCCGTGAAGCCGTGCGCTTCGGCGTAGACGTTCGAGTTCACGAGACGATTGCCAGCGACGTGCACGCCGCGTGAGGCGTTTAGCAAGTAGATGCTCGCCTGTCCTCCGAACGCTGACACATCACTGTTGCGGACGAGGTTGTCGCGCAACTCAACGTCCTCGCAGGCGCTGACCACGATTCCCGAGCGCTCGCTCTCTGTCACGGTGTTGCCGAATACGTGGCTACCGGAGTGCATGGAGAGGTAGATGCCGTGCAGGCCGCAGTGCTGGATGAGATTGCCGGCGATCAGCGTGTTCGTCAGCTTGTCAGCGCTTGAGTTGGCGCAGTGGATGCCCGACGATGCGGCACGGTTCGCTTCGTTCGCCACATCATGGATGCGGTTCCCCGTGATCGTGGTCATGAGAGGTTGCGAGCTGTCGCGGCCGGCATTGCAGAGGATGCCCATGCCGGTGCCAGAGCGAATCAGGTTGTCTCTGCAGCTCACGTCCGTGTTGCTGGAGAGTTGGATGCCCGCGCCGTTGACGCTTCCGTCTGGTGCGATGTGCCCACCGAAGCCCTCGACTGTGTTTGCGGTCACCGCACCGCCATCGCAGTCCGAGACGTAGATCCCAGACTTCGCCGCGCCACGCACGACGCAACCGTCGACAGTCACGTTGCGAGCGCCCGCGATGGCAATGCCGTCGGCATCGGAGCCATCGATGCTCAGGTTCGAGATGCGCACGTCGGACCCGAAGGTGACCTGGACGAGGCCGTGGGCGAGCGAGTGGCCCGGTGTGTGCAGTCCGCGCACCGCGAAGTCGCGCAGCGTCAGTCCGTCGACCTGTTCGGCGCGCAGGACTTGCACCGCGCCTGCGCGTTCGACCAGCGCGGACCCGGGGGTGCCCACGAGCTCGAGTGGACCCGGGATGCGTAGGCACCACTGCCTGCCGGGCGGGGCCGAGACGAGTAGTGGATAGGCGGGCAGGACGAGGCGCCCTCCCACGGCGTTCTCCAGGGCGACCTGCAGGTAGCGCGTGGCGTCGACGGAGGCGTCGTGCGGAAAGCCAGCAGGTAAATAGTCCGCGGCGTGCACGACCGAGGTGCCGATGGCTGCCTCTGGCGGCGCAATCGGCATGCTCCGAGTCCTCGCGGAGCGGCGCGCGGAGCGGGCGGCGCCTCGGTGGGAGTCCCCGTGGGGCTCCGGGAAGGCCATGACGAGCATCACGGCGAGTAGAGCGAGGGCGGGGTAGACGGTCCAGCGGGGGAGATGCATGAGTGTTTGGGGGAGGGACAGGGGGCCGATATCGCTATCGACAGACCGCCCGGAAAGCTGGAACCGCGCCTCGAGACCCCCTGCTATGCTGAATCACCCTCCCGATCCCGGTGGGGGTGGAGACCCCCCATGCAGATTCCCCGCCTTGCGTGGCTCGGACCCCTGGTCCTCGCCGCGCCCCTCACAGCGCAGATTCCCGTCGGCTACTACGACTCGGTGGACACCACCAGCTCCGGCGCCATGCGCACGGACCTGCACGAGTTGATCGACGACCACACCCGGATCCCGTACACCGCGAGTGGGACGGATACCTGGGACGTGCTGGAGCCCGCTTCGCAGGACCCGAGCAACTCGTCGCGCATCCTCGACGTCTACGGCAACCAGAGCTTCTCGAAGTCGGGCGGTGGCAACACCAACTACAACCGCGAGCACGTCTGGCCGAACTCGCTGGGTTTCCCGAACCCCGGTGGCACGAACTACCCGTACACCGATTGCCATCACCTGATGTTGAGCGACATCTCCTACAACTCGGCCCGGGACTCGAAAGCCTTCCGCTCCTGTCCGGTCGCGTGCACCGAGTGGGATACGGTCGCGAACAACGGCCAGGGTGGAGGAGCGGACTCGAACTGGACCTCCGGCAACGGCCCGAGCGGCGCCTGGGACACGTGGATGGGACGTCGTGGCGATATCGCGCGGGCGATGTTCTACATGGACGTGCGCTACGAGGGTGGCACCAACGGGCAGAGCGGGGCTTCCGAACCCGACCTGATCCTGACCGACAACGGGTCGTTGATCTCGGGTTCCCAGACGGGTTCCAACCTCTCCGTCGCCTACATGGGCGAGCTCGGTGTGCTGCTGCAGTGGCACCTCGACGACCCCGTCGACCAGTGGGAGCGCGATCGCAACGACGTGATCCACAGCTTCCAGGGCAACCGCAACCCGTTCATCGATCATCCCGAGTGGGTCGCCTGCGTCTTCGAGGGCGTCTGTGATCCGCCGCCGCCCACCGGCGGTATCACGGCGATGTGCTTTGGCGATGGCACCTCCATCGTCTGCCCGTGCCTGAACTGGGGTGGCACCGCACGTGGGTGTGAGAACTCGCAGGGGCACGGCGCGATCCTGAGTGCGTTCGGAAGCCACATCTTCGTGAACGATGACCTCAGCTTGATCGTCGGAGCGGCCCGCCCGTCCACGAGTTGCGCGTATCTGCAAGGCGCGAGCGCCACCACGGTGCCCTTTCGTGACGGCATCCTCTGCGTCGGAAACCCGACCGAACGCCTCGGCTTCGGCTTCCTGGACGCGTCCGGTTCCGCGGTGAGTCAGATGTCGATCGTGACCGAGGGCAACGTGGCGGGTCCCGGCGTGACGCGTTGGTATCAGGTCTGGTATCGCGATCCGGGTGGCATCAGTCCCTGTGGTTCAGGCTCGAACCTCACGCACGCGCTCGAAGTCGTCTGGGAGTGAGCGGAAGCTCAGTCGTCAAGCAGACTGTCGTTCTCGAGTCCGAGCCGCGCGGGGCCCCGCTCGCGCTTGACGCGGTACTCCGCGCGCAGCGCGTCGCCGCGTTCATCGAATGGTCCGTAGCTCGTGGCCAGGGACCAGGGGCGTCCCGCTCTCGTGGATCGCGCACCACCGGGTAGGTCCCCGTTGTGTTGCGCGAGGCGTCGATCACGGTCCACCGTGATTCCCACATAGGTCCGCGCTGCGCTGTCCGACTGCAGGACGTAGACCCACCACTCGACCTGATCCGTCATCGGGTGGCTTCGGCCCGGGCGAACTCGAGCGCAGGAGTGGCATCGAGGACTCGCAGTCCGAGCCTCACGACGCGCGCGATTTTCGACACGTCGAGCTTGTCCACGGTGTCGGTCGGTTTGTGGTAGTCCGGATGGTCCCCCGTGGAGAGGAATACGACCGGGACCTCGAGCAGCTTCGCGAAGTTGTAGTGGTCGGAGGCGGAGTAGAACTCGTCCTGGCTGATCAGCGGGCCGAAGCCTTCGGCGGGGGCGAGCTCGTAGACGAGCCCGGCGAACGGGTTGAAAGCCTCGTGGTCCGCGCTGGGGGTGATGTACAGATCCTCCGCACGGGTGCGGCCGATCATGTCGATGTTGAGGTTCGCGACGACGCGCAGCCCGGGGCCGAGCGGCGGGTCCTGGCAGTAGGCCTTCGACCCCCAGAGCCCCTTCTCCTCGCCCGAGAGCCAGACGAACAGCACGCTGCGATCGAGCGGGCCGCGGGCCACGCTGGCCTCGGCCAACGCGAGCAATCCCGCGGTACCGGAGGCATTGTCATCCGCACCGGGATAGGTCTCGCCGCGCCTCACGCCGACATGGTCGTAGTGCGCGGAGCACAGGATCACGTCCGCGGCGCGTCCCGGATCGCTGCCCGGCAGCAGCGCGCAGAGATTGCGCACGTGCAAGGTCTCCGTGTCGACGACGCGTTCCGCGTGCACGCGCAGCTCGAGGGAGACACCCGGCGCACAGTCTGGAGAGCCGAACTCGGCGAAGAGGCGCGCCGTGGCGCCGGGTCGCAAGCCGAGAATCGGGAACGGCTCGCGCTTGCGTCGGCGACTCTTCGCAACCGGGGCGTCGTCTCCTCCGATCTTCGCGGGGAGGGCCAACGACACGTTGCCGTCGAGTGCTTTGCGCGTCGTCGCGGTCAGGCTGGACTCGTCCTTCTCATCCTCACGAGTCTCCTCCGAGAGGATCAGCAGGCCGACCGCGCCGGACTTCTGCAGCCGACGGCGGACACTCTGCAAGTGCTCGGGTCGCTGGCGAGCCACTGCCCAAAGGCCCTCGAGCGTTCCTTCCGGCAGCGCAGCCAGCGTCGGCTTGCTGCCGTCACCGATCCCGACGCACGCGCCTTCGCGAGCGAACGTCCCGCGCGATCTGTCGAACAGCAGGTACCCGGTGAGGGGCTCGTGCTCGAGGCGGACATCGCCAACCTCGATCCACAGGCGGCTCTCGGTGGACATCCGCGTGCGTTCCAGCGGGTACTCCTGGAACCACCGGCCAGCTGCACCGGGTTGCAAGCCCATGCGCTGCACGCGGCTCAGCAGGTAGTTCGCCGCGAGCTCGAGCTCTGGGCTGGGAGTGTTGCGTCCGGCCATCAGCTCGGACGCCAGGAACTCGAGGTCGGCCGAGATCGACGAGGGCTGGACGT
>QMMC01000589.1 GCA_003647065.1 Deltaproteobacteria bacterium | reverse complement strand
TATACCGCCGAAGGCTCAGTTGAAGCGGGGAAACCCGCCGCCCTCCATCGTCATCGTCGGCGCCGCTTCCGCGGGGGCGGGCTCCATCGACGGGGTGCGTCGCGACATGGCCGGCCGCCTGCGGGCCCGGACGCGACGCAGGGACAAACGCAGGCGCTGATCGACGTCGGGGGTGAGCTCGGTGTGCAGGGGGGCGTAGCCGTCACGGGCGAGGGTCATCTCCTGGGTCGTTTCGCTTCGGGGCAGCGTGACGGTGAC
The DNA here is from genome assembly GCA_003647065.1 of Deltaproteobacteria bacterium. Taxonomy (GTDB): domain Bacteria; phylum Myxococcota_A; class Polyangia; order Polyangiales; family B10-G4; genus B10-G4. The sequence goes on along the minus strand of QMMC01000589.1, from coordinate 4,819 downwards.
GGGGGTCAGGCCGTGGTCAGCTCCGGCGATGGAGACCATCGCGCCCGGGGGATCGCTTTCGACGACGAGGGTGACGGTCGCGGAAAGCACGGCTTCCGCGGGGGGAAGAGCGGCCTCCGGAGGGGCGTTGACGGCAGTCGCCTCAGAGTTCCCGGGCTCCCCCTCGCCTCCCCGGCCGAGGGAAATCAGCGCGCCGACCCCGACCCCGACCGCCAGCACGAGAGCAGCGATGCCAATTGCCCGACCCGTACCGGACTTCTTGGGCTCGTTCTCCGGTATTCCCGTCGCCTCCCGAGTCGCCGGCCTCACCTTCTTCTGCGGGTCCGTCGCGTCGTCGAGGGCATGGGGTTCGACCTCGGGGATGGAGATTTCCTCGTCGACCTCGGCCGCGGGCACATGGCTGACCTCTCCGCCGAGGGAGACCCGGCGCAGCATGTCCTTCTTCTCTTCGATGCGATCCGAGAAGAGCTCCAACATGACTTCGCGCAGCCCCTGCTGAGGCATCGCCTCCGGGGCGATGGTGCGGAGGGCAACGAGCAAGTCGCTGCGCATCGCCTCGGCGTCCGGGTAACGGTCCTCACGGTCGTGGGCGAGGGCCTTGAGGCAAATCCTCTCGAGCTCCGGGGGATAGGTTTTGACGACCGAAGAAGGAGGCGGGATGTCTCCCTCCCGCACCGCGCGCAAGCTCGCGAGGCGCGTCGCGCGGCGAAAGAGGCGCCGTCCGGTCGTCGTTTCGTACAAGACGATGCCGAGCGAGAAGACGTCGCTGCGGCGATCGATGGGGTGCCCTTCAGCCTGCTCCGGGGACATGTAGTCGAACTTGCCCTTGAGAGCGCCGGCCTCGGTGACGGTGATGCGGTCGGCGGCCTTGGCGATGCCGAAGTCCATCACCTTCACCGCACCGCCGTAGGTCACGAAGAGGTTCTGCGGCGAGATGTCGCGGTGCACGATGCCCAGGGGGACCCCGTCGAGGTCGCACATCTCGTGGGCCGCGTGCAGCCCCGCGGCAGCCTCGGCCACGATGTACATCGCCCTGTCGTAGCCGAGGGCCACCCGCCGCGAAAAGAGCCGCCGCTGAAGGTTGGAGAGGGACTCTCCCTCGAGGTACTCCATGACCAGGAAGAGCTGCCCATCGTCACGACCGAGCTCCTGGTGCTGCACGACGTTGGGGTGATTGATGCGCGCCGCTATCCGCGCCTCGTCGAGGAACATGTCGACGAAAGTCGAGATCTCGGCGAAGGCCGGCAGGATGCGTTTGATGACGACGGAGCGCTCGAAGCCGCTGGGCCCCGTGAGGCGGCCGAGGAGGATCTCGGCCATGCCCCCCTGGGCCAGCTTTCCCACGACCTCGTAACGGCCGATCGTTTTCTGCTCCGGGTCGACTGTGTCCATCGCGGGCGCGCTATACTAGCAAAGCTTATGCGGTACCTGAGTCTGGGACTCGTTCTCTTTTCATTGTCTTGGATCGCCCCCTGGGCGCCGGCCGCTGAGGCCCAAAACCGCCGCTCCCGTGCACAACCGGAGCAAGAACCGGACGGTCAGGAGCGCGCCGTCGAGCTGGCCCAGCAGGCCCTCGAGCACTACCACGCGGGGGAGCCCGAGGAAGCCATCCCCCTGCTCCTCGAAGCCCGGGAGCTCTACCCAGAACCGCTGCTGCTCTACAATCTGGCCCGGGCCTACGAGGCCACCGGCGAAACGGAGGCGGCCCTCGCCGCCTACGAGCAGTACGTCGAGGAGCGCCCCGACGCCCCGGACCGGGCGGCGATGGAGTCCCACATCGACTCGCTCCGGGAACAGCTCCGCGAACGCGAGCGCCTCGCCCAGGAGCACGAAGAAGAGCGGCGCCGGAGAGAAGCGGCGGAGGCCCGGGCAGAGGAAGAGAGCGGTGCCGGGCCCTGGCCGTGGGTCTTGATCGGCACCGGAGGCGCGGCCCTCGGAGCTGGCGTCGTCTTTGGCCTCCTCGCCCAGTCCGAGCGTGACAACGCCGCGTCGGACCCCGTGCACGAAACCACGGTCGCCGGGGCGGAGCGCGCGGATACGTTTGCGATCGTCGCCAATGTGCTCTTTGTCGCCGGCGGCGTGCTCGCCGCGACGGGGCTGGTGTGGGTCATCGTCGAGGGCGCCTCCGGGGGCGGCGGTGATGACGAAGACGGAGCGGACGGGGATGCCGCGCTGGCGGTCGCTCCAACGCCGACCGGGGTGCTCTTGCGGGGGGCGTGGTGATGCGTTCTTTGACCTTCGCATGCATCGCATCGCTCACGGTCATGGCGTGCAGCGTCGAGCCCGTGCCCCTCGAAGGGCTACAGTGCCCGTGCGCTACGGGCTGGACCTGCGACCCCGGGACGAACACCTGTGTGCAAGGCGAGGGAGGGGTCTGCGGGCGTCCCGGCGCCGAGCCGAGCACGACCATCACCGTCAGCGAGCTCCGTTCCGCTTGGACCACCCTCAACCAGGTGCAGTTGGCCTGGGCCGCCGAGGGCGATGAAGACCTCTTCGAGTACGAAATGGACATCGCCGAGTCCGAGGCCGCCCTCGTGAATGGCGATGTTTTGCGCACGGTTACGGCCGAGGAGAACCCCGAACTCGCGCGGTCCTTCCTGCCCTTCACCGGCGGCGCCGACGCCGTCCTGTCGACCGTAGTGCGCGACCTCGACGGAGACACCCGGTACTTCGCGCGCCTCGTCGCCGTCGACAACAGCGGGCGCGTATCGTGCGCGGAGGCCGTCGGCTTCCGGACCAACCCGGCCCTGAACAGCCCTGGGGTACTCCTCGCAAACGAGAGCCTCGACGGGGGGGGCGTGATGCCGACCTGCGTACTCCTGATGACTGACCCTTCCCGGGCGGCGGGGGGCGATGCCTTCTTCGAGTACCACGCGATTTGCCTTCCCGACGGGTCGGCCGTCTGCGAAGAGCCGGCGATTGCCGGGACGAGCTGCTGGGAAAACGTGCGCATCCAGGGGCTCGACAAACCAGTCACCGGCATGAGCGAGGGAGATTTCCGCGTCGCCTTCTACGAGGTCGACGTCGCGATCGAAAACTCGGAAACCGGATACTACGCGGACCTCGGCATCCAACTCGAAGCGGGCTTCTACATTCGGGGGGGATACACCCTGGTTGCCGACGGCGAATACCACACCTACCAGATCCCCCTCACCGAGCTCGCAGGCCGTGATGACGCGCCCGCCGAGATGACCCTCGACTCCCTCGCCGGAGGCATCCGCGGCTTCCGGGTCGGGACCAATTGGGTGCACGGCGCGACCGTACGCGTCGACAACGCCGCCGTTCGTTGGTGACGCAGCCCCGGGCGGCGCGGCTCAGATGACCAGGCCCCGGATGCGCTTGTAGGCGTCGGACGCGGCGAGGAGCGCGCGGGTCGGGGGACGACACCACCAGTGGTTCAAGGAGACACAGTCTTCGAGGGCCCGGGCGTGATGGTAGAAGCGCGGCGGCAGGTAGAGCAGGTCCCCGGCGTCGAGGTCCACCCGATGCCCGCGTACGCCGCGCCCCAACGGACCGACCATCGCCTCGAGGGACTCCGGGTCGAGGCGGGCCAGGGGAGGTGTCGAGGAAAACCACGGCATCGGCGCGAGTTCGTCGCGCGCGCTTGGCGGGAAAACGAAGAAGCGCTTGCGCCCGCGGACCATCGCGATGACGTTGTCGGGGAGGTCGAAGTGCAGCTGGGTAATCACCCCAGCCCGCGCCATCCAGAAGTTGCGCCGCAGGTCGGAACGCTCCGCGCAGTAGACGGGCGCGGAAAGGTCCGCGGTGAGGGCACCGAAGCGCCCGTCGAAAGATGTGCGGAAGACGTAGCGCTCTCCGTCGGCGCGGCCCGGATCGTCGAGGAAAGCTCTGACGCTCATGCGACGCAACTCGAAGCCCGCGGCGCGGTCGATGCGAATGCGTCCCTTCGGCATCACGTAGGCCTCGGCTTCGAGGGCGCCGATGTGTTTCTTTAGGTATGCGTCGGTCCACAGGCCGAGGGCCGCCCAGTGACGCACGGCTCCCCGGAGGACCACCGGCCGGCGCCGCGCGAACGGGCCGCGACGAAACTCTTCGAGGCTGAGCGTTCCGGTCTCTTCGAGGGGCTCGAGGCGCATGGGCTTTCGGTCGGTTGAGAGGGAGAGTACGCGGGTCGGCACGGTCAGAGCTGGAGCGAGCGCAACTCCTTGTACCGTTCGAGACCGCGGGCCAAGAGAGCGACGGGACCGCTGGCGAACCACGTATTGTGAGAGAGCGAAGGCGCGAGGGCACGCACCCAGTGCCACCAACCGGCCGGAATGAAGAGCACGTCGCCGGGGTTCAGGAGGGCGCGGTGGGGGCGAGCGAGGGAAAAGAGCGGGTGGCGCCCGTGGTCCGGGGCGTGGGCCGTGACCCGGCTCGTATGGGGCATGCCCGACCAGGGCCTTTGCGGATACATCGCGGGGCGGGTCCACGGCGCGTAGAGCGTGACCTCTTTGTCGCCCTCGAGCTGGGCGAGGAGGTTCTGGGTGACCTCGTGGTGGAGCGGCGTGACCGCCCCTCGGGGCGAGACCCACAGGCGCGACCGGCGCCACGTCGCCCCGGCGGGATCGAACGACGGCAGGCGGGGAGTGATACCCGGCAACCAATCGCTCGGGCGCACCGAGACGATGCCGGCGTCGCGTTCTTCGAGGTGGTCGATGACCTCCGTGAGGGGAAGTTCGCGGAAGGGCACCCCGGACTTCGCGTCGTAAACGATCACGCCGCCCTCGAGGGGCGCCACCGGCAGGCGGCAATCACCCCAGTGTTCGGCGAGCTCGTAGAGGGTAAGCTGGGGCTGCCCATCGAGGAGCCCCTCGAC
>QMMC01000588.1 GCA_003647065.1 Deltaproteobacteria bacterium | reverse complement strand
CTCACGACGTTCGACGCGCCGAGCCGTGAGGCGTGCACGGTGACGCGGATCCCGACGAACACCCCGCTGCAGGCGTTCGTCACGATGAACGACCCCGCCTTCCACGAGGCCGCGCAGGTGCTCGGCAGGCGTCACGTGGGAGAGGCGAGCACCGCCGAGATCGCGGCGGCCATCCTCTGGTCCGCGCGGTCCGCGCCGCCGACGACCACGCAGATCGAGACAATGTGCGCGTTGTTCCAGGACGCCCGCGAGGCCTTCGGCGGCGAGCTGGACGGCGCGCGGGAGTTCTCCGGCTGGACCGACCAGCAGTCGCTGGACCCCGCCCGGGCCGCGGCCTGGACGCTCGTCGCGGGCACGGCCCTCAACATGGACGCTGTCCTGACCAAGGAGTGAACGATGAGTGACCCCATCGAAGAAGGACCCTCGCACATGCTGGACGCGACCCGCCGAACGTTCCTGCAGCAGGGCCTCGGCCTCGGCGCGATCGCGCTCGGCGCCCTCGACAGTGGGGCCCAGGCCCAAGAGCCGGTCTCCGCGCTGGCGCCCAAGGCGCCGCCGCTCCCGGCGAAGGTCAAGCGGGTCCTCTACCTCTCCATGTCGGGCGCGCCGCCGCAGCACGACATGTTCGACCCGAAGCCGCAGCTCGACGCGCTCGACGGCACGCCCTGTCCCGCGCACCTCTTCGAGGGCAAGCGGCTCGCGTTCATCAAGGGGCGCCCGAAGTTGCTCGGCTCGCCGCACAAGAGCTCGATCGTCGACGCGCTCGGCGTCCCGGTCACCGACCTGATGCCCGGCTTCCGCGAGTACGCGAAGGACGTGTGCCTCGTGCGCTCCCTGCACACGGACCAGTTCAACCACGCGCCGGCGGAGATGCTGCTCTACACGGGCAACCCGACCATCGGGAAGCCGTCGCTCGGCACGTGGACGACCTGGGGGCTCGGTTCGATCAACCAGGACCTGCCGGGCTACGTCGTGCTCGTCTCCGGCGGGAGCGATCCGACGGGGGGCAAGAGCCTGTGGTCGAGCGGCTTCCTGCCGTCCGAGTACCAGGGCGTCCGCCTGCGCTCGAAGGGCGACCCGGTCCTGTACGTCTCCGATCCCAAGGGGCTCGAGCGCCCGCTGCGGCGCAGGATGCTCGACGCGCTGCGCACCCTCAATGAAGAGGACCACGCGCGCCACCAGGACCCGGAGACGCTCGCGCGGATCGAGCAGTACGAGCTCGCCTACCGCATGCAGATGGCCGTGCCCGAGGTGACGGACCTCAGCAAGGAGTCCACCGATACGCTCGAGCGCTACGGCGCACAGCCGGGCGAGGGCTCGTTCGCGAACAACTGCCTGCTCGCGCGCAACCTCCTTGAGAACGGCGTGCGCTTCGTGCAGCTGTTCGACTGGGGCTGGGACCTCCACGGGACGAACCCGGGGGACGATCTGATCACGATGTTCCCCAAGAAGTGCGGTGAGATCGACCAGCCGATCGCGGCTCTGATGCGGGACCTCTCTGAGAGCGGTCTGCTCGAGGACACGCTCGTGATCTGGGGCGGCGAATTCGGCCGGACGCCGATGCTCGAGGCGCGCGGCGGCTCGAAGCTCCTCGGTCGAGACCACCAGCCGGACTGCTTCACGGTCTGGCTCGCGGGCGGCGGCGTGAAGGCGGGGCACGTGCACGGCTCGACCGACGACCTCGGGGCCGCGGTGCACGAGGACGGAGTCTCAGTCAGGGACCTGCAGGCCACTGTGCTGCACCTGCTCGGCTTCGATGCGGAGGAGATGCGATTCCCGCACCAGGGCCTCGATCAGCGCCTGATCGGCCCTGCGGACGGCCCACGGGTGGCCGGCGGGATTCTGAGCTGAATTCGGGAAAACACTGTCGGCGTTCGGGAACGCCTGCAGTTGAGGAGGGGTGAGGGCAATGGCCCGTGCCCGGTGCGATCTCCAAGCACCGGCCGAGCTGGCTGCCCTGCCCCTTCAACCGAGTATTCGCGCGACCTGCGGCCCTTGCCGCCTGCCACCGCGCCACTTTCCCCATGATCCTGACCACCCTTGCCCTCCTGGCACCTGCCTTGCCACAGGTGTCTCCGGCGTCGCTCTTCCAGAAGAAGCCGACGACCATCACCACTCCGTCGAACCCGTTCAACCGCGGGAACTGCACGCAGATCGGGGCCACCCTGTGCGTGCCGCTCGACAACACCTTCACCATCGTCCCGTTCATCAACGGGCCCGGCTGCAACCGGAACGACGACGGAAGCCGCCAGCTCATGCTGAACGGCTGGAACATCGACTTCTACGGCACGTCGTACCCCGATCTCTACGTCAACAACAACGGCAACGTCTCCTTCGGCGTGCCGTTCTCGACGTTCAGCGCCTCAGGCTTCCCGGTCTCGGGCTTCCCGATGCTCGCCCCCTTCTGGGGTGACGTCGACACGCGCAACGTCGGCGGCGGCGGCGCCGTCTGGTACCGCGAGTGGTCGACCGCCGGCGGTGACGCCGTGAACCGCTTCGTCGTGACCTGGGACAACGTCGGCTACTACAGCAGCCAGATCGACAAGCTGAACACGTTCCAGCTCATCATCACGGACGGCCTCGATCCGCTGATCGGCATCGGGAACAACGTCTGCTTCTGCTACGACGACATGCAGTGGACGACCGGCAGCGCGTCCCAGGGGACCGGCGGCTTCGGCGGCATCCCCGCGACGGTCGGCGCCAACGAGGGCAACGGCATCGACTTCTTCCAGGTCGGTCGCTTCGACCAGCCGGGAAACGCCTACGACGGCCCCGGCGGCAACAACGACGGCATCGACTACCTCGACGGGCAGACGATCTGCTTCAGCGTCGGCAGCGGCGGATCGAACGTCCCGCCGGTCTTCGTGACGTCCTCTCCGAACGAGACGGTCGTGGCGGGTCAGGTGCTGAACTTCGACATCTCCGCGATCGGGCCGGAGACGGCCCAGACCGTGACGATGTCGAACGACGCCGGTGCCCTCGCGAACTTCTCGACGGTGGATACACCGGGTAACCCGGCCGTTTCGATGGCGACCTTCGCCGCCGACCTCACGCAGCTCGGCACGACGACGATCACCTTCACGGCGACCGACGACGGTACACCGGTGGCGGCGGCCGACTTCGTCGTCCAGATTCTCGTCACGGCGCCGCTGCCGATCGGCAGCGATCTCTGTGCGCCCAACGCCGTCAACTCGACGGGCAACTCGGGCCTGCTCTGGGCCGGCGGCAGCGACGTCGCCACGGCGAACAACGTCACGCTCTATGTCGCCGACCTGCCCGGCACTGCGTTCGGCTACTTCGTGACGTCGCAGTCGACCGGGGTGCTCACGATGCCGGGCGGAAGCCAGGGCAACATGTGCCTGAACGGTGCTGATATCGGTCGCTACAACAACGCGCCGATCCAGAGCTCGCCCGAGGGTGTGGCGAGCCAGATTCTTGACCTGACCCAGATCCCTCACCCTGTCCTCGGTTCGACTGCCGCACTCGCTGGACAGACGTTGGGCTGGCAGCTCTGGTACCGAGACATGAACCCCGGCGCGACGTCGAACTGGACGAACGCCGTCCGGGTGACCTTCCTGTAGAGAGTGAACAGGCCGCCCGGCGAACTGCCATTCGCCGGGCTGCCCGCCATGGAGAGATGGGTGAGGTACAGCTCGCCCTCGGAAGGAGCCTGAGGGGCTCGGATCAGGCATGATCCGGGCCCCTCTCTTCATGGATGACAGCACAGCGAGTGATGACGGCCCTGCGGCCGAGGCCGACGGGGCCCCCCCGTTGGCTCCGTCGTGGGCCCCCGGCTACGCGCGGGTTCACGCGGACCTGCCACCGCTCTCGTTCCAGTTCCGGGCGAGCCCGGAGGACTTCATCGTCGAGGAGCTCGCGGCCCATGTCGAGGCCCCGGACCCGACCGGGACGCACATCTGGTTCACGGTCGAGAAGCGTGACGTCTCGACGCCTGAGGCCGCGCGCAGGATCGCGAGAGCCCTCGACCGGCACCCGGCCGAGGTGTCGTTCGCGGGGCGCAAGGACGCCGTGGCCGTCACGCGCCAGCGCATGTCGATCGAGCACGTCGACGTCGAGACACTCCTGGCGCTCGACCTCGACAAGATCCGCATCCGGGACCCGCTGCGCTGCCTGAGGAAGATCCGTCTCGGTCAGCAGTCCGGGAACCGCTTCCACCTGCGGCTGTCCGGCGTGGCGGAGGGTGATCACGGGGAGCTCACGCGTCAGGTCGACGCTCTCGGGCGGGACGGCGTGCCGAACTACTACGGCGCCCAGCGCTTCGGGGCGGATGGCAAGGGACTGGCCCTCGGCCGTGCGCTCGTGCAGGCCGAGCCCATCGAGTACCTCGAGCTCCTGTCGCACGCCGTTCCCAGGCGCACGCGCGAGGCCGCTCAGGAACTGGTGCGGCGCATCCGCGAGGGGAACACGTCCGAACGTCGCCGGGCGACCGAGCTCTGCGGAAGCCTCGACGACGACTTTCGCCCCGTCGCGCAGACGCTCGCGCGTCGGCGCCCGGACGATGTGGCCGTGCTCGTTCGCTCCGTGCCGAAGCGCAGCCGCTCGTTCCACCTGGCGATCCTCCAGGCGCGCGTCTTCAACCGCATTCTGGCGGAGCGTGTCCACGCCGGCACGAGCGCGACCGTCCTGGAGGGTGACGTCGTGCGCCGGCCCGACGGCCGTCACGTCGTGACCGAGGTCGGCGGCTGCGAAGGGGTCCCGACCGGGCCGCTGTGGTCGGCCGACGTGCTCGTCGCCGAGGGGCGGCCGGGCGAGATCGAGCGCGCGGCTCTGGCGGCCGAGGGGCTCCGGCCGGAGGAGCTCGCGAACCCGGGCGGACTCACGCCGCGGGGCGCGCGCCGCCCGCTGACGGCGCGGTTCGGCAACGCCGAGGTCGGTCCGTGGATCGACGGCAGTGTCTGGATCGCGTTCGACTTGCCCGTCGGGTCCTACGCGACGATCGCGATGGCGGAGCTCACGGGGATCCCGGACGTCGCCGCGGACCACTGATCCGTCTCGGATCGGCGCACGTCCTCGGGCCTGAGGCCCGGAGTGGACCCGGAGTGGACCCGGAGTGGACCCGGAGTGGACCCGGAGT
>QMMC01000587.1 GCA_003647065.1 Deltaproteobacteria bacterium | reverse complement strand
GGATTTTTCGACATGCCGGGACTCGCCTTGGGCGTCATCGTTTCGGGCGGCCTCGCCTTCGTTGCGAATGCGAACGAAGGCCTGCGGATACTTGATGTGAGCACGCCGTCGGCACCTTTCGAGGTGGGTTTGCTCGACACCCCGGAGACCGCCTATGGCGTTGCCGTTTCGGGCGCCTACGCGTACGTGGCGGACGGGGGTCATCTGCGGGTCATTGACGTGAGTACGCCGTCCGTGCCCGTTGAGGTGGGATCGTACCCCCTGCCGGGTATTTCGTTCACTTATGCGGTCAGGGTGTCGGGCAATTACGTCTACATGGCGAACTCTGATGCATCTCATGGAGATCTCCGGGTGATCGACGTGAGCACACCGTCGGCGCCCGTGGAGGTGGGCTTCCTCGAATTCTCGTATCAGGTTCGTGGCCTTGCGGTGTCGGGCGGTTTCGCATACGTGGCGAACCTCCTTGACGGTCTCCGAGTCGTCGATGTGAGCATGCCGTCGGCGCCCGCCGAGGTCGGCTTCGTCGACACGCCGGGGTCCTCCTGGCGCGTTGCCATAGTGGGCGGCCATGCATACGTCACAGATGTATTCAGCGTGCGCGTGATCGATGTCAGCACGCCGTCGGCGCCCGTCGAGGTCGGCTTCATCGACACGCCGGGGGAGGCCTATGGCGTTGCCGCGTCGGGCGGCTTTGCCTACCTGGCGGATCAGTCCGGGGGACTGCGCGTGATTGACGTCAGCACGCCGTCGGTGCCTACCGACGTCGGCTTCGTCGACACTCCGGGGAACTCCGTGGGCGTGGCGATATCGGGCGGCTTCGCCTACGTGGCTGACGGGGATGAGGGTCTGCGGGTGATCGACGTCAGCACGCCGTCGGCGCCCGTCGAGGTGGGCTTCATCGACACGCCGGGGTCTTCGGTCGGCGTGGCGAAATCGGGCGGACTCGCGTACGTGGCGGACGGGTATCAAGGTCTGCGGGTGATCGATGTCAGCGTGCCGTCGGCGCCCGCCGAGGTGGGCTTCGTCGACACGCCGGGGTACTCCACGGACGTGGCGAAATTTGGCGACCTCGCCTTTGTGGCGGACTGGGATCAAGGTCTGCGGGTGATCGACGTCAGCGTGCCGTCGGCGCCCGCCGAGGTCGGCTTCATCGATACGGCGGGTGACTCCAGGGGCGTGGCGATATCGGGCGATCTCGCCTTCGTGGCAGACGGAGGTGAAGGTCTGCGGATGATCGACGTCAACGTGCCGTCGGCGCCCGTCGAGGTTGGATTCATCGACACCTTGGGGTACGCCACGGGCGTGGCTATAACGGGAGACCTCGCCTACGTGACCCAGGGGTATGGAGCTCTGCATGTGATCGACGTGAGCACGCCGTCGGCGCCCGTCGAGGTCGGGGTTTCCGCCACCGTAGACGCTCAAGACGTCGTCGTAGTAGGTGGCTATGCCTACGTGGCAGACGGCCTTGGAGGCATGGTGGTTTTCTCGGACTGCCCATTCATCTTCTCAGACGGTTTCGAATCGGGTGACGCCTCGGCCTGGTCCTCCGTCGTCAGCGGATCTCCCAATAGCCAAGATCATATATTGGTGCCAGGGGGAATTTTCTGATTCTCAACTCTTAGGAGATCAGGAACGTGAAGAGGGTTTCCCCGGCACCGGTACTACCAGACCGAGAAGGCAGTGTTGGGTCAGATGAACACTACTGGTGGGGTGTTAGCCCGCATTTCTCACCGGGTTTCGTGACGAGGGCGGCGAAGCGCAAGTATCCGCTGGGTTTGTCGTGAATCGGGCGGCGACGTCGTAGTTGCGCTACGTCGAGGAGCACGATTTGCGACAAGCACGGCGGGACGCCGCGATTCGCAGCCCGCAGTAGACACCCGGTGAGAAGTGCGGGTTAGACTCATCCGTGAGGCAAAGCGGGAGAATAGATTCTCAATCCCTCAACTCTTAAGATGGAGGGCTGATAATGTCGATCCGCACTCGTGTCGTCCAGGTGTCGAACTCCTCCCAAATACTTTTCAGCCGCTCGTGCCCCGGCCGTGGTGAGTCTCTCCTCGTCGCTGGTTTCCGGCGGAGGATTGTTGTAGCGCTGATCCTGGGCTGCGCAGTGGGGCTGTGTTCGGCGCCGGTGTGGGCCCAGGCAGGTTCTGAGGTTGACGTCGCCGCCGGTCTCCCAGAGGGGATCGGGTCCGACTGGTTGAGCACACTCCAGGCAGAGATCCGCGACCACGAGTATCGATTTCGAGTGGGCCCGGCGAGTTACCGAACCGAAAGGGGCGATATCTGGCAGGCCCCGAACCGCGCCTTTGACCTGAGGTTATACCTCGACGACGAGGATGGTCTCGAGGTCATCGACCGGAGCGCTGAAGGGACGCCTACGCTGGTGCGGTTGCGTCTCGAAGGTTGGGGGAGGCAAGGCAGGCTGAAGAGTTCGAAAGCGAGTTCGTTGAGCGAGCGGGAGGGGGGGCTCCGGCGCCAACGGGGAGGTCTTGCAGAGCAGTACGAAAACGGCGCCGCTGGTGTTCAGCTCGGCTGGGAGATTGGCACGCGTCCGAAAGGTGATGGTCCGCTGGTGATCGCTTTGCGGATTCAGGAGGCGAGTGCACGACCTCGCGGCGGCGGCATCGAGCTGCGGTCGCAGAGTGGGCGGTCGTTGGTCCTGCAGGCGGCCCTGGCCACCGACGCGTCCGGGAAGCGGCTGTCCGCTGAGATGGCGATCGAGCCGGGCGGCTTGCTCGAGCTGAGAATCGACGACACCGAGGCCGTGTACCCCTTGCAGGTCAAAAGCCTGATCACCGGCTCGGTTGACGCCCTGATCGAGGCCGACCAGGAGGACGCGTTGCTGGGCGTCAGCGTGGCCTCGGCGGGTGATGTCAACGGCGACGGTTTCGCCGACGTCATCGTTGGCGCGTACGGCTACGACAACGGCGAGAGCAACGAGGGCATTGCGCTGGTCTTTCTCGGCTCGGCTGCCGGCATCGCCGGGTCCAGTCCGGCCGACGCTCATGCTGTCCTGGAGTCCAACCAGGCCGGCGCATCCCTGGGCGTCAGCGTGGCCTCGGCGGGTGATGTCAACGGCGACGGCTTCGATGACGTGATTGTCGGCGCTTTCAACTATGACAACGTCGAAAGCGGCGAGGGCATTGCGTTGGTTTTCCACGGCTCGGCCGCCGGCATCACTGGATCCAGTCCGTCCGACGCACACGCCCTGCTGGAGGCAGACCAGCCTGGCGCCCGACTGGGCGTCAGCGTGGCCTCGGCGGGAGACGTCAACGGTGATGGCTTCTCCGACGTCATTGTCGGCGCCTTTCACTACAATATCCTTGAGGGCATCGCGCTGGTGTTCCTGGGCTCGGCCGCCGGCATCACCGGCTCGAGCCCGGCCGATGCCCATGCCGTGATCGAGAGCGACTGGGATTTAGCCGCGCTGGGTACCAGCGTGGCCTCGGCGGGTGACGTCAACGGCGACGGCTTCGCCGACATCATCGTCGGCGCCGACGCTTACACTTTCGGCGAGAGCAACGAGGGAATAGCGCTGGTCTTCCTCGGCTCTGCCGCCGGCATTACCGGCACCAGCCCTGCCGACGCCCACGCCCTGATCGAAGCCAACCAGGCTGAGGCTCGGCTAGGCGACAGTGTGGCCTCGGCGGGTGACGTCAACGGCGACGGTTTCGCTGACGTCATCGTCGGCGCCTGGCTTTACGACAACGGCGAAGCCAACGAAGGCGTTGCGTTGGTCTTCCTCGGCTCGGCCGCCGGCATTACCGGCTCCAGCCCGTCCGACGCCTACGCCATGATCGAGGCTGGCCAGGATGAGGCCCACCTGGGCACAAGCGTGGTCTCCGCCGGCGATGTCAACGGCGACGGCTTCTCCGATGTCATCGTCGGCGCCGATCGGTACGACAACGGTGAAAGCAACGAGGGCGTCGCGCTCGTGTTCTACGGGTCGGGCTCAGGCATCACCGGCTCGAGTCCGGCCGACGCACATGCCCTCATCGAGGGCGAAAGTGCATGGGACCAGTTTGGTGTCACAGTGGCCTCGGCCGGAGACGTCAACGGTGACGGCTTCGCTGATGTTATCGTCGGCGCACCCTATTACGGATCGGGAATTGACCAGGGTGCGGTCTGGGTTTTCCTGGGGTCACCCGGGGGGATCACCGCATCGAGTCCGGCCGACGCACACTTCTTTCTCGAGTCCGACCAGACGAACGCGTTCTTGGGCGAGAGCATCGCTTCGGCCGGAGATGTCAACGGCGACGGCTTCGGCGACATCATCATCGGCGCAGATGCTTATGATCACGAGGAGTGGAACGAAGGCATCGCCTTGATCTTCCTTGGTTCTGCCGCCGGCCTATCCGGCTCAGGCATCGGGGACGCGGACGCGCTCATCGAGGGCAATCAGAAATTCGCTCGTCTCGGTAATAGCGTGGCTTCGGCTGGAGACGTCAATGGAGACGGCTATGCCGACGTTGTTGTCGGCGCGTCAGAATACTCCAACGGTGAAAACGCGGAGGGCATTGCGGTTGTTTTCCACGGCTCGGCTCTGGGCATCACCGGTTCGAGCCCTGCAGACGCCGATGCTCTGATCGAGGCTGATCAGGAATTCGCTCGGCTGGGGTGGCAGGTGACGTCGGCGGGTGACGTCAACGGCGACGGTTTCGCCGACATCGCTGTTAGTGCCGTGCAATACGACAACGGCGAGCAGGATGAAGGCATCGCGATGGTCTTCCTCGGTTCACCAGCGGGCATTGTCGGCTCGGGACCGGGCGACGCCCATGCCCTGATCGAAGCGAACCAGGAGGGGGCAATACTCTCAAAGGTCGCGTCTGCAGGGGATGTCAATGGCGACGGTTTCGCAGACGTCATCGTCGGCGCCTACGACTACGCCAACGGTGAGGACGATGAAGGCATCGCTCTCGTATTCCACGGCTCGGCCGCAGGAATCACCGGGTCGAATCCTAGCGACGCCGATGCGCTGATCGAGGCCGATCAGGTATCCGCCTGGCTCGGCTGGTCAGTCGCTTCGGCGGGTGACGTCAATTCTGACGGATACGCCGATATCGTTGTTGGCGCCCGTGATTTCGACAACGGCGAGGACGATGAGGG
>QMMC01000586.1 GCA_003647065.1 Deltaproteobacteria bacterium | reverse complement strand
GGTGCCGTCGGCGGCCTCGGCGGCTTCGCGCTCCAGTACTGCCTCAACGCCGGCGCGTATCCGATAGCCGTCGTCTCGTCGGAAGAGAAAGAAAAGCTCTGCCGCACCGTCGGCGCGCGCTGGGTCATCAACCGCAAGGCCGAGGGCTACCAGTTTTGGAGCGACGACGGCACCCAGAACCCCAAGGAGCTGCGGCGCTTCGGTAAGAAGATCCGCGAGCTCACCGGCGGGGAAGATTGCGACGTCGTCTTCGAACACCCAGGACGAGCGACCTTCGGCGCGTCGGTTTACGTGGTGCGCCCCGGCGGCACCGTCGTGACCTGCGCCTCGACGAGCGGCTACATGCACGAGTTCGACAACCGCTACCTGTGGATGAACAAGAAGCGCATTGTCGGCTCCCACTTCGCGAACTACCGGGAGGCCTGGGAAGCAAACCGCCTCGTCTCTCAGCGCGCTATCCATCCGCTCCTGAGTGAGTCCTTCCCCCTCGAGGAAACCGGGGAGGCGGCGTACAAGGTTCACAAGAACCAGGCCCTCGGGAAGATCGGCATCCGGTGCCTGTCGCCCGAAGACGGCCTCGGGGTGACCGACGAAGAGGGACGATCGCGCCACATCGGGCAGATCAACCTCTATCGGAACGCCCTCGCCGGCGAGTTCCGCCTCGACAAGCGCGTACCCTAGTCGACCCTCGAAACTCGGACTTCGATGTCATGGTGTGATGACGCACGCCTTGCGTCTGCATGGAAAACGCCTTGGTTTGGGGCTGGCACGGCTCCTGCGATACGAGCCGTCATAGCTTGTGGCGGTTGGCGTCACAGTCCTCATGCAGAAAGCAGTTTCATGATTCGCACTTGGTCTCTTCGATTTATCCTTCTGATGTCCGTTTTCGCCTTCGGAGCAGTCGGCTGCGGCGACGACGACCCCGTGACCGACGCCGGTACCGATAGCGCGGTAGCCGACGGCGGCGGCGACGACGCGGCCACTGACGCTGGCGGCGACGACGCGGCCACCGACGCTGGCGGCGACGACGCGGCCACTGACGCTGGCGGCGACGACGCAGCCACTGACGCTGGCGGCGACGACGCGGCCACCGACGCAGGCGGCGACGACGCGGCTGCCGACGCAGCCGCCGACGCAGCCGCCGACGCTGCGTAAATCACATACAAACGACAGCCTTCTGGCTGACACTGAAAATTGCACCCGAGGCGTACGACGTACGCCCAGGGTGCTTTTTTTTGGGGTCGGGTCCCGTCGCACAACGTGTGCAACGTGCGCCAGATGCACCTGCACTTTCTCTGGGGCGCCGTTGAATCGCCCCTGCCCCCCTCCGTCCGCACCGTGTAATCTTTGCCGCTCAACCTGGAGATTCGCCTGATGGTTACTCACTTGAACCGTATCGCTCTGGTCCTTGGACTCGCCGCCGGCATGGTGCTCTTTGCACCGCGCACGTCCGAAGCCCAGCTCACCGCCTGCGGAGGTCTCTACCTCTCCGCCGACACCACCTGCGAGATCCTCGTCGAAGGCGGCTGCATGGCGCAGTGCGAGCCCATCAACTTCACCGCGTCCTGCTCGGGAGAGGCCTACGTGAGCTGCGACGGCGGGTGCGACGCATCTTTCGAAGCCTCTTGCACCGTGGACTGCTCGGCGAGCTGCATGGCTTCGTGCGACGTGGATCCGGGCTCCTTCGACTGCGAGGCGAGCTGCACCGCCGACATCAGCGCCGACTGCTCGGCCCAGTGCTCCGCCGAGGCCTCGGGCTCTCAGGCCCACGCCGAGTGCACGGCGAGCTGTGATACGACCTTCCGCGCAGAGTGCGACGCGAGCTGCAGCGCCACGCCGCCGATGGCCGACTGCATGGCCAACTGCGACGCGAGCTGCAGCGGAAGTTGCACCGCCGAGGCCAACGTCGATTGCCAGGTCGACTGCCAGTCCGAACTCTACGTCGACTGCCAGACCGAGCTTACGGGCGGCTGTGAGGCCTCCTGCTCGGAGCCCACCGGCGGCCTCTTCTGCGACGGCCAGTACGTCGACGCCACCAGCCTCGAGGCCTGCATCGCCGAGATTCAGTCCTCGTTCGACGTCACCGTCGACCGCAGCGCGGCCGCCATGTGCGACGACACGGGTTGCACGGCGACCGCCGACGTCTCCGCGGGCTGCTCCGCGGTGCCGGGCCTCACCGACACCGACACCGGCTGGCTCGCCTTCCTGGGCCTGCCGCTCCTGGCGCTCTTCCGCCGCCGCAGCTGATTCGATAAGGGCCCCCGGACCATGGGCGGCATCACCACTCCCTACAACAACCCTCTCAGCCCCGAGCGCTGGGAGGGCATCGTGAAGTTCCTCGAGCTCCCTCGTGAGCCGCGGGCCGTCGAAATCGGCTGCGGCGAGGGGGAGCTCTTGAGGCTCATGCTCCAGGTGCACAGCGGCAACGTGCTCGGCATCGACAACGACGGCGATGCCCTCGAACTCGCCCGCGACAAGCTCGAGGCCTTCGGCAAGCGAGCGCGCTTGGTCGGCAATGAGATCGACCTGGTTCCGCTCCCCGACAATAGCTTCGACATCGCGCTCTCTGTCGGGTCTGCCCACGCCTACGGCGACCTCCCGGACGCATACGACCGGACGCTCAGCGAGTGCGCGCGCATGGTGACCCCAGGCGGGTTGGTGGTCATCGGCCATACCTGCTGGAACCGAGTCGCGCCGGCGGCGTACCTCTCGGCGACGGGCATCAACGCCCACGAGTACGGCACCCACCGTCACAACGTCAGCCGGGGCGAGGCCGCGGGGCTCCTGCCCATCTACGCGACCACCGCCTCCAAGGCCGAGTGGGACCACTTCGAGAGCGGCTCCTGGGCCGCCGCCGAGCTCAACGCCCGGGAGCTCCCAAACGACGAGGCCGTGCAGAAGGCCGTCGAGGCACGCCGCGCCTGGCGCCGCGCCTACCTCGACCACGGCCGCCAGGTGCTGGGCTTCGGCGTCTACGTGTTCTTGGTGCCCTAGCAGCCGTCAGAAGGGGTTGTCGCCGGCGTCCCCTTCTTCGTGACTCGCGGCTTCGTAGACCTCGTCGTCGGCGGGGGGCGGGGCGTCGTCGAAGCCGGGATCGTTGGCCGGCGCTGGCGGTGCGTCTTCGTCCGAGAACTCGTAGGCGTTGCCATCGTCGCCTGCGAACTCGTTCGTGGCATCGCCGCCTCGGTCGGGCGCTCCGCCCGAAGGAGCGGCCTTCTTGGGTGCCGCCTCTTCGGTGCGTTCGACCTGAGTTTGGTCGAGCCAGTACGTCTCTTCGTCGTCGCCTTTGACGCCGTAGCGCCTGCCCGGGCCGTACTTGTTGACGCCGATCCAGAAGACCGAGCCGAGCGCGCCCTTGCCGGCGCCGCCGCGGATGCGCACCCGGTCGCCCTTGTCGAACTCTTCGACGGGCCCTTTGGGCTCCGCCCCGGCCGGGGGCGGCGGCGCGTCCTTTTCGGCGCCGAGCTTTGCGTCGTCGAGCCAATACGTCTCGCCGTCGTCGCCCTTGACCCCATAGCGGAGGCCGGGGCCCCACTTGTTCTCGCCGATCCAAAAGACACTGCCGCGGACACCGAGGCCTTTTTTGCCCCCGGTGATCGCGACTCGGTCGCCCTTGTCGAACTTCGGCTCTGGCTTCTTCTCTTCCATCGCTGCTCTCTCTAAATCGTGGTCACAGGTAGCCCGAGAACTTACATCGGACCAGCCGAGAGATCACCGGCATCTCGCACGAGGGGTAACACCGAACGTTTCCGGCCCTACACTCATGGTCGTGCTGAAGAAGCAAGTGGTCGTAGTGAGGCCCTACGGGAAGCGTATCCGCGAGCTGGTCTTCGACCTGCTCGAGGAGTTCGGCTGCGACATGGAGCACGCGATGAGCGTCGCGCCGGGCACCCCCGACCAAGCGGCCATCGACGAGGTGATTCACAGCCGGGCGACGGTGCTCCTGGTGCCCTTCCACGGCCACCGGGACGAGACCGGCGCTGTGGTCGACGGACTCAGCTTCTTGACCAAGCTCGTCGAGCAAAAGGGCGGCTGCCCATGGCGGGTGGTGATGCCCGTGAGCCGCGTCGGCCGCGCC
Organism: Deltaproteobacteria bacterium; assembly: GCA_003647065.1. GTDB lineage: Bacteria > Myxococcota_A > Polyangia > Polyangiales > B10-G4 > B10-G4. Next base: position 1,051 of record QMMC01000586.1, on the reverse strand, counting down.
GGCTTCATGCTCGCGGAGGCGCGCCTCGACGACAAAACCTTCGGCGGCCAGCTCACCGTCGTGCTCGTCGAGGAGATCTCCGAGACCATCACTCGAAAGCAGATCCAGAAGCACCTCGCCGATCGGCGCTAGCGCCGGCGGCGGCGGCTGGGGCGGCGGAGAAGGGGCAGCAGGAGCGCCAGTGAGATCAGCCCCGAGACGGGATGGAGAGAGCCCAGCGGCGCGGTAGTCGCGCACCCGCAGCCGCCGGCCTTGGCGGGCGGCGATTGGCCTGGGGGCGGCCCGTTTTGCTGGAGCGGAGGATGGTGCGGCACGACCGGCGGCGGGATGGGCGCATCGCCGGGGACCTGGGTGGTGCCGGTGGGCGGCGTGGTCGTGCCGGTGGGGGGCGTGGTCGGCGTGGCGCCGCCGGAGGCGCGAGCCTGATTGGCCGGCGGCGAATAGCCCGGGGGCCGATGCAAGACGGTGTCGACCTGCTCCCAGCCGATCCACGAGTAGCGCATCTGGTTGCCCTCACAGCGGATGACCACCCTCCCCGCGGGAGCGCAGCTGCTCTCCGAGTGCGTGTAGTTCTCCTGGGTGTGGATGTCGGCGCCGACCAGCCGGCACGCGTCGAGGAACCCGCCGCAGTCGGGGTTCTTGTACTCGATGGTCCCGCAGCGAGCGCCGTGGGGCGAGCCCGTCAGCGTCAGGTCGATGGTCCAGTAGGTCGAGGAGCCGGAGTTTTGCCCGCGCCCGACCCAGGGGCCCATGCAGCCGTGGTTGCCGGGGATGGGTGCCGCAAGCGCCGGGGCGGACGCCATGGCCAGGAGCGAGAAAACCGCGCCTGTGATGAATGCCCCCTTTTTCATGGGGCCATTCTAACGGCAAGTAGCGAACGTGACGACAATGTTCCGGCCGTCCACTGGCGCCGCCCCGAACTCGTCGCTATGTTGCGCGCGTTCTTTGAAAATTTGGGGGCGAAACGGTTTCGACGGGATTGTTGAAGCGTTTGGCTGCGTGCACGCCGGGTCAGGGACGGCGCAAATACCTCTGACACGTTATAAGTGCC
>QMMC01000585.1 GCA_003647065.1 Deltaproteobacteria bacterium | reverse complement strand
GGCGGGCGCGCGATCACGCTCTCGAGCACCACGTTCTGCTCGGCGTAGACGTCGAACGACGGTCCGCGCACGAAGCCGTGCAATCCGGCAAGGACTTCGAGGTGGTAGCGGCCGGGCGTGGCCTTCTCCAGCTTCCAGCTCTCGTCGCTGTGCTGCATCCACGACACGGCGCCGCTGTCTTCGTGCACGAGGCGGACCTCGTCGAGGACCAGGCCGCGCACCCCGGGGAAGTCGATCGAGGCATCGCTCGCGAAGCGAGCCTGCAGCGGAAGCTCGCCGATGCTGGCGAGCACACCGTCCTGCACATCCCACGGCGCGCTGCAGTTCGAGTCCGCGGGGCGCGTCGTCACTCGCAGGCGCAGCTTCGGACAGTTGGGAATCGAGTAGCGGCCTTCCGCGTCGGTGAGCGTTCGGTCGGCGAAGGCTGCATCCGGGTCGATCGCGCTGACCTCGACCCACCACCCGACGGCGGGCGCACCGTCCGCGAGCAGGACGCCGCCACGCAACTCGTGGCCACGGTCGAGCACGGGGTTCCAGAGGTACGACTCGTCATCGAGCGTCGTCAGCGTGCGCGATGCGATGCCGTTCTGGCCACCGCCGGTGAGCAGCACCAGCTCTCCGCTCGAAGCTCCGTGCAGCTCGTAGAAGCCGCCCGCGTCTGTCGCCTTGAAGCGCATCGCGGAGAGCCGGGTCCGGTAACCGATGGGAACGTCAGCTGCGGGGCTTCCATCGGGGCGCATGACGCGACCGTGAATGGTCCACGAACCGCTGTACCAGCTGTAGTCGGTGCGTCTTGGCTCTTCCTCACTGGTCTCGTTGTGGTCATCGATCTCGTCGAACTCCGCGGCGCGCGAGATGAAGCGCAAGCCGTCGAGGTCGTCAGTGCGCGCTTGCAGGGTGGGATCGAGGTAGCGGACGCCGGGGTCGAAGGGCCTGGGCGGGAAGCCTGCGTTGCGCCAGTCGGGGTCGCCGTGCCACCTCGCCTCGCGGCGTATTTGTTGCAGTTTGCGTTCCACCGCACGGCGCTCGCGTCGGGAGAGACCTTCGAGGACTTCCTCTCCGCTCGAACCAGCACGCATGCTGCCAGCGACCTCGAAGGTCTCACCGGCCTTCATCGAGATGCGTTGCAGATGAGTGCCCGTCTTGCCCGAGACGAGGCTCCAGTCGATCTCGAGTTCCGGGTCGCGTGCGAACCAACGTGCTTCGATTACGCCGTCGTCATCCGTCCCACCGATCAGGTTCGCGGGGACGCCTGGCGGCGCCAAGAAAAGCATGGCTCCCTGCACGGGCAGGTCACGCTTGTCGATGGCGTGCGCGCGCAAGTGGTACGCGTACGGCAAGGGGTCGATGGCCAGCGGTACAGGTGGTGCGGCCAGTGCGACCTCGCCGCGCCTCTCGTGCGGAGGAGCGGTCGCAGGGGCTGCCAGTTGAGCCGTCTCCACCGTCGCCGGCTCGAGCACGGTGGCGGGCACGAGAGCCTCGGGCTCCTGCGCCTGCCAGAGGAGGACGGAAACACACACGACGGCCGCGGCCGTTCCCCACTTGTATAGCGCTGCACTCGTCACTGTCAGGACTCCCGTGGTCAGGGCGTTGGCCACGAGAGTTCCCTCGCGATCCAGGCCGAAGCTGAGCATCAGGGCGGGCATCCACGGACCATCTCCATCCTCGTCGAGTTGCGCGCGGAGCTGCGCGTGCGCGCGTTGCAGACGACTCGAGATCGTTGCGAGGGGCGTGCCCGTGCGGCGCGCGATCTCGCGAGGCGGTAGCCCCTCGAAGTGCCGGAGCAGGATCACCTCGCGTAGGGTCGGCGCGAGGGACTGCACGGCGGCGACGACCCGTTCGATGAGCTCGCCGCGCGCGACGAGGTCGAGGGGGTCGGCGGATCGCGTGTGCTGCGTGGTGGCGGCTTCGCGGTCGCGTCGGTGGGTGTCGGAACGCAGACGTTTGTGTACGACGCTGCGCAGGACTTGGCGTAGCCATGGGCCGGGTTTCGCGAGGCGGTCGGGCTTGCGCTCGAGGGCGACGGCGAAGGTCTCCTGGAGTACGTCCTCGGCATCCTGCGCGTCGCGCAAGAGGGCTCGCGCGAGTTGGCGGAGGCCACTCGCGTGGGTCAGGAGGAGGTCGCTGGAGTCGGGCATGGGGTGCGCGGAGCTGCGGGAGTGGTGGAGGTGTGTGGTGCCTGCCGTGTTTGGGGAGTCGAGATCCCGTGCGAGGGGGATTCGATGCAGGGGATCGGGGAATTGTTGGGGGCTGCGGGTTGGGGGTGGAAGGAAGAGCTTAACCGGGAGGGACGCGGTGGCGGTGTGGGGGGCGTCGCTCGGGTGAGGAGGGATGGGGGGGGCGACGGTTTTCGGAGGCTTTGACCGGAGGGGAGGGGGAGGTGTTGTGGGAGCGGCTGTCGGATGATGGGGATGGCGCTGTTTGGGGGTGATCGGGGTGCCGGGGGGGTGGGGTGTGGGTCTTGCTTGCGAGGGGCGGTCGTCGTTGGCGCGGGGCGCGGGGCGTGCGGCGTGCGGCGTGCGGCGTGCGGCGTGCGGCGTGCGGCCTGGGCTAGGAGACAGGCCACTGCCCTGTCCACCCCGAAGGATAGGAGCCGCGCGGAGCGACGCCCTGCGGAGCGGGAGCGCAGAGCGGCGGCGCCGACGCTAGGGAGAGTTGCTCCGCCGCTTTCAAGATGTGGCAGACGTGGAAGAAACGGCGCATTGGGCGGCATCGGTCCGATTCCGCGAACAGAACGGTCGCTGATCCGTCCAGCCGAGAGGTCAGGAGCCGCGCGGAGCGACGCCCTGCGGAGCGAGAGCACAGCGCGGCGTCGCCGTTGCTTGAACGAGTTGCTCCGCCGCTTTCAAGATGGAGGTCGTTGATGCAGAACTGTGCCCAAGTGGCGAATAGATAAAGAAGTCGGCACTTTAGACGAACCCTTCCCGCCCCCGATCGTTTAACTAGGTATGGGGAGAACAGCGCAAGGGGAGTTGGTGTTTCACGAAGTGGGCACCTGGGGCGGGCATCGTGAAGGGGCCGGACGGAAGGCGCGGAAGGATGGGGTTGCGCACTCGCCGAGGGAACGCGTGACGCGACACGATCCGATGCTCGTGACGATCAAGCGGGCGCGGGGCCTCGTGAACCTGCGCTACCCCGCGGCGGCACAGGTGGTCTTTGAACGGGTCATGCTCGCGCAGAAGGCCGCATTTCGGATCACGCACTTCACGATCCAGGACACGCACTTGCACTTGCTCGTGGATGCCGATGATGCGGCCGCGTTCTCGAACGGGATGCGCGGCTTTGTTGCGAGTCTGGCCAGGGCGTTGAACAAGCTCTGGGGGCGGAGTGGGAGCGTGTTCCCCGAGAGGTTCCACTCGCGCGTGTTGAAGTCAGTCCGGGCGGTGTGGAACGCGATCAAGTACGTGCTCAACAACTACCTGAAGCACGGACAAGATGTTTGGCAGGGGCCCGGGGGGCAGCGTGAGCCGGATCAGTTCTCGTCCGGGCGGTACTTCGACGGGTGGCAGGGGTACGTGCCCGGGGTGAGGCCCGGAGTGTTGGAGTGTCCCGTGGTCAGGGGCTGTTGGAAGTCGGCGGTCGGGTGGAAGCGGCGACATGCGTTGCTGTTGTTGACGGCCTTGCCGGGCGCGCGGTGAGGGAAAGGCGTTGGGTGGCGGGATCGGAGGCGCTAATCTGTTTGCCCATGAACTCCATCTCCCAACGCAAGATCACTGTCGTCGGAGCTGGCTACGTCGGTGCGACGTGTGCTCAGCTCGCTGTCTCGAAGGAACTCGCGCGCGAGGTCGTGCTGATCGACATTCTGGAGGGGCGGCCGCAGGGCATCGCGCTCGACATGAATCAGATGGCGGCCATCGAGGGCACCGGGGCGCGGGTCATCGGGACGAACGATCCTGCCGATACCTGGGGCTCGGATGTGTTCATCGTGACTGCGGGTAAGCCGCGCACGCCCGGGATGAGTCGGTCGGACCTGCTCGAGGTCAACGGCAAAGTGATCACGGCCGTCGCTGGGTACATCCGGAACGGTTCGCCCGAGGCCGTGGTGATCGTCGTCACGAATCCGCTCGACATCATGGTCACGTTGATGCGCGTGAAGCTCGGCTTTCCCGCCAAGCGCGTGATCGGCATGGCAGGCGTACTCGACTCGGCGCGCTTCTGTTTCTTCATCGCGGAGGAAACTGGTGCAAGCGTGCAGGACGTCAACGCGATGGTGCTCGGTGCGCACGGTGATTCGATGGTGCCGATGCCGCACTACTGCACGGTCAACGGCGTGTCGGTCCTCGACCTCGTCCCGGCTGCAAAGGTCGATGCGATGGCCGATCGCACGCGCAAGGGCGGGGGCGAGATCGTCAAGCTGCTGAAGACCGGCAGCGCCTGGTACGCGCCGGCCGCCGCTGCTGTGGCGATGGCTGCGTCGATCCTGAACGATCAGCGCCGGGTGCTGCCCTGTGCCTGCCTGTTGAACGGCGAGTTCGGCTTCGAGGGCCTCTACATGGGCGTTCCCGCCGTGCTCGGCCTGGGCGGTGTGGAACGCATCGTCGAGCTGCCGCTCAGCGCGGAGTCCAGGGCCCAGATGCAGAAGACAGCTGGCGCGATCCAGACCGATGTCGACGCATTGCGCGACATGGGGTTGATGTAGCCGCGCGCCGGACCCCCTACGTCGCTATACTGCTTGCCGTTTTCGGGGTCAGACAGTCCGTCTGCTGTGCCCGAACCAACGCGCCTTTCCCGGCCGCGCCACGAACCCGACCCGCGCCAACACGGCGCGCACCTCGCGACCCCACGCCATGAGTACCCGTACAGAACGCGATTCGATGGGCCCCATCGAGGTCCCTTCCGAAGCCATGTATGGCGCGCAGACTCAACGTTCGCGCCAGAACTTCAAGATCGGCGGGCACCGCTTTACCCGCCCGATGATCCGTGCACTGGGCATCGTCAAGAAATGCGCAGCGCAAGCGAACATCGAGCTTGGTGAGCTCGACATGCTCGAGGGAGTGCAGCAGGAAGCACTGCTGACAGCCGCGAACGAGGTGATCGCCGGACAGTGGGACGATCACTTCCCGCTGGTCGTCTGGCAGACCGGTTCCGGTACGCAGTCGAACATGAACACCAATGAGGTGATCTCGAATCG
>QMMC01000584.1 GCA_003647065.1 Deltaproteobacteria bacterium | reverse complement strand
CTGGTCATCGCCCTAATCGCCGTCTCCGGTTGGAGCATCCTCCAATGACGGCCTACATCCTCGCCATCACCGTCGCGGCCCCGTTTGTCGCCGCCCTCGCGCTCCTCGCGATCCCCAAGGGTCTCAAGGACGTCACCCGCGTCACCGCCCTCGTCGGCGCCGCCGTCTCGATGGCCGGCAGCGTCTGGGTCGCCTTCAACTACGACCTCGCCGCCGGCGGCTTCCAGCTCGAAGAGATCTACCCCGTCGTCCCCAGCCTGGGCATCCAGCTGCGCCTCGCCGTCGATGGGTGGAGCGTTTCCCTGCTCTTGCTCACCGGCCTCATCATCGTCGCCGGAGTCCTCGCGACTTGGACCCTCGAGGACCGCGAACAAGAGTTCTACATCTTGCTCCTGGTCTTGGTCGCCGGCGTCTTCGGCGTCTTCGTCTGCCAGGACCTCTTCCTCTTCTTCCTCTTCTACGAAGTCGCCGTCCTCCCGATGTACATCCTCATCGGCATCTGGGGGAGCGAGGGCAAGGTCGAGGCAGACGGCCCCTTCGCCTTCGTCTGGAAGTTGCTGAATATAGGCGGGCGCAAGTACGCCGCCATGAAGCTCACCTTGATGCTGCTCGTGGGCTCGGCCTTCATCCTGGTCGTCATCCTCACCCTCTACTTCGAGGCCGGCGGCGAGAGCTTCGACCTAGCCGTCCTCGAGGCCTACGACTTCGACCCGGCCACCCAGAGCTGGGCCTTCCTCTTCATCTGGCTCGGCTTCGGCTCCCTCGCCGGCGTCTTCCCCTTCCACACCTGGTCCCCCGACGGCCACGCCGCCGCACCGACCGCCGTCTCGATGCTACACGCCGGCGTGCTGATGAAGCTCGGCGCCTTCGGCATCATGCGCGTCGGCATGATCCTCCTGCCCGAGGGCGCGCTTCAGTGGGCCCCCGTCGTCGGCGCCGTCGCGGTCATCAACATCGTCTACGGCGCGCTCTCGGCGATGAGTCAAAAGGACCTCAAGTACATCGTCGCCTACTCGTCGGTGAGCCACATGGGCGTGGTCATGCTGGGCGCGGCAACCCTGACCATCGATGGCTGGAACGGCGCCGTCTACCAGATGTTCGCCCACGGCATGATGACGGGCCTGCTCTTTGCGCTGGTCGGCCTGCTCTACGGCCGCGCCCACACCCGGTGGGTCCCGTCGATGGGCGGCTTCGGCAAGGTGATGCCCGGCGTCGCGTTCTTCTTCACCCTCGCCTGCCTCTCGTCCCTGGGCATGCCCGGGACCGCGGGCTTCGTCGCCGAGTTGCTCGTCTTCCTCGGCGCCTGGCAGTCCGACCACAGCTGGTGGGCCATCCCCGGGGTCCTCGGCGCCTTCGTCACCGCGGTCTACGTGCTGCGCGCGACCAAGCACATCTTCTGGGGACCCGGTCCGTCGGAGGAGTTCCATGACTTGTCCGACGCCAAGGGCGTCGAGTGGGGAGCGCTGCTCATCCTCGGCACGGCGATCATCGTCTTCGGCCTCGCGCCGTCGCTGATGCTCGACTTCATCGACGTCGCGACGACCGAGTACCTCTCCATCGTGAACCCCAACTCGGTAACGGCGCTGCCATGAGACTCGCGGATATCGTCGTCGCGCCGATCGCCCTCGACCTGCTCCTCGCCGGGGCGGCGCTCCTCGTCTTCATCGTCGACCTCATCATCGTCCCGAAGCCTGGCAAGGACAGCAGGCCCACCAAGGCCCTGGGCTACCTCACGAGCGCTTCTCTGGTCGGCATCTTCGTGGCGAGCTTCTTCATGGAAGACATGATCCGCGGCGAGGCCTTCTCCGGGGCCTACCTCGGCACGGCCTGGACGCTCTACTTCAAGCGCCTCTTCCTGGTCGCCGGCGTGCTCGCGAGCCTCGGCAGCATCGACTACGTCGCCAAGCACCAACCCCATCGCCAGGGCGAGTACTACCTGCTGCTCCTCTGCAGTCTACTCGGCATGACGCTCTTGCCCGGAGCCCGAGACGTGCTGCTGCTCATCGTGTGCTTCGAGCTCATGGGCATCCCGCTCTACATCCTGGCCACCTACGCCAAGAACGACGACGAGACGGGCCGGGACCGCAACGCCCCGGAGGCCGGGCTCAAGCTCTACCTCATCGGCGCAGCGAGCACGGCGATCACCCTCTTCGGTCTGTCATGGGTCGTGGGCCTCGCCGGCAGCACCGATATCGAGGTCATCGCCCAGGTCCCCGCGAGCCCCGTCTTCATCGTCGGCGTGGTGATGATCTTCGCCGGCATGGGGTTCAAGATCGGCGCCGTCCCCTTCCACATGTGGGTCCCGGACACCTACCAGGGTGCTCCGACGCCTTTCGTCGCCTTCCTCTCGGTCGCGCCGAAGGCCGCGGGCTTCGCCGCCCTCATCACGCTCTTCCACGCGGGCTTCGCTTCCCACGCCGAGCGCTGGCTGCCGATCATCCTGGTCATCACCACCGTGACGCTGGTCGCCGGCAATCTCATGGCCCTGCCCCAGAGCAACATCAAGCGACTCCTCGCCTATTCGGGCGTCGCTCAGATCGGCTACATGCTCATGGCCTTCAGCACCATGAGCGCTTACGGCACGGGCATGCTGCTCTTTTACCTCGCGGCCTACATCGTCACGAACACCGGCGCGTTCCTGGTCATCCAGGGGGTCGCGACGAGTACTGCCGGTGATGACGACATCGAAGACCTCGCGGGCCTCTACAAGCGCTCACCGGCCCTGGCGCTGGCGATGTTGCTCTTCTTGCTTTCGCTCGCCGGCATCCCCTTCGTCGCCGGCTTCTGGGGCAAGGTCTACATCTTCATGGCCGTCTGGAACGCGGGCCTCGGCTGGATGGTCTTGCTCGGCGCGCTCTTCGCCGTCGTCGGCCTCTTCTATTACCTCGGGGTGGTCAAGGCGATGTACATGACCGAGCCACGAGACGAGAAGCCGGTCCGCGTCGGCCCGGCCCTCGGGCTGTCCATCGGGCTCTGCCTCGCCGGCGTCGTCGGCATGGGCGTCTACCCGAGCATCTTCGTCGACGCAGCCCAGGAGGCTGCCCTCGTCTTCTACGAAGGCCCCCAGGCCGAAGAGACCGGCGACGACGCCGAGCCCGCTGAACCTCGCGACATCCAAATCCGCGTCGAAGTCGACCCGCCCGGCGAGGACTGAGGTCTTCTCGGGGACTCCTGTCCGAGGCGCGTGGTCTATACTTCGACCGGTAGATGATGGCTCGCCGCCCCACTTGGACCGTCCCCACGCTCTGCTTGGTGGCCCTCTCTTGCGCGTCGTGCGGGCGCGTGGGCTTCGACCGAGGGGGCGCAGACGCCGCCCGAGACTCCGGCAGCACTCCGGTGGACACGTCGGTCGCCGATGCGGGCACGGACGCCGATGCGGGCCCGCTGCCCCTCGCTCTCGCGGCGCCGCGCCTCGAGGTCAACTACAACAGCCGCGTGACCTTCAACGCGACCGGCGGGGTTCCGCCTTACACCTTCTCGGTGGCAACCGGCGAAGGGACCATCGACGGCACCACCGGTGCGTTCTTCTCACCTGGCTTCGCTGGGTCGACCCGGGTGCGGGTGACCGACACCGCAGGCGACGCCGATGAACTGGCCGTCGAAGTCGGCGGCGATACGCTCTACTACGCCGGCGGCCGCGAGACCGTGGACATCACATTCCTCACCCACGCGGACGACGTCTGGTCGAGTACCGACGCCGTCACCTGGACCCCGGCGGGGCTGCTCCCCTTCAATCTCTACAACGGCGTGATGCTCGTTCTCGAAGACGCGCTGTGGTTCATCGGCGGCCGCGAGGACCTCACCACGTGGCACTCCGAAGTATGGCGCAGCACCGACGGCGCCACGTGGTCCGTCATCGGCAACCTCCCCGCCCCCCGGGCAGCGCACGAGGGCGCCATCTTCCAGGAGCGCATCTGGATCGTCGGCGGCTACAACGCCGGCACGACGTTCGCCACCGTCTGGTCGAGCGCCGACGGAGTCGCGTGGACCGACCACCCGCCCTTCCCGACCTCCACCTACGGAGGAACGCTCGCATCCTTCGATGGGCGTCTTTGGTACATCGGCGGCTACAACGACTCCGTCTCCTTCGACGACGTCTGGTCGACCTCGGACGGCAACACCTGGACCGAGCTCACGGCGGTGCTCCCAGCCCCGTGTCACTCGAGCGCCTTCACGCGCTTCGAGGGCTCCGAGTACCTCGTCGGCGGCGAAGAGGCGGCGTGCGAGACCGACGTCGTCCGTCGGGCGGCTGGCTCTGCCTGGGGCTCCATCGCCACCCTGGCGTTCACGGCTGAAAACGGCACCGCCGAGGTCTTCCGCAACGAGATGATCTTCGCCGGGGGTAATAGCGACCGGGTGATGTCGAGCACCGATGGGGTGACCTGGAGCCCAAAGGGCACGTTGCCGGCTATCCGCAACGGGGGACAGTTGGTCGCGTTCTCGGTCCGCTAGCGGAGCCGCAGGCTTTGGCGCTCGAGCCGTGTGATAGCGTCCGTGCTCATGGCCCCCAAGAAGATCAAGAAGCTCGAAGTGATGGTCGCGGACGTCATCCGCGAAACCCCCGATACCTCCACCCTCATTTTCTTCACCGGCAACGACACGCTGGACTACAAGCCCGGTCACTTCTGCACCATCGCCCCGCAGCAGTTCGACGCCCTCGCGCGTTGGACCGCCTACCTCGAAGACCGCAAGGGCAGGAAGGAGCCGCCCCGGGCCTACTCCCTCGCGTCGGCGCCCCACGAAAAGCACCTGGCGATCACCGTCAAGGAAGAGCGCTACGTCAGCGGCGTGACCGACCACCCGCCCCTGCTCTCGCCGCCTCTGGTCTATCGCACCCAGCCCGGCTCACGCATGGAGATCACCGGCTTCACCGGGCCCTACGTCATGCCCGACGACATCGAGGACCGGACCGACCACGTCGTGCACATCTGCGCTGGCTCCGGCATCGTCCCCAACTGGTCCATGCTCAAACACTGCCTAGCCGCCAACATGAAGCTGAAGCACACGCTGATCTACGGCAACAAGACCTGGCAGGACGTCATCTACCGAAAGGGCCTCGAGGACCTCGAAAAGGCTTATCCGGGCAAGGTGAAGGTCGTCCATGCCTTGAGCCGCGAGGAGGGCCTCGAGTCGAACGGCGG
>QMMC01000583.1 GCA_003647065.1 Deltaproteobacteria bacterium | reverse complement strand
TGCGAGGCGCGCAGCCAAGCTCATCAGGAGCGGTCCCCGGCGATGGGCAAAGGTAGCGCGGGCGAGGCGGCGACGCGGCAGGTCCTCGGGGGGGCTCGAGGAGGTCTTTCAGGTCGACGTGGACGCGGGCGTATTCGTGAACCGGCCCGCCGTGTACCGCGAGAATATCGGCGCCGCCGACCTTTTCCGGACGACCCGGTATCCGGGGCGAGCGCTGTTGATTCGCTGCGTGGAGTCCCCGGGTTCGGTCTCCGAACCAGACTACGGATGGTCCCGTTTCGTCGAGCAGGTGGAGGTCTTCGACGTCGACGCGAAGCACGAGACTCTGCTCAAGGACCCGCATGCGGCCGAAGTCGCTCGTTTCTTGAAAGACTGGACCGACCGCGTGGACGCGGATCCGTAGACCAACTCGTCGAAGAGGTTCGGCTCACGAAGCACTCCATCGGGGCGCCTCGCCCTAACCGCGCTCAGAGCCCGAGGGCGCGGAGGTCTAGGTGACCGCCGTCGACGGGGGGGCACCAGAAGTACGACCCGGTCATCGGCCTGGTGAATCGAAAGAGGGCGTCGATGACCCCGTCGTCCATTCCCACCATGCGCCGAAGTTGCTTCTCGTAGGCATCGAAGCTCTTGCCGAAGGCGACGAAGAAGAGACCTTCCCCGTCTTCGTCCGCCCATGGCATGGAACGCCGTAGAACGAAAGCAGGCGGGGCGAACGCCTCCTGGTCGGTGCGCTTCACGTGGGCACTCGCCGGGGCGTCTTCGAGCTCCACGTCGTCTTTGGCGCGCCGGCCGATGATCTGATCGCGGGCGTCATCGTCGAAGTCGAAGAACTCGGCGAGGTCGTGTTTCCACTTTTGGGTTGCGACGAAGCTCGACCCGTCGAGGCCGGGGCCTGCGTCGGCGATCAGGGCCGCTCCGCGTGCGTCGTCGCCGCTCGGGTTTTCGGTGCCGTCGACGTAGCCGGTGAGGTCGCGTCCTTCTTGGTGCTTGAAGGCATCGACGATCAGTTGCACCTCGAAATAGTCGCCGAGGTCTTCTTCGAGTTCCCTCGCCGAGAGCACCACATCGCCCCGATCCTCCCCGCGATGCCAGAGGAGGAGGGCGTGGGGCGTGGAGGGCACGGAGATGCCCGGGCCGACCATGGCGGGGTGGGGGCCCAGACCTTCGATGGCGCCTCCCGAGGCCCAAACGAGGGATGAGCCGAGGGCGATGACCAGCTCGTCGTCGATGTCACACTCGCGGAGCTCGGCGAGGGCTTTTTTGGGGTCCACCCCGGGCAGCAAATCGTAATGCACGAAGCGCGCATGGGCGGGAACCCCCGCGAGGATACCGGGCTGGGCGTTTTCCATGACTCGATGCGACAATACGCTCACTCAGATGACCCGTCGCGGCAATTTCAACGCTTTCGCGGTGCTGGGCCTGTTCTCGGTCTGCCTCGCGACCTCGGCGGCGTGCCGGCGTGCCCCCGAGGCAACGCCCGAACGAGCTCTGGCGCCCCGAGAACTTCCGGGCCGGGCCGCCCTCGATTTCGAAGTCGTCGGTGACGGCCCCGGTCCCCTCGTCCTGCTCCTGCACGGCTATGGCACCCCTGGTGATGACCTCGTGCCCCTCGCTCGTACTCTTCAGCGCGACCCACGGCTCCATCATCTTCGTTTCGTTCTTCCGGTGGGGCGACTGGAGCTCCCCCACGGTGGTCGTGCGTGGTGGCCTCTCCGGCCCCGCGCCCAGCGCGAGGCTGCGGCCCGGGGCGGGACCAGGAACCTCGCGGCACAACACCCAGAGGAGCTCCCGGCCTCCCGAGAGGCGCTCCTCGCGCTGCTCAGAGACCTCGAAGTGCGCTACGACGTTCCGTCCTCACGCGTTGCCATCGGCGGCTTCAGTCAGGGGGCGATGCTCTCCATCGACGTGGCCCTGCATCGCGATGAGGCGCCGGGTGCCGTCTTCGCGCTTTCGGGGAGCGTGATCGGTGAGAGCGAATGGCGACCCCTCCTCGGCCGCCTCCGAGGTGTGCCCGTTCTCGTCAGTCACGGACGACGAGACTCGGTCCTGCCCTTCCGAGGCGGTGACCATCTGCGCGAGGTCCTCGATGGCGCCGAGGCGGAGGTCCGCTTCGTACCGTTCGACGGAGACCACACCATCCCTCCGGCTGTCTTGGCTGCGTTGGCGGACTTCCTCGCGACCTCATTGCCGCCCGACTCCAATTAGAGCGAACTCGGGAATGAGGCTCGTTGGTATCCGCCCCCGTCGAGATCGAGGAGTAGAGGGTTGGTCGTCGCCATCGGGGAAGAACCCATGACCTCGGCGAAGACGTGCTTCGGGTCGCCTGCGTCTACTGGGACCGACGGCGGGCGCAGGGGGCCAGAGCGGTCGAGGCACATCGGGGCCATCGTGGTGACGGGGGGGCTCGGGGTATCCGCCTGAGGGCGGACACCGACATCGTCGATGTCGATGTCGCCGTCCCCGTCGTTGTCGCCGGTGTCGGGCACGCCGTCGCAGTCGAGATCCGCCGCCGGGGGGAGGGCAGCCCCCGCCTCCACGGTGAGGAAGGCGTCGTGGAACTCGAAGCTGAGGCCCTCCTGGACCTCGAGCTCCCCCTCGAAACGAACCACGGGGCTGAGGCCGAGGGGGTCGGTCGGGTGCGTGAGTTCGTCCCGTAGCGTCTGGAGCACGACCCCGTTGATGACGATGCGCACCTCCTCTACGGGGACCCACGGCGCCGCAGTGACCCGCACGAAAATGCGCGGGCTCGAAGGCAGCGCGAAGGCGGTCATGGAGGGGCTGTGGGCGACGCCTTCGTCGTCGGTCATGGTGAGTTCGATGAGGGGGCCGTTCGTCGCGAGGCCCCGGCCATCTCGGACGGCGGCGAGCACGTCGTCCAAGTCGGACGAACTCCCCGTGACGATCGTCCGCGCGCTCCCCGGGGCCGCGCCGCCGATGCCGTGGGACCCGCTCCCGGCGGTGGCAGGACGCACGACATTGGCCGCGATCAAGTAGTGCCAGGCGACCCGTTGGGCGACGAATGCTTCGGGTTCGGCGCCGCTCAGAACCTCGATGGAGTGAAAATCGTCGTTGGCGAAGAGTGAACCCGCCGGGGTGTTCGTGAGGGGGGCGGGCAAAGCCGTCGTCGGCGCCGTCACGTCCAGGCCGATGGCGCGGAGGAACCCCACGTCGCGGCCGAGCATTGGCTGGCCGAAGGGCCGGAGGAGCTGCACCAATCCCGTTTCGACGTCGAAACCCGTCGAGGCGACGCGCGTGATGAGGGTGCCCGGTTCGACCCCTTCATCCTGCGGCGCGCCTCGCCAGGGGCCCGTCGACACCGCCTCGAGGGGCAGGAACGCGAAGCGGCCGATGGTCGAACTCACCCCATCGCTTTGAAATACGAACGGCTGCTGCCCGGTGGTCTCGAGCCCGGTCAATACGCGCAGCCGGTCCCCGACTCCGAGGGATTCGACCACCCCCTGATAGTCGGCCAAGACGTCATGGTCGGTCACGGCGACGATATCGAGGTCGGCGGCCAGGAAGGAACGGACGCGCTCGGCATCGTCGCCCCGGGCGTCGAAAGAAATGGCGCCGTGCGTCGACAGGTCGAGGGAGAGAGCTTCCGGGGGCAAGAGGTCGAGGGAGTGCACGTCCAGATTGACGTCCACGGCGGTCCCGCTCGCGACGACGACGGGCGCGGCCGCGAGGCTGCCGAAGGGGCCGTGGGTCGCGACGACGCGATAGCTCCCCGGGGGCACTTCGACGTCAGCGGTGCCGGCAACCAGGATGCGGTTGCACGCCTGACCCGAGCCTCCCGGGTCTGCGATGAGGGGGGCGCAGGGGGTGACGCCGTCGAGGCGTCGTGCCCGGACCGCAGTTCGAGTTTCGGCGTCCGCGGGTAGCACCGTGACCAGTATCTCGGCCGCGGCGCCGTCGAGGGTCGCCGTGATTCGCATGGTGCCCGCGGCCCCGCCCGGCAGGTCGCCTGCGTCGAGGTCATCCGCTCCGCCGGCGATGCGCTCCCGCCCGACCTCTCGGCCGAAGGCGATGCTGATGGCGTCGAAGTCTACGTTGGCCGGAACTCGGGCCGTGAAGGTTCCGTCGGCCTCGGGGGTCACTTGGTTCACGGGGGTCGGACCGCCGGTCCGCGGGCTTCCTATTCGGTCGAAGCGAACGGTCGCCCGGGTCTCGGTGCCTGGCGCCCCGGAGCCGACGGTGGTGACGTGCCCCCGGACCGTGGTGAACGGCTCCCCGAAAAGATCTCGCCGAAGCTCGTAGGCAATGTCGGCGGCGCCAGCCGCATCATCGCCGGCGGCGATGATGATGAACCGTTCGAATACCTCGCGGTCCCCCGGGCCGACCCGTCGCGCTCTCTTTCCGACAACCGAGACGTCGCCGCGGATGAAGCCCTCGAGGTTTGCGTCGCCGCACGGTACGCAGCCGTAGCTCGCCGTGCTGTCGTCGGCGGGGGCGGTCGACAGGAAGGGTACGGCGACCGTTTGGGGAAGGTTTGTTTCGGCGTCGCCGTGGGCGAAACCACCCCCGGGGTAGGGGGCGAAGGGCCGGTGCCCTTGCTCGCCGTGGAGCCAAACGTCCGCGAGGCGCCAATCGACGGCTTCGTCGCCGCGGTTGTAGACCTCGGTGCGCACCCGGATCCCAGGCTCGCAGTTGCGGATTTCGTATCGGGTGAGGATTCGGTGACCCGAGCTGCCGACGAGGGTGCCCCGGACCTGAAGGGCGACGCCGCCGTCGGTGTCGAGGACGCGGTATCGGTCATAGACCGGGCCGATGCCCGTCTCGAAATCGACGGTCTGGGCGATCTGCCCGAGGCCATCCCCTCGGTTTTCTGCCTCGCCGGAGAGCACGGCGTCGAGCATGGCGCCGCCGGTCGGGGCGAAGTAGTGCGGGTTTCCGAGGCCGTCGACGACCACGGAGACTCGGTCGTTCTGGAGCAGGAAGTCCCCGGGGGAGGAGAGCACATCGCCCTCGGTCGGGGACTCCGAGTCGGGGGTCAGGATGGTGATTCTCGAAAAGCCCAAGCAGGCTTGCGCTGTGATTTCCGGACACGGGGTCGGCAACACGCAGCTCGACTCTTCCCCCGTTTCGCATTGGGGCTCTCCGCATCCTGCGCCGAGGGACAGGAGGGGCAAGAGGAGCAAGAGGAGCAAGAG
>QMMC01000582.1 GCA_003647065.1 Deltaproteobacteria bacterium | reverse complement strand
CGGTATCTCTACTTCGCGTCGGACCGCAGCGGCATCTCCAACATCTGCGCCTACGACCTGAGCAGCGGCCGCCCGCTCCAAGTGACCCACGTCCTCGGCGGCGCCTACTCGCCGTCCAACTCGCCGGACGGCACGCGCATCGCTTACCTCGGTTTTGGGCGGGATGGCTGGGACATCTGGGCGATGGACCTCGACCCCGACACGTTCCGCCCCGCGGCGCCCTACCTCGACGACCGCCCCGCCGCCGAACCCGCGCCGGCCGCCCTCCCCCTCGAGTCCGAGCCCTACAGCCCGGCGGGCACCTTCCTGCCGCGGTCCTGGATGCTCACCTACGGCCAGGACGCCTTCGGCTCCGAGCTCGGAGCGACCGTCGAGGGCGGCGACGTGGTCGGCTTTCACCGGTACTCGGCCCGGGTCGGCGTGGGCCTCACCCGGGGCAACATCAACGCCGACATCACCTACGTCTACCAGCGCACCCCGCTGCCGGTCACCCTCCGGGCGTACTATGGGCTCTCGCCCCGAGGCGGGCTCTTCGTGAGCGGCGAACCCGAAGAGTGGATCGAGCGCGCCGTCGGCGGCGAAGTCGGCGTGCGCTACGCGTTCCCCCGGGCCTTCAACTCCGAGGCGATCTCCCTGACCTACGGCCTGACCCACCTCGGCAACGCCGAGGCGGTCCGCGCCGACCTAGACCCCAACTTCCCCCCGCCGGTCCTCCCGGAGCAGGGCCTCCTCGCCTCCCTCCGCCTCGGATGGAGTTGGTCCGATGCCGTGCGCACCGCCTGGGACGTGACCCCCTCCGAAGGGCGGCGCATCAACCTCTCCATCTCGATGGCTCACCCCCTCATCGGCTCTCAGTTCACCGCCGTCACCGGGCGCTGGAACATCACCCAGTACCTCGAGAACCCGCTCATACAGCACCACGTCCTCGCGCTCCGCTACGCCGGCGGCATCAGCGGAGGAGACATCGGCCGCCGCGGCATCTTCGCCGTCGGCGGCTTCCCCGACGTCAGCGTCCTCGACCAGCTCCTCAACCAGTCGTTCCTCGGAGGCCAGGCGCTCCGGGGCTACCCCACCTTCGACCGCCGAGGCACCCAGTTCCACCTGGTCCAGGCCGAGTACCGCTTCCCCCTGCACCGCATCATGTGGAGCGTCGAGACCCTCCCCGCCTACATCCAACGCATCTGGGGCTCGGCCTTCATGGACTGGGGCGACGCCTTCTTCGGCGATCCCGCCCTCGAGCGCTTCCGCTTCGGCGTCGGCGCCGAGCTCTTCGTCGACTTCATGCTCGGTTACTTCCTGACCTACACGTTGCGCATCGGCATCGCCCACGGCTTGTCGGAGGGCGGCGAGACGCAGGGGTATGTGCATGTGGGCGTGCCCTTCTGACCACGAGCGCAAAATGGAAGACGTCAGGGAACGATTCGCCTGAGCGCGAGATTGTCGACGGTGGTCGTCGCAACCCGGCTCTCCCACACGGCGACGAACGCGCCGTCCGCCCAAACCACGGCGGGATGGGCGCTCGCGTTTTCCGGCTCTACCGTCAAAGCCCCGCGCGCCAGGATGCCGTCGACGGGTGAGACCAGGGCGTATTCGACGTCCCCGGCGACGCCCGACGCATCGGTGCCGTCCCAAACGATTGCGTAGACGTCGCTCGAAGACGCTTTGGCCATGGCGAGCTCATCACCGTCCACCGCGGGACTCGGATCGACCTCGAGCTCGGTGAGGTCATCGAAGCGCACAAAGACGCCAATCGTACCGTTTCGATCATTGTGAAACGCGACGGCGGACCCGGAAGCATTGCCCGCGATTGCAGAGAAACGAGAATTGCCAGGCGCATCGATCACCAAGGACGGTGCCCCGACGACGACGCCGACCGCCGAGAGCTCGGCGCGAAAAATCTCGTCACCCGTGGAGATGGGCTCGCCCCAACTCGCGTGGAGGGCGCCGCCGAAGGCTCTCAGGTCCACGTCAGTTTGCCGCCGCGTCGCCATGTTGAAGCTTTCGTCGGGCTGGTCGATCGTACCGGCTGGGCGAATCGTCGCCCGGCGTATTTCGGAGGATGCGGAGGCAGTGGCCGCTCGCCATGCGGCTACGAAGTGTGAGCCCGACCACTCGACAACCGGGGCGTGAATCACGACGCCGGCGGGGCTGAGCGGAGTCGCGGCCGTCTGGGGCTCTCCCGTTGGCAAAGCGAGCCGATAATAAACTCGGGCCGTGGCCGCATCTAGCCCCTCCGTCCAGACGACGCAAAGGACATCCCCATTCCACGCGAGCCAGGCGTCATCTGCGGGTTCTGCACCGCTGATTTGAAACGGGCCGCTGAGCAAATCCCCCTGGCCGCTGTACGAAGCGACCCACACCTTGTCGAAGCCGTCGCTCCTCTTCCATGCCACCGCCAAGCGATCGCCGAGCCAGAGCGCGTTCGGATTGTTCACCCCCTGGCCCCCGGCCTCCAAGATCCGCGAGGGACCCAAGCTCGGCGCAGAGGCATCGACGACGGATGTATCGGGAGTGCCCGTGTCGGCGACGCTGGTGTCCGCGACGCCCGTGTCCGCGACGCTCGTGTCGTCGGGAACTGCGGCATCGCCGGCCCCTTGTGGATCGTAGCCGAGGCGACCACAGCCGAAGAGCATCACGGCGGCTAGCAGCATATGTCGCGGCGAGGCCAAGGCCCGATAGCATGCCACGTTATCGGCTCGGCGGCGTGGGACTCCGGGCTCAGCCGAAGAGCGCAGTCGCCGTCCCAACAATCCCCTGAACCAGCAGCCCCGCGGTCACGAGGAAGAGCCCGAAGGCGAGCCACGGGCGCCTATCGACGAAGCGGCCGAGGCGGCGGGTGGTGCTCTTGACGAGGGTGATGTGGCACTGGATGCGCACGCGCCCTTCGAGGATGAGGTGAAGCTCGGAGATCATCTCCTCCGCCGAGGCGAAACGGCGCTCGCGGTCATGGGCCATCGCGTGGCGCAGGAAGTGATAGAGTTCCATCGGCGGCATCGGCACCGGCCCGGGCCGATGCCAATCCATGAGGGAGTGCTTCCAACCGTGCTGGCTCACCGCCGCCAGAACCGCGGGGACGTCTTCGACATCGCCGAGGTAGTGCCGGAGGGTGAGCATTTCGTGGAGCAGAACGGCGGCCGAATAGAGGTCCGAGCGTTCGTCGAGGTCGGCCCCCACGGCTTGCTCCGGCGACATATAGAAGGGCGTGCCCACGATGCGCTCGTCGGTGTCGCCGAGGGGCTTCGCGATGCCCCAGTCCATGAGCACGACCTCGCCGTAGAGGCCGATCATGACGTTCTCGGGCTTGATGTCCCGATGCAGGACGCCTTTGTCGTGGGCGTATTCGAGGGCCCGGAGCAAGCCGATGAAGATCTCCATCAGGCGCTCGACGCTGTACTCGCGCACGTACTCGGGGTCCCGGGCCTGGAGGTGTTCGAGGATCTCAGCGAGGGTCTCGCCCTCGACGCGCTTCATGACGATGAAGGGCCGGCCGTCGGGGCCGGTACCCACGTCGTGGACGGGTACGATGTTCGGGTGCTCGAGGCGACCCATCATGCGCACCTCGTGCCAGAACTGCCCCTCGCCGCCCGGAGCCGCGCCGTGCGGTCGCTTGATCGCGACCTCTCGCTCGATGGCCATGTCGTGGGCCAGGACCACCTCACCCATCGCCCCTTCGCCGAGGGCCCGGACCTCCGTATAGCGCTCCTCGGGGCGGACAGCCGGACGCCCTGCGTTCGAGGTCGATGTCTCAGCGAGGGTTTCCGGGGGTGCGAGGAGGGTCTCAGCCGCGTCGAGCTCGATCGGGATGATCACCGGCGGCATCGCGGGAGGTGTCCCGAGGGCACCCGCCCCGGGCCGGGGCCAGGAAATGGTCCGGCCGGAACGCGAGCTCAATTTCGGCACGACCGCAGGAGCTTCTTGCGGCGCGATTCCATAGGTCAGCGTCTGATTCCGTGCGCTCATCAGCCCATTGGAGTCACCGGCTGACGATATGGATTCAGGCAGGCCCCGAAATCGGCCTCAGCTCTCGGCGAGCTCCGCCCGGAGGGCGAGCATTTCCTCGCGATCGCCTTTGCTCAGGGTGGGATAGGCCGATCCGAGCCCCTCGAGGGTGCGCTTGAAGATGTCGGCCACGACGCTGCGCATGTAGGGCTTGTCGTCCGCGGGTACGGCGTACCACGGCGCCCAGGGCCGGCTGGTCTCGTTGAGTGCGCTCTCATAGGCCGACATGTAGCCGTCCCAGCATTTGCGCTCGGCGACGTCACCGGGGTTGAACTTCCAGTTCGACGCGGGCTCGTCGATGCGCGTGAGGAAGCGGTCGCGTTGCTCGTCGCGGCTGACGTTGAGCCAGAACTTCACGATGACCGTGCCGTTGCGCGCTAGGTGCTGCTCGTAGTTACGAATCGACTCGTAGCGCTGAGCGAAGAACGCATCGAGGGCGCCGGCATCCATGTCTTCTGTGCCGGGGATGCGCTGGCCACCGAGGCACTCGGGGTGCACCCGGACCACGAGCACGTCTTCGTAGTGAGAGCGATTGAAGATCCCGATGCGGCCACGCTCCGGGAGGCGCTTCGATACGCGCCAGAGAAAGTCGTGATCGAGCTCCTCGGAGCTGGGCTTCTTGAACGACGAGACCTGACACCCCGCGGGGTTCACGCCGTTCATCACCGCGCGGATCGTCCCGTCCTTACCGGCCGCGTCCATCGCCTGAAAGACCAGCAGCACCGAGTGCGAGTCGGCCGCGTACATCGTCCGCTGCAGCTCACGAATCTCGTCGATCGTTTCTTCGAGGGCGTCCTTGTACTGCTTCTTGCGCTCCTTGCGCTCCTTCTTGCCGCCCCCGTCATCCGACGGCGCCGTCGGCGCCCCCGAAACACTGAAAGAGCCATCGAAAGGAACGAGGAAGGGACTAGAAACGGGATGGGTCACGGCGAGGAGCATACATGCAGGCCACCCTGGAACCATCGGGCTCACGCTGCCCAGGCGAAATGGACCATCCCGCCTGCAAGGTACGGTTCTGGATGGCCATCGATACTCTTCACCCTCCGCGGCCATTTCATTTAGAGTGCGTGCGCTGGACCGACTTGATAAAGTCGCTCCGATGCAGCAACGGCAATTTCAACGGAGTTTCGTCGCAGGCGTTGGAATGGTGCTCGTCGGGGTT
>QMMC01000581.1 GCA_003647065.1 Deltaproteobacteria bacterium | reverse complement strand
CGAAGACCCACGCCGTGCCGCCCAAAGACGACGTTTGACTCTTCACAAGAACGAGGGCGGCGGCCGGGTCTTGGAGCCCCAGCTCTCTTCTGTGTCTTTGTAATGCTCGAGGATGATCGTCGCCGTCTCTTCGATGGCCCGGCCGCTCACGTCGACCACGGTCCAGAGCGGATTGTCCTTGAACATCGTGTGGGAGAACTCGAGCTCGGACTTCACGTGTTCGCGGAGGCCGTAGTTGGCGTCGACCGGCATTCCCAACTGTTGCAGGCGCTCCCGCCTAATCTCGACGAGGCGCTCGATACCGATGGTCAGCGCCACCACTCGATGCCCCGGGATCTCGAAGAGCTCCTCCGGCGGCTGCACGCCCATCACCAGTGGCACGTTGGCGACTCGCAGCCCACGGGCAGCGAGATAGGTCGAGAGCGGGGTCTTCGAAGTACGGCTGACGCCGATGAGCACCAGGTCGGCCTTGCGCAGGTTGCGGGGCTCCTTGCCATCGTCGCTCTTGACGGCGAACTCGATCGCCTCGACGCGTCGAAAGTACTCTTCGGACAGCGGCAGGGTCAGGGTCGGCACGTTGATCGGCTGCGCGCCGAGGAAGGTGCCCACCTTGTGGATGAGGGCACCAATGACATCGACCGCTTCGATCTGGTTCTCGTTTGCGAGTTGGTGAAAGAACTCGCGCAGCTGGGGCGCCACCAGGGTGAAGACGATCATCGCCCCGGCATCGGCGGCCTTGGCGATCACCTCCCGGACCGAGTCCTCGTCGCGAACCCGCGTGAATAGTCGGACTCGCACCCGATGCTCGGGAAACTGCAGGAGCGACGCCCGGACGACGCGCTCGGCGGTCTCACCGGTCGAGTCGCTGACGATGAAGATGGGGTTGTGTTCGACGCGTTCGCTCATGCGACCAAAGCTCTCAAATCCAAGAAGACGGAAGACAACGACGCGACCCCACAGAGCAGGATCGCGTCTCGTACTACGGAAAGCCGGGGGTCAGAGGCGCTTGTTGAGCTTCCGCCCGTGCATGCCGTTGACGCGACGGCGGTTCTTCGCCTTGGCCTTCGCCTTGTGACGCGCGCTCTTGTTCCGCTTCTTCGCCTGGTTGCGGCGCTTTCCCGTGTGGAGATACATCGGTCGTTCCTCGTCCTCTTATCCGCTTCGATTCGCGTTTATCATCTGAAAGACGAAACGCCCCGATGCCATACGGCACCGGGGCGTCTCAGTCAATGAGCCCGTGAGGGCTCAGCTCACCCGCAGAGGCCCCGCGCGGTCTCGGAGCCGCCGACGCAGGTCTCACCGGAGCGGCAGTGGGCGTCCGCCGTGCAACCGGGGAAGCAGATCTTCTCTCCGGCGGTGCCGGGCGTGATGCCGGCGGCGGTGGTGTCCCAGCAACCGTTGCCGGCGAGACAGTCCTCGGCCGCGTCGCAGACCTTGGCGCAAAGGGTGGTCGGCGAGCCGCTGACCGACGCGCAGGTGCCGCCGGCACCGCAGACGTCGGCGGCCATGCCGGGGGCACCGCAATCGAAGAGCGTGCAGTGGTTGTCGCCACCAGCAGGGGCTTCACCATCAAGGAAGAAGTCACGGCACTGGCCCGCGCCGTAGGGCGAGTTGCAGTCCTCTCCGGTGGTGCAGGTGTCGCCGGTCTGACCGGTAGCGTCGCCTTCGCGGATGGCGTTGTAGTTGCCCGGCAGGCAGCCGCCGTTGCCCGTGGTGTCGCCCGAGGTGCCATCCCAGTTGCAAGAGAAGCCAGCAGCGCAATCGCCGTTGGCCGAGTAGGGGTCATCGGCGGTGGAGAGGTTGCTCACCTGACAGGCCTGGAGGCAGATGGCGACGCCGATGCCGCGCTCCTGGCACTTGCCGGCGCCGGCGCAGTCATTGCCCGCGATGTCACAACCGAACTTCGTGCAGTAGCCGCCGTCCCAGCCGCCGGCTTCGACGTCATCGTCGGCGATGCAGTCACCGTTGGCTTCGCACTGGGTGTCGTCGGTGCAGTTGTCACCGGCGACGCCGCCGCCGCCGTCGTGCTCGCAGCGGTAGCTATCCATGTTGCACGTGCCGTTCGGGGTGGCGTCGTACACGAGGGCGTCGCCCATCGCGTTCGTTACGGCATCGTACGGGTCGATGATGCCGTTCATGTTGGTGTCCTTGCGGTACACGCGGCACTGGTCGTCGCTGCCGCAGCCCGTGAGACAAGCAGCGTTGGTCAAGCTGCACTCCCAGCCGTCACGGCAAGTGCCGTTGTCCGCCAAGGTCGGGACGCAGGTCGTAGCACAAAAGCTGTATTCGACGCCCATGGCATCGGAGCCAGCCCCGAGACAACGCCCACAGTCGACTCCGCCGCAGCTGTCCTCGACGTCCGGGTCGCAGCCGCCCATCTCGATCGGCACATAGCCACCGCCGCAGGTGCCGCGTGGCCAGATGATGGCCGACAGGCTGTCACCGCCGCCGGGGAGGCCCGTGATCGGGTCTTCGACTCCGCCCTGTTCGTATGCTCTCTCGCCCTCGCAGTCGGTCACGCGGCAACCGCGGGTGGGGTCGCAGGCCTCACCGATGTCGCAGCTCGTCGGTCCCGAGTCGGGGCGGGTGCCGGAATCGACGCCGGGGCCGGAATCGGTGGACGAATCGCCCGGGCCACTGTCGAGCATGATGACGGGGCCGCTATCGATCGGGCGGTCCGAGTCGTCGCCACAGGCGCTGAGGCCGAGAGCGGTGACGCTGATGAGCGCCAAGGTGAACAGCTTGCGATTCATTCCAAATCCTCCAGCAAATCCGAAGCCATGTTTCGGGGTACGAGCCACTAGGCCGAGCCCCTGGGGCCCGAACGGCGCGCCACGCTAGCAGCGCCCCTATATGTGTCAAGCGAAAGTGGGGACTCTCACTACGTCCCCTGACCTCTACGCAGAGCCCCTTACATGGCTCGGCTCGAGGTGCCGGGAGACTAGAGCAAGGAATGAACCACCAGGCCGAAACGTACGGGAAGTGCGGGAGTGCCGAGCGTCTCGGACAGGGTTGTCGTGGTTTGGGGCGGTTCCGTCAGTTAATGCACACACCAAGCACCAACAATCGGGCCTACGTACGGCCCTTCAAACGGCGTAGCGCAGCGATATAATCGGCCCGGGTAAGGATCCCCGCATCGACCAGGGCGAGGAGCAGCGCCTCGTGGCGTTGCTCGATCGGCGCGTCTTGCTCGAGGCGGTGCATCGGCGAGGTCCCGCCCGGGGTGGTCCCCGGGGCGGCATCCTCGTCGCGCATTTTCCGCGTATCTTCCCGGGGGATCTCCGAACGGGGGCCCTGGCCGTGGATGACCTGGGTGCTACCCGCCTGATATTCGCGGTCGATCGCCGCCGCGAGGCCCGAAACAGTGGCCACCATGGGCTCGACCTCGAGGCTCGTCGCCTCGGTAACCGCGGCTATCGCCGCCTCGTCGAGGGGGTTCGCGAGGGCGACCCGCAGGCGTTTTCCCCCCGGATCCCGAGCCACCGCGATCAGCAGGTGTCGCCGGGCCACCCCCTCGGGGATCATCTGGACCGCTTCCTTATCGAGGGCCCCGAGCTCCACATCGATGACGACGGTCCCAATGGCCCGGGCCACCGCATCCGCCACCGCGTCCTCCGCCGCCAGCTCCCGACCGATGAGCACCCCCACCAGGGCCCGGTCCAGACGGACAGCGTCCTCTTCAGCCTCCTCCGCCTTCTGGGAGTCGACGATCCCTTCACCGACCAGCAGTTCTCGGAGATTCATCGAGTACTAGGCGTGCCGGACAAAGGGGGGCTTCGTCAAGGGCTGGCTCATGGACCGGAGAGGGCGCCCTGCCCTTGCAACCAGCCGAGACCTCGGCTAGACCAACCGCCCCGAGCCCAAAAGGCCCAGGGAAATGGACGCATAGCTCAGCTGGATAGAGCGTCGGCCTCCGGAGCCGAAGGTCGAAGGTTCGAATCCTTCTGCGTTCGCTAAGTTTCTACGGATGTATTGGGCGGGTTGTTCGCGGACGAGGGAGAGCGCGGGCTTTGAGGCGCAGGACCCATCGGGACCCAGGCCGGGGCCGCCGAGAGTATCCCGGGCCGCCTCGTCGAGCATGTCGTTCGCCCTCCTTACGTAGCGCTGGGTTACCCGCTGGTCGCTGTGCGCGAGCATCCGCTGGATCTCGAGCAGGGACCATTTCTTGCCCCAGTATCCGCAGGCGAGAATGGTTGCGGCGGTTCCCCGAAGGTCGTGAAATCGAATCTTTCGATCGATCCCGGCCCTCGTCAGCGCACCCGGCGTAATGTGGAGAACAGGCCGGCCGTCTTTATCGGGGCGCCGCTCCCGCTTTTCAGCCCACCCAAAATCGTAGCTCTTGCCGTACGGCTTCCCGCGGCGATTGGGAAAGAGCCACTCGGCACCCTCAGGCAGCGTCTGCAAATGGGTTCGCAGAATCGGCAGCAACCAACGTAGAACCGGCGGCCGGTGACGGCGCCCGGACTTCCCGACGCGGACCCGAACCCCGGGTTTGGACACGTGCTTTCCGATTTTGTCCTGTCCCACCGATCTCTCCCAGCCTCGTCTCACTTAGAAAGCCCGGCAGACGTGGCGGGATGACGGTCGCCGCGGTGTCCCATCCCGCGACCGCGTAACGGTACGGAGCCGAGATGGGACACGGCCCCGCGCCGTGTCCCGGGACGGGACACGGAGTCTTTTCGTGTCCCGTCCCAGCGTCCGATACGCGTGCCGGCTCAGCTCGTCTTGCGATAGAGAGGATGGGCGTCGATGGCCTTCTTCATGAAGCGCCCGTCGACGTCGTCGCGGCCCTGGGCCGCGGCGGCGATCAGGGCGTGCAGCGCGAGCTGATTGACCTGACGCGGCTTGCCCAAGCTCGCTTGAAAGATTTGCTGGCATGCATCGTCGCTCAGAAGGCCCGCCTCGACCTCCGCTCGTTCGAGGTGAAAACGAAGGTAGTTCCTCGTGTCTTCCGCGGTGAAGGCCCTGAGTGCGTGGGCGTACGAGATCCGCGACCTCAGCGACTCCAGCACCGGCAGGCGAAGAGCCTCGGCGACCTCCTCGGTACCGGCGAGCAAGACGCTGAATCGTTGTTCCCCGTCGAGGTCATGGGCGGTCAGCCGACGGATCGTGTCGAGGACCGGCACCGACAGCCCCTCCGCATCGTCGATGACGATGATGGGATGGGGG
>QMMC01000580.1 GCA_003647065.1 Deltaproteobacteria bacterium | reverse complement strand
TCAGGGGTTGGACCCTGGAAGTACGAGAGGTACTGCTTCGCCACCGCGACTGCTTCGGCTTCGTCTGCGACGGCGAGATCGACCACGCCGTTCGCCACCTGCACGTTCATCGGGCCGATTTCCTCGGGATGGAATACGCCCAGGCCACCGCCTTCGACCATGGCGGGCCCTCCCATGCCGATGTTCGATCCCTCGCAGGCGATGACGACGTCGCAGCAGCCGAGCAACGCGGCGTTGCCCGCAAAGCAGCGGCCATTGGCGATGCCCACGGTGGGGACCAGCCCCGAGAGCCCGGCGAAGAGGGCGAAGGCCAGGCAGTCGAGCCCCGACCCGCCGATGCCGTCGGTGTCCCCGGGACGGCCACCGCCGCCCTCGGCGAAGAGCACCACGGGCAGGCGTTGCCTTTGGGCGAGGTCGAAGAGGCGGTCCTTCTTGCGATGATTCTGCGCGCCCTGGGTGCCCGCGAGCACCATGTAATCGTACGACACGACGACCGCCTGGCCGGCATGCCCGGGGAAGAGCGCGCCGTTTACGCGGCCGATCCCCGCAAGCATGCCATCGGCCGGCGTATTGGCGATCAGGTCGTCGAGCGCGCGGCGTCGCCTTTGCGCGGCGACGACCACGGCGCCGTATTCGACGAAGCTGTCGGGGTCGACGAGATCGGCCAGGTTCTCGCGCGCCGTTCGGTGGCCGCGTGAGTGGCGACGGGTGACTGCGTCACCGCGCGCGCGGTCCAGCCCGGTTGTGTGACGGTCGAGGACCGCCTGCAGGTCGTCGCGCACGAAGTTGAGATCGACGGGTTCTTCGTTGCGTGCCGCTGTCGCCGCAGCGACCTCGCCGGGTTCGATGAAGGCGATTGGATGACCTTCGATCACGGGGTCGCCTGGCTGGGCGGCGAACGCCCGCACGATCCCCGAGATGCTGGCTGTCACCACGTGTTCCATCTTCATGGCTTCGACAAGCGCGATCGGCTGCCCCACGGCCACGGGGTCCCCGAGTTCGACCTCGAACGAGAGAATCGTTCCCTGAAGCGGCGCTGGGAGTCCGAGTGTGCCGGGCGGTCCATCATCGATGGAAGAGGCGAGGGCGGTTGGGGAGGAAACTGGGGACGAAGCTGCGGTGTGTGTCGTCGCGGGCCTGACGTCCTTTGCGGTGCGCCCGTAGTCGAGTACGGCCAGGGGGTCCTGGTCGTTGATCTGCGCTCCGGCCAGTCCGGTCGAGGCCGCACTCGAGGGCTGTGCGACGGGCCGCCGCCACCCGCGCTCGATCTGCGAGGCTGCGTCGAGCAGATCCGCAGCCTCGTTCTCCACGAATCGTGTCGTGAGGCGGGCGGCCTTCACCTCGGGGCGATCGAGCAGCGCGGCGAGAAAGGCGGCGTTGGTATCGGGGCCTTCGACGACGAATTCGTCGAGGGCTCGGCGTGCCCGTCGGATGACGTCGTCGAAGTGGGCGCCGCGCACGATCAATTTGGCGCAGAGTGAATCGAAGCGGATATTGGGTGCCCGGCCGGGCAGCAGCGCCGAATCGATCCGGATTCCCGGGCCGCCGGGCCAGTGCACGAGGCGGACGGGTGAGGCAGAGGGAAGCGCGCGGCCATCGGCCTGCATGCGCTCATGGTGGATGCGAAGCTGCGCGGCGGCCCCCTGGCCCATGCGACGTTCGTCGGCTTCGAGACCCAATGCTTCGAGCTCGAGTCCCTCTGCGAGGCCGAGTTGCAATGCGACGCAGTCGACGCCGGTCACCTCCTCGGTGACCGTGTGTTCGACCTGCAATCGCGGGTTCACTTCGAGAAAGAAGAAGCGTGAGCCATCGTCTGCATCGATCAGGAACTCGACGGTGGCAAGTCCCTGGAGCCGGCTTGCCCGACCGAGGGCGAGGGCTGCGGAATGCAACGCTTCGCGCGTTTCCTGCG
Source organism: Deltaproteobacteria bacterium (assembly GCA_003647065.1). Taxonomy (GTDB): domain Bacteria; phylum Myxococcota_A; class Polyangia; order Polyangiales; family B10-G4; genus B10-G4. The sequence continues at coordinate 3,263 of QMMC01000580.1, read as the reverse complement.
GCAGGTTCGGGGCGGGTGCCAGTTCGATCAGCTTTTGATGTTGGCGTTGCAGCGTGCATTCGCGGTCGCCGAGCGACATCACGGCTCGGCCATCGCCGACGAGCTGCACTTCGATGTGTCGCGCCCGGGTCACGAACGCTTCCACGTAGAGTTCTGATGTGCCGAAGGCGAGTTCGGCTTCGCGACTCGCTGCGCCGTAGGCGGCCGCGAGATCTTCGTGCAAGTCCACCCGGCGCATTCCTCGACCACCGCCTCCGGAGACGGCCTTGAGAAGCACGGCTGCGGCCGATTCGCCTTGGGCATGGCCCAGGGTCGCGCGAAAGCGTTCGGCTTCTTCCAGCGAGCAGGGCTCGGTCGGGCCGGCGAGGACCGGGATCTCGAGGCTCCTGGCGAGAGCCTTCGCCCGGGTCTTGTCGCCGAAGAGTTCCAGCGTTTCGGCCGGGGGGCCGACGAAGCTGATTCCGGCGTCCTGGCACGCTCTGGCCAATGCTGGGCTTTCGGAGAGAAGTCCGTAGCCCGGGTGCAGTGCATCACAGTCGCTTTTCAGGGCGGCTGCGACAAGGGCGTCGGGGTCGAGCAGGGCCTTGGGCCCTTCGCCTTCCAGGGCCTCGACTGCATCGACGAGAGCGAGGTGCGGGGCATCGGGTTCGTCTTCGCCATGGACCCCCACGGTCGCCAGCCCGAGTTCGCGGGCCGTGCGTGCGATGCGAATCGCGACTTCGCCGCGATTCGCGATCAAGAGACGACGGAGGTTCATGGGGCGAGGCCTGGGTCTACTAGGGCTGGCTGAAGCTCATGTCCGAGAGCTTCCAGTAGCCGCGCAGATTCGTGATGAGCCCGTCTTCGCCGAGTCGGTAGGTGAAGATGCTCGTGACTTTCGATACGACACCGTTGGACAGCGTGGTGGTGAGTGTCAGCTTGTGCGCTGATTCGAGGCCGGCATGGTACGACTCGTGGGTTTCGATGTGGATCTGCGAGTCGCGAATGTTCTGGTCGTAGAACTCGCCCAGTGCGCTTTTTCCCCGGACGCCTTCACCGGTGGGGTTGGTGGGGCCCTGGCCGATGGGATCCTCGACGAGGACGTCGTCCGCCATGAGTGAGAGCCAGCCTTCCTTGTCGTGGCTCATCACGCACTTCCATGAATTCTGGGCGGCCACCAGCGCGGCATCTTCGGCGAGCATCGATCCATCTCCCTGTTTCATTTCGGTCCTCGGAGTCGAGCCAAGGCTCCTACCTTCGCCCACTCCGCGGGCTCACGCCAAGGGCCGGCGGGTATACCGGCCTGCGTGATAGACTGCGCTCCATGCCCCACAGGTTCGAGACCGAGAAGAGGACGGCCCGCGCAGCAGCCGCAGCGGCGGCCTCGCGCACGTGGCTGAGGCTGAGCGGCCTCGCGATTACCCTCCTGCTCGCGATGCCTTCGGCGACCGCTGCGCAAGAGGGCGAAGGGGTGCGGCCGTCCGTCCCGAAACAGCCGAACGTCCTCTTCATCTCGCTCGACACCACACGGTCGGACTTCCTCACGTTTCGTGACGCCGAGACCGCCCCGCACATGACGCGGCTCGCCGAGCGGGGAACCGTCTTCACCCAGGCCATTTCGGGATCGAGTTGGACCCTGCCGTCGCATGTGCAGATGTTCACGGGCATGGCGCCGCCCTATCACGGCACCGAGTCGAGCGATGTGGCCATCGATCCGCTCATGCAGACCTTGCCCGAATTCTTCAAGGCCGAAGGCTACTTCACGGCTGGAGTCTTCACCGTGCGGTATCTCTGGGGCGACTATGGCTTCTCACGAGGCTTCGATGTCTATCGCAGCGGCATGCTGCGGGAAGACCTGGTGCGGGCCGAGGCGGCATCCGAGTCCCCACGTGGAAGCGAGGAAGCCGAGCGGAAATGGCTCCTCAGCACGCGTGACTACGTTTCGTCCGAGAACGTCGTGGCGCTCACGCGAATGGCCCTCGAGAGGGCCAAGGCCGACGAACCCGTCTTCCTGTTCGCGCACTTCTTCGATCCGCACAACGACTGGGTTCCGCCGGCGCCTTTCGACACGCGTTTCGATCCCGACTACGAAGGGCCGCTCGACGGCCGCAACGTGCTCGAGGACAAATCCATCTTCGACCCCATGCTGACTCCACATCGGCGGGTGGATGATCGGGGGCTCGAACACCTGAAGGCGCTCTACCGGGGCGAGATCGCCTGGACCGACGAGGCGGTGGGGCGGCTACTCGAACTGCTCGAAGAACACGGTCGTCTCGACGACACCCTGATCGTGATCACCGCCGACCACGGTGAAGAGTTCTTCGAACACGACAGGCTCACGCACCGCTTCCATCTCTTCGACGAAACGATTCGGGTGCCGCTCTTGATCGTGTTGCCTCGCAGCTGGGAGCGGGCCGTATCGCCGGAGGTGGGGGCCCAGGTGACCCTCTCCGACATTCTGCCCACGTTGCTCGATCTATTGGACATCGAGGCGCCGACGGGTCTCACGGGCCGGTCGCTGGTGCCGGCGATCGAGGGCGCGGCCTTTGCTTCGCGCCCCGAGTTGATTTCGCTCTATCTGGTGAAGTACGGACAGGGCGGCAAGCGCAAGCACATGCAGATCTACGGGCTGCGCACACCCGAGTGGAAGTTCACTCGCTCGGTGATCATCAAGCCCGGTGAAGAGATGCGGGTCCAAGGCGAACTCTACGATCTGGTGAATGACCCGGGCGAGCAAAACGCATTGAGCGATCAGCAGCATCCTGCGATGCGCGAGGTGTGGGCGGTGCTCGAGGCCGAACTCGATCGCGCCCGGCTCGCATGGAGCGAACAGCCACGCACGGCACGAGATGACCGGTCCACCGATCTGTCTGAAGATTCCGTCGCCGAGTTGCGCGCGCTCGGGTACGTCGACGAAGGGGACGTGCTGGGCGAGGTCGAACCGCGAAGACCCTGGGGGCTCGCTCCGATGGACCCCGTCGAGATCGCCCCCTCACCGAGATCGCCGAGTTGGCTGGCCGCCGTGGCGCTGGTGGCTGTCCTGGCCGGGGCGGTGTGGCTGAGAAGGCGCTTCGCCTAGCAGCCCCAACGCGATCGGCTGCTTTCCGTTCGTGCGATGCGAACCCCAGCAAGGAGCATTGATGTCGAGCAAGCGGATCCCCGTTCTCGTCGGTGTCGGCGTGGTCGAACAGCGTCTGGATGATCCGACTGCGGCTCTCGAGCCACTGGCCTTGATGGTCGAGGCCACCCGGCGAGCCGCCCTCGATGCGGGTGATGCAAACCTG
>QMMC01000579.1 GCA_003647065.1 Deltaproteobacteria bacterium | reverse complement strand
TCGATGCTTCAACCGGCGCGCCGGACTCCGCGCTCGACGAACCGAGAGAAGACGGCGGGCAACCGGGAGATACCGGGAGCGGCGCCGCCGACACCGGGCCGACCTGCGTGCCGATGTGCGAAGTTGCAACCTGCGGCGATGATGGGTGTGGGGGCAGCTGCGGAACCTGCGGCGCCAGAGAGTTTTGCGCCGATGGTCAGTGTCAGGTGGAAGGTTGCCCCCCCGCCGGTCCGTTTGGCTCAGCAGTGGGTCAGACCGCGACGAACGTCACGCTCTATGACTGCGATGGCAACCCGGTCGAACTTCATTCGCTTTGTCGCCACCGAGTCGCCCACGTCTATACATTTGCCGAATGGTGTCCCAGTTGCCGTACTTTCGTGCGCGACCAGTTGGAGGTCAAACATGGCCAATACGCAGCCATGGGCGATCTAGCAACGTGGGTTGTCGTGACGGCCGTGACCAGTGGAGCCTTGGATGCGACGGGGTGTCGTCGAATCCGAGACTCCTACGGCATCGACACTCCGGGCATCACGGTTCTCTTCGATCCGGCAGGCCAGACCAACTCGGTGCTTGGCATGTTTCCGAACGCCAACGACCTGGTGATGGCTAGGCACAACCGAGTCGTCATCAACGCCCGTTACTCTGGCGAGATTGGCTTGCAACAAGCGTTTGCGAGCACCACGCCATAGAGTTCCCTACACGGAGTCTGGCCACCGGCGCCGATGCCGTTCGTCCTCCGGACGCCATCGGGTCGCATATCACGGCAACATCATTCCGCGGAGCGTGTAGTAGATCAGCGCGGACATCAGGGCGGACGCGGGCAACGTGATCACCCAGGCGGATGCGATCTTCAGCAGCTCCTGACGCTTGACGAGCTCGGTGCGGTAGGCCTTCTTGAGTCGCTTGCGGTCTTTCTTCGTGAGATCGATCGGACGGGACGCCTTCAGCTGGTCCAGCATCTCCTTCTTCTCGTGCAGCGGGGCTGAGCCGAAGCGCTCCAGGTACGCCTCGACGACCTGCTCGTCCTCTCCGTGGTGGTGTTGCCTGACCTCCTCGACGATCCCGCCATAGCTGCGTTTGATGAACTCGCGCAGGAAGCCGACGCCGAACACGCCTCCTACCGCGATGTGCGTCGAGCTCACCGGTAGGCCGAGCTGACTGGCGACAATCACGGTCAGCGCCGCCGCCATCGCGATGCTGTACGCCCGCATCTGGTCCAACTCGGTGATCTCGGAGCCCACCTTGCGGATCAGCTTCGGCCCGTAGAGGGCGAGGCCGAGCGCGATCCCGGCAGCCCCGATCACCATGATCCAGAGCGGGATGCCAGCCTCCGGAGAGATGCCCTCGTTGCTGAGCGTGTCGTAGATGCCAGCCAGGGGACCGACCGCGTTGGCGACGTCGTTGGCGCCGTGAGCGAAGCTGAGCAAAGCGGCGGAGCCGATCAGTGGAATCGTGAAGAGCTGATTGACTCCTGCCTTGTCGTTCGTGAGGTCCTTGGACGTCTTTCGAATCCTCACCTTGACGACGACGAACGTCAGCACGGCCAGGCCGAGGCCCACCAGCAGCGCGATTGGAAAACCCACGTTCACGATCTTCTTGACGCCCTTCAGCATCAGGTAGGTGCCGAAGGCCCACGCCATGACCGCGACGAGGAACGGAACCACACGGCGTGCGGCCGCCATCATGTTTTCTTGATAGGTGATCGAGCGCTTGATCAGGTACAGAAACCCAGCGGCAATCAATCCGCCCAAGACGGGGGAGATGACCCAGCTGGCCATGATCTGTCCCACCTTCGGCCAGTCGGCGATCTCCCATCCCGCGGCCGCGATCCCGGCGCCGAGCACGCCGCCGACGATCGAGTGCGTGGTCGACACGGGTGCGCCCGCCAGTGTCGCCGCGTTGAGCCAGAGCGCAGCCGCCAGGAGCGCCCCCATCATCATCCAGACGAACGTGTCGCTGTCGGCGATCAGCGCGGGATCGATGATCCCCTTGCGCACGGTCTCCACCACGTCGCCTCCGGCGACGAGGGCGCCCGCTGACTCGAGCACGACGGCGATCAGGATAGCTCCCGTGAGCGTCAGCGCCTTGGAGCCCACCGCTGGGCCGACGTTGTTCGCGACGTCGTTGGCGCCGATATTCAGCGCCATGTAGGCGCCGATCAGCGCGGCCACGATGAGCAGTACGTCGCCCGTCGCGTTGATGGCAGGGGTCGCCGTGAAGAGCATCACGCCGACGATGAACAAGAGCACCGAGCCGAGCCGAAAGAGCTCTTTGCGGCTCCAACCTGCGGCGTCTTCGATCTTTCGGAGGGTGTTTAGATCCACTCAGTCCTCTCGACCCGGCGCCCACGGCGCATCCCCCGAACAGAGGCCGTTAGGTATGCACACGGCGCCATTCGGCAAGGAGCAGGTCGTCATCCGCTGGCGTTGGGGGCGACGCATTTGGCGACCCGCTTGGCGACATAGAAGATGCGTCTCTAGATCCGGTAGCGCAGCGCGAAGGCGGGGGTCAGGACGACGCCGCTCACCGAGAGCGGGGACGCGCCGAGGTCGCCGCTCCAGGTCTCCCAGCCGCCGGTGAGCTCGACCATCACGTGCAGGTGGCGGAAGCCGAGGGCGAGGCCGAAGACCCCGCCGATGCGGAAGCCCGTGGCCGATAGGGCGCTTAGGGCCGGGGCGCCGCCCGCTCCTCCGTCGAGGTGGCCAAAGACGTGTTCTACGCCGACCCGGGCCCCGATCCACAGCTGCACGACGGACAAACCATCGATGCCCAGGAGTAGCGGCAGGTCTACGCCGACGCGGGTGCCGCCTTCGCCGTCGACATCCCCGCCGAGAAAGCCGACGTAGGGCCCGATGCCGCCGAGCAGAGAGATCTTTGCGGGGACCTCCTCGAGGACCAGCTCTTGCCGAACGTCCAGCCGCACCAGGGGTCCGGCGACGGTGACGCCGACATCCGTATGGTCGAGGACTCCGTAGCGGAACGCACCCGCCGGGGCGACGCCGCTTCCTTGCGAGTTCTCGACGTAGGGCGCGATTTCGGCGGGGGCCCCTGTCGGGTCGAGGTCGCCGAGGCCGACGCGCACCGCGGCGCCGAGGGACACGTCGCCGCGTCCCTTTGGGGTCGTCGTGGCGCCACCCCAAACGGGAACCGCCGGCGCGCAGCCGGCGGCCACGAGCAGGAGAGTCGCGATCACGCGCACGGCGACCTCGCGACTCACCCCGCCCTCGGGGGTCACGTCACTGCCGGAAGCGCGACGGGAACTCGCCGCTCTCGATGCGGCTTTTGAGCTCGCCGTCATCCGGGTGGAGGGCGATTGCCTTCTGGCCGAGTGCGGCCTCTTCTTCGGGCTGCTCCGGGTTGGGCAGGCAGCACTCGACGGGGCACACGGCCTGACACGCTTCGTGGTCGTAGAAACCGACGCACTCGGTGCAGAGCTTCGGGTCGATGAGGTAGATCTCGTCGCCCTCGGTGATCGCCTCGTTGGGACACTCGGGCTCGCAAGCGCCGCAGTTGATGCAATCGTCTGTGATGTACGTAGCCATTCCGGTCACTCCACTTCAGAGGTGGGCCAACTTATAGGATGCACCTGGGTTAGCGTCAACGAACTGAAGCCCCCCGGCGGGCTCAATCGATGGTCGGCAGATGGCGGCGCCGGGGGCGGCTCGCGCCCGGGGGCACGTCCCGGGTACCGTCCGGGCCGAGGAGGTCGGCGACTAGGTCGTAGTCGGCGGCCTCGGTGATGATCGCCCGGCGGATCTCACCGGGCTGGGCGTCGGCGTTGGTCAGGTAGATCTTGCCGTCGACCTCGGGGGCCTGGCCCCAGAAACGGCCTTCGAGGAGGAAATCGCTCTCGTCGCTGACCCCGTCGACGAGGACCTCGACCTCGGTGTCGACGCGCCGGCGCAGCTTGGCCCGGCTGATGGGGCGCTGGAGGCTCATGAGGCGTCGGTGCCTCTGCTCCTTGACCTCCTCGGCCACGGTGTCCTCCATCTCACCGCTCCCGGTGCCCTCCTCGTGGGAGTAGACGAAGACGCCGACGTGGTCGAACTCGGCCCATTCGACGAAGCGGAAGAGCTCGTCGAAGTCTTCGTCGGTCTCGCCGGGGTGCCCGACGATGAAGGTGGTGCGAAAGACCATGTCGGGGATGCGTTCGCGCAGCTTTTCCACCACGCGATAGAGCCGGTCGCCGCCGTGGCCCCGGCGCATGCGCCGGAGCATGTTCGTCGCCGCGTGCTGGAGCGGCATGTCGATGTATGGCAGCACGTTGTCGTTGCCGGCTACGGCATCGACCAGCTCGTCGGTCAGGTTCTCGGGATAGAGATAGTGCAGCCGGGCCCACGCGAGGCCGTCGACCGCGGCCACCCGGTTCACCAGCTCGGCGAGGGTGGGTTTGCCGTCGATGTCGCGGCCGTAGGCGATGGTGTCCTGGCTGACGAGGTTGGCTTCGACGAGGCCGTTGGCGACGAGATTTCGCACCTCGGCCACCACGTCGTCGACGGGGCGCGACCGCTGCTTGCCGCGGATGGCCGGGATGGCGCAGAAGGAACACGTGCGGTTGCAGCCCTCGGCGATCTTGACGAAGGCGCTGTGGGACCTCTGCGAAAGGCGCCGCGGATCCGTCGCCCGGATGGTCCAATCGGCGGGGTTGCCGACCAACATGCGCGGGGCGCCACCTTTGAGGACGTGGCTGAGTTTCAGCATGTCGCTCGAGCCGAGGAAGTGGTCGACCTCGGGCATCTCTTGGGCGAGCTCGGTCGGGTAGCGCTGGGAGAGGCAGCCGGCGACGACGAGCTGCTCGCAGCGTCCCGTCTCTTTGAGCTGGCCCATCTCGAGGATCGTCTCGACCGACTCTTCTTTGGCGGGCCCGATGAAACCGCAGGTATTGACCACGATCACCTCGGCGTCTTCCGGCGAGGCCACGAGCTCGTACCCCGCGTCGTCCCCGACGCCGAGCATCACCTCCGTATCAACGCGGTTTTTCGCGCAGCCGAGGCTGATGAAATGAATAGTACGAGCCATTGTATTGGGGACGCGAGGTTGCTTAATTGCATTACCCCGGCAACGGGCGGCCGGAATCGAAACCGGCCTCCTGGGTAATGCAATTAAGCAACCTCGCGTCCCCAATACAATGGCTCGTACTATTCATTTCATCAGCCTCGGCTGCGCGAAAAACCGCGTTGATACGGAGGTG
>QMMC01000578.1 GCA_003647065.1 Deltaproteobacteria bacterium | reverse complement strand
TGGGCGCGTAGGGCGTGATTGCTCCTTCGCTCGGGGCGCCTTGATGATGCCACCGTGCTCGGCCGCGTAAAGGCTCGGTCCCCCGCAAGGGCGGGGGACGCGCCCGGCTACGCCGGCTGACGGCCTTGACTCGGCCTCCGCTCGGTGGCGCGGGGGCGGCTTCACGAGCGAAGGAGCTCTTCCATGCAGAACTTTCAGTGTTACCAACTCTCTTTGGGGGCGGTTCGGATGGTGCGGCCGTTGATTGAGGGGATCGAAGTCCATGACCGGGATCTGGGGCGTCAGCTCAGGCGATGTTTGAGTAGCGTTCCATTGAACATCGCCGAGGGCAGTCGGTCCTCCGGCAAGAATCGACAAGCCCGATATGCGAACGCGATGGGATCCGCGCGGGAGTCGACGGCGTGTCTCCAGACGGCCGAGGCCCTCGGTTATTTGGGGGCGGATGAGTTGCCGGCGGCGGTCGACAGGCTCGACCACATCGTGGCCATCCTCTTCAAACTCTGCCGTTAGGCATGGCTGACCCGGGGGCTTCGTGCCCTCCGGGGTGGCGCCGGCGAGGGGAATGTGAACTTCCACGCAGACGAGAACGAGGAGCTCGTCTACCGTCTCTGCTCGTTGGTGATGGCTCACCTGCTCGTAGCCGCGTCGAGAACCCGACCGCGCGTACGGAGGTTGTCAGCGAGGTCATTGAACCGCCCCGGATTGTCCGGAGGCTCGAGGGTGCCCTGGGAATCTCGTCGCACACCACCTTGTCGAACGTCCGGGCATCCTCTATCACCCGAGCGTGGCCCCATGACCGACTACGAGTTAGAAGTGCTGAAGGCAATCGACAAAGGCCGAGGGCAGTTTGGATGGTACAAAATCGAACAGTGCCTATCCAACTCGGCTATCGATGAACGCGGGCATCTTCCTGAGGTACTCACGGATTTCCTTGGCCGGGGATGGATTAGAGTCAGTCCTGGTGAGACTCATGACGTCTACGAGATCGCAGATTCTGGTCGCGAGCTCTTGCGGCCGATTTGACATTGTCGCCAGCGGCCGACCTGCGGTCGTTGGAGATCGGACCGGCGTTTCGAAACCAGTTTCGAGACTACATAAGGACCAGTACGTCGGCATCCCGAACGCCACCGGAGGGCGCGTGTCCCGGGTCGTCGTGCCCGCAAGCCTGCGCTGTCCGCGACGCGAAGAGATCGGACCCTGGTTGCGAATTGACGCCACTTCCGCGGCAAGCCTCACTCCGCGAAGACGCCGTCGAGGCTCTCGGCGGTCGCGAAGAGTTCGAGCCAACGCTCGAGCTCTTCGGGGCTGCCCTCGGCGATGCGTTCTTCGATTTCAGAGCCAAGGGCCCCGAAACGAAGCTGAATTAGGCGGACGAGCATCGTGCGGCTGGCCTCCTGTCGGCCCTCTTGTCGGCCCTTCTTCAAGCCCTTCTTCAGGCCGCGCTCTTCGCCTTCTTGAATGAGTTGTTCTGCCGGAGATGCCATGGCTGCTTCTACCTCTGGAATGATCTCGATGAATTTCTCGCGGACGGTCTCGAAGGACACGTCCCCGGCCACCCACTCCCGGTCCCACTCCCGGCTCCGGTCGACTGGCGTCGCCCTTTCGCCTTCTTAGGACCTCAAAAGGTAGCGCATTAAACTCGCGATGTCCTTGGGGTCCCGGCCTGGGGCCAGCAGCAGCCCGAGCTCCTTGGCCCAGACGTGAAGGCTCTCGAAGAGGGCGTCGACGGTGCGCGCGTCGCGCAGCATCCAGAGGGCCACCTTCGGAAGTGCGTCGAGGGGCCTGGCGAGAAGCGCCGCGTCGTCGACGCGGACGAGATCGTCGATGAGCATCTCGAAGTTGGGGACCACCGCTCTGAGCTCGGGCATCTCGTCGAGGCCCTCGATGAGCTCGTGCAGCGCGCGTGCCTCGGTCCAGCCGCTGCGACCGTGGTGAACGACGATCGGTATGATGATCGGTAGCGTCTTACGCGTCGAATCGTCGCGGAGGATCGCCGCCCAGAAGCGCTGCACGTAGGTTAGGAGCCGGAACGCCATCAGCGCGTCGGGCTCGCTCTGATGCTCCACCACGAAGTAGATGAACGCTATCTTGCCGTTGATCGGTACCCGGAAGGCCAGGTCCGCGTGGTGGTGCCGGAGTTCGGGATCCACGAAACTCGCCGGCACCAATTCGAGCTTGTTCAGGTTCATTCGCGCGACGATCGCCGGAGGGAGTATGGCGCGGATCAGCCCGGCCGCGTGTCGGGGCACGCTGAAGACGCGCTTGAAGAGGGTGTCGTGGTCGCCCATGGGTGTGGCCCTTATCGGGGCGGCGCCGGGGCAGTTGCGTGATGGACTGAACTCGCGTCCAAGAGTGGTGACTCTGTCGTCGCCATCCCAGTGACCGGACGGACGACGCAGAGCTCGTTCTACGAGTGGTCGATCTCTACCTCAGAGGTTCAGCTGAACCCCGAAGAGCACGTCGTAGCGCTCGAGGGAGCCGCCGTTGATGAAGAGGTCGAGGCCGATGGGGCGCACCCAGATGGCGAGCTTTCCATCGAGGATCTCCAGCTTGACGTCGCCGGCGAGCTGGAGGTTGAAGAGGGTCCTCATCTCCGTACCGATGACCGATGACGAGACGACGTACGCGCCAAAGCCGAGGGCGATGCTGGGCGTCACCAGGAGGCGGAAGGAGTCGGTCTTCAGGATCGCGAAGTCGACCCCCGCCCGGCCTCCGAACTGGAAGATGGAGTAGTCGATGTACGACTGCCCAAAGGTGACCCCGGCGAAGATCCCCGGATGGTCGCCGAAGGGGAGGAAGTGGTAGCCGGCTTCCTGCTGGAGCTTGAACTTCACGCTCGAGCCCGAGTCGAGACCGATCGAGGGTCCCCCACCGAACGAGAGATAGAACGGACGGTCGCTCCTCGACCGGCTGCGGGTGCGGGTCGTCGGTTGGGCCTCGGTGTCGGCCGCCGGCTGAGCCTCGGTGCTGGCCGCCGGCTGGGCCTCGGCGGGCTCTTCCGGGGCCTCGGTGTCGGCCGCCGGCTGAGCCTCGGCGGGCTCCTCCTGCGCCTCCTGCGCCTCCTGCGCTTCCTGGGCCGCAACGGCGGTCGGTTCAGCGAGGGCGGCGACGGCCATGAGCAGGACGGCTGCGAGGGGCCACCTCAGGTGATCACTCACAGTCGTTGTCGTCCGTGCAGCGCTGGCCGGCGCCGCAGTCCTGGTCGGAGATGCACTCTTCGCAGTCGCGGTCGATGCAGTAGGGCTTCGAGGCGCCGCAGTCGGTCGAGTTGCCACACTCCCGGCACTTGCCGTCGCGGCAGAGAGGCTCGTCCGCGGGGCAGTCGCTGTCGCCCCCGCACTCGACGCAGACGTTGGACTCACACACCTCGTCGGAGTCGCACATCGTCGCCGTCTCACACCGCGCCTCGCACCGGCCCCGGGGGTCACACTTTTCGTCTGCCGGGCAGTCGCCGTCCCCCTGACACTCGTAGCAATCGCTCCGGCTGCTGTCGCAGAAGGGTTTGTCCCCAGGGCAGTGGGCGTCCTCTCGGCATTCGCCGCAGAGCCCGGCATTGCCGCAGAGGTCACCGCACATGGAGTCCGAAATGCACTCGACGCAGAAGCCGTCGGCGGCGCAGATCGGGGTATTGCCCCCGCAGTCTCCATCGCCTCCGCAGGTCTGGCCGTGGCCGCGAGCGGGGGCCGAGTCGCCACCGCAGGCGGCAGCGACGGCTATGACGGAGATGCACGTCGTGATGAAGAAGAAGCGAAGAATGGATCTCATCGTTGGTTCCCTGGGTTCCCGGTCGATTTGACAGGGGTGAGTCGCTGGGTACCGCAGAATCGATTAAAAGCGCTGCATGGGGCTAGAAAGTGGGGGGTTCGCGGGTCGGCGATGCCGGCCCTTTCAGTCACATTCCAGAAGAACGAGGTTCTTGCTTCCCGTCGAGCCGGTTACCAGCACCATCGCCACGCCACCACCGGGTAACGGATGAATTGCGCTTGCATCGCCAGAGAAGAATTGGGGTTCGGACCAAGAGCCGCCCCGGTCGGTGAGCAAGGACGTCTCCAGCCCAGCCGAACCATTGAACGCGAAAGTCATCGCGTAGCGCGCGCCGTCGTCACCAAAGACGAGCCTCGGTGGGTTCAGCCCGGTCGAGGTCGACCCCGGTTGAATCACGTTTCGGCTGGTACCGGAGACATGACTCCAGCCATCGTCGCCGGAAACGAGGAACTCGGGCGCGCGTTCCACGTTGATCGCGACCTCTCCCGTCGTCGTGCCGTCGGGCAGCGTGATGGGTCCCATCGCTCCCGGGCTTCTCGAGGGGCCGTCCCAGAAGCTGCCCACGGCCCCCGTCGACGTTGACCACACCACCCCGAGGAGGCCATCACTAGCGAAGTGCATGTTCACTTCGTCGAAATCGCTGGTCAGCGTTCGCGGGGTCGATTCACCCGCCCCGGGCGTGAAGGTCGTGAGGCGGAGCATGCCCGACTCGCTTCTCAAGATGGCCAGTCGATAGGCTCCGTCGGCATCCAATCCGCTCTCGATGGCGACGGGGTAGGTGTCCGGTTGGCTGGCGACGGTGCCTTCGACGGTCCATGCGCCGGCGTCTAGCCGATAGATCGTCGTCGCCGTTGTGCGAGTTACCGCGATCCATGGGACCCCAGCCACGACCGTTATGGTGATCTCTCCGGGCTCCACGGCCACGGCCGCCCCCGGGGGAGACCAAGTCGCTCCGACCCGCGTGCGGTAGCTGACGACTCCACCCCACTTGTTGTAAGCGACGTGGAGAGCCTCCCCGTCGACTGCAAAGTCGGCAGCGATGCTGAAAGTGTCCGTCACGATTGACGACCTCGTACAGGTCATTGCACCTGCATCGACCATCCCCGAGTCCGTCGTCGTACCGCCGTCAGCGGCGGGACCGCTGTCGTCGGGTCCCGCGTCCGGGGCGTCTGGAGATCCTGAATCGGAGGCAGGGGCGCTGTCCCCGGCGGCGGCGTCCATGAAGGGTGCGGTGCGGTTCGGTTCTCCGCAGGCGTACAGAGAGGATGAGAGCAGCAGCAAGTAGACGATCCGATTCATGGCAGTCTCTCCTCAGCGTTCGGCCCAGGGGGCGCCGGTCTTGTACTTCATGAAGACGATCTCTCCGGCGGGGATGCGCAGGGCCAGGTCGTTGCCGCTCAGGGTCAGGTCGCTGACGGTGTTCGTCGACGGGTCGAAGCGCTCGAGGCGG
>QMMC01000577.1 GCA_003647065.1 Deltaproteobacteria bacterium | reverse complement strand
CGCGGCATCACGGTAACTGGCGCGGCGACCCTCTCGCTCCGGGACGTCGTCATCCGCCGCGTGACGAGCCGCGCGAGCGACGGCAACGGCGGCCAAGGCATGCTCGTCGAGGCGGGCTCGTCCGCGACCCTGCGCCGGGTGGCGGTCTCGGAGTGCCAGGGCGCCGGCATCTCGGTCTTCGACGCGGAAAGCGCCCTCGACGCGGAGGACTTGGTCATCCACACGGTGCGCGGAGTCGCGGATGACGGCACTGGAGGCTCGGGACTCTTCGGGGCCTTCATGACGACCATCACCGGCGCCCGCGTCGTGATCGAGGATACCCGGTCCGCCGCCGTCGGTGCGTTCTCGAATAGTACGCTTACCCTCGAAGACGCTGTGATTCGTGGGACCGGCCCCACCGACCCCGGCGCTTCAGGTGGGCGCTATGGGCGCGCCCTCGTCGCTGAGGGTGGGTCGACGTCGACCCTGCGCCGCGCCTACATCGAGGACGCTCGAGAGGTGGGGGTCATCGCGTCGGGCAACGGCAGCCGGGTCGTGCTCGAAGACGTTGCGCTGACGAACGTGCAGGAAGAAGAGGGCACGGGGGCTCCCGGGGGATGCGCGACGGCCCAAGGGGGCGGCACCGTGGAAACCCGCCGCGTGCACCTGTCGACTTGCTACGGTCAGGGGCTCTTGGTCATCGGCTTTCGAAGCAGCGGCGTCATCGAAGACACGACCATCGCCGATATCCAGGCCCAGCGCCCCGGAGGGAAGTTGGGTTACGGGCTCGTGGCCCAATCCGGGGCGACGGTGACCCTCTCCCGGGTGCGCATCGACGGCGCCCATGACCTCGGCATGAGCCTCGTCGACGAGGCGACGGTCACTGGAGAGGACGTCACGGTCCGCGATGTCCGCGCCGATGTGGCGAGCGTCACGGGCGGCCGCGGTCTCGAGATCGACCTGGCGTCGACCGTGGCCCTCGATCGCTTGCTGGTCGAGGAAACCCGCGAGCTCGGCCTCTTCGTCGCGGGCGCCGGTACGACGGTCGCCCTGACATCGGTCATCGTCCGCGACACCCTGGGTCAGGAGGACGGGACCCGCGGGCGCGGGGTGAGCCTCCAGGCGGGTGCCTCGGGGTCGCTCCGGGTCCTACGGGTCGATCGCGCTCGCGGCGGCGGCGTGGTGGTCGATGGCGCAGATCTGCCGACGGACTTCGAGCTCGAGGATGTCGTGCTTCGTGACGTCGTCGCCGATAGCGACAACGGCGCCGGCCTGACGGTCATCGGCGCGGCGACGACGGTCAACGTGCGGCGCATGGCGATCGAACGAGTGCCCCTCGCGGGCGTCTCGGTCGGCCTCGCCGCGACGCTGATCGCCGAGGACGTCACCGTCGACGACGTGACCGCCGACTCGGCCGGAGCTTTCGGCCGGGGGATCAACGTACAGATGGGGGGGCAAGCGGCCTTCACCCGCGTGCTCGTCGACCGCAGCAAGGAGCTCGGTCTCTACGTTGGGGGTGCCGGCACCCTCTTGACCGTCGAGGACTTCGTCGTCCGCGAGACCAGCAGCCGGACGAGCGACGGCGAGTACGGGCGCGGCGCGAGCATCGAGATGGGCGGCGCCTTGGTCGCCCGCCGCGGACGCTTCGAGGACAGTCAGGATACCGGCGTGGCGGCCCTCGGGGGAGCGTCGGCGACGCTCGAGGGGGTCCAGATCCTGCGCGTGACCCCTCGAAGCTGCATCGCCTCGGACTGCAGCGGCGACGGCGCTGGCCACGGCATCGCCGTATCCAGCGCGTCGACCGCCACCGTCACGGACTTCGTCATCGCCGAGGCGGCGCTCTGCGGGCTCATGCTCGCCCAGGGCGGCGAGGCGGACTTGATGAGCGGCGAGGTCCGGGAAAACACCATCGGCGTCTGTCTCCAGGCCGATGGTTTCGACATCGGTCGCCTGATGGACGGGGTCTCCTACTCCGACAACGGCGCGAACCTCGACTCCACGTCGCTGCCGGTGCCGGCGGCATCCTCGCCCCTCGAATCACCCGCGATGGACTGAGCAGTGATTAAGAAGCGAGAGTTCGTCCGGTACCCGTCTCTGCCTTGCATCCCCGGGCGCGGAGACGGATCCTAACGCCATGCGCGGCTCCCCCCTGCCAACTATTCTGCCCGGCGTCCTTTGCGCCTTCGTGCTCTCCCTCTGCGGTTGCAGTTTGGATACAAGCGCGATCGTCGGCGACTCTTGCCCTGAGCCGGACACGACGGCGCTCTGCAACGGGGCCGGCACGGTCTTGGAGAGCTGCACGGACGGAACGCCGAGCAGCGAAACCTGTGCCTTTGGTTGCACCCCGGGGGAGGAGATCTGCTGGGTATGTGATCCGGGGACGAGGCGCTGCGAGGGGGATGTCATCCTCACCTGCGAATCCACCGGCACCGAAGTTCCGGCCGCGACGTGCGTCGCCGGTACTTGCAGCGACGACGCCATGGGCAACGCCGGGTGCGGCGCCTGCTTGCCCGGCACGTCCCGCTGCGACGAGGCGTCAGAGGCCATCATCACCTGCGACGCCAGCGGGATGGAGTCGGCGCCAGCGCCCTGCCCCGTGGGCGTGCACTGTGAGCCCGGCGCCGGCGGTACGATGGCGAGTTGCGTCGTCGACTGCGTAGCAGGGTGCGACGGGGATGACCGGGTCACCTGCGCTGGGGGCGAGGTACGGGAGACCTGTCCCCTAGGCTGCGACACGACGAGCATCGAATGTAGCGTCCTCGTGCCGTCGAACATCGGCCGGTCGGTCGCGTTGGATTCCGGCACCGCCGGTCTCGTGGTCGGGATGGCTGCCCCGGAGGTACTGATCTTCGACACCGACGACGGCGGCCGCATCGATCGCTATGACCCCATGACCGGTGCTCGCACCGTGGTTCGCATGTCAGCCTCGGGGTCGGTGGACGCCGGCATCTATCACGAGCAGCGGGGGGGCGAGGGCCCCGAGACGCCGAGCGGCGCTGGAATTCCGGACCTCGCCGTTTGGGTGATGGACTCCCTCTCTATCGGCGCGATGGGCACCATTCACTTCGTCGGCACGCGTGCAGCGGTCGTCTTGGTGGAGGGCGACGTTCTTGTAGAAGGCCGCATCAACGCCCGCGCCGAGTGGCTTCTGGACACCGATGGCGCTGACGTCTTCGTCCATGCCCCGGCCGGGGGGGGCGGGTTCGTGGACTCCAATGGCGAGGGATTCGGCGGCGGCGGCGAAGGCAACGCCGACGGGAGCCGACGGGGCGGAGGCGGGGGAGGGAGCTACGGCTCCCCGGGTGGAACCGGCGGGACCGCGGGGTTTGGCGGGACACCGGGCGACCCCGGCCCGGTCTACGGCGCCGCAACGCTGGTGCCGCTCTACGGTGGCTCGGGGGGCGGCGCAGGCGCAGATGATGACACCGCCGGAAGCGGTGGCGATGGCGGCGGAGCGCTGCAGATCACCGCGGGTGGCACGCTCACGGTCACCGCGAGCGCGATCATCGATGCCAGCGGCGAAGGCGGCTACGGCGCCAACGGGAACAGGGGCGGCGGCGGCGGCGGCGGCGCTGGGGGCAGTGTACTACTCGAGGCGGCCGCCATCTCGATCGCGGGGACCGTGGGCGCTCCCGGGGGAGGCGGTGGCGGCGGGACGCACGCGAACCCCGGCGGAGCCCCGGGAAGTCGGTGGAATCCGCCGACCGAGCTGCGCGGTCTTCGTGGTAACGGCAGCGGCATGCACGGCGGCCGGGGCGGGCACGGCTCCGACGTGGAGGGCAGGCGCGGCGAAAATGGTGAGGACAAGCACGATCCCAACGGCGGCGGCGGCGGCGGTGGGGGCGGTGCGGGCCGCCTCCGGTTGAACGTTCGCCCCGGCACGGTTCCCAACGTGACCGGCACCTTAGTCCCCTCCAGGTCCCTCTCGTCCGAGGGCGTGGTGGGCGTCCTCTAGTCAGCGACGGCTAGGAGTAGGCCTCGTCGGTCACGTGAAGGCATTCGTCGATGATGGCGAAGCCCTCCCGTAGCTCTTCTTCGGTGATGCTGAGCGGCGGATTGCACATGAAGCTTCCCCACCGAACGAAGGTGAACAGGCCCTTGTCGCGGAAGGCCTTGCCTAGGGCGGTCATGGCGGGGTGGCTGCCGTTGTAGGGCGCCATGGGATCACCGGCCGCGTTCTTCTGGAGGTCGATCATCCCGAAAAGACCGATCTGACGGCCGACCTTCACGGACGGATGCTTCGCGGTCAGCCGGTCCATCTCTTCCCGCATGACGCCGCCGAGGACCCTTGCGTTCTCGACGAGGCCCTCTTCCTTCATGACCTCGATGACCGCGATCGCGGTCGCGCAACCGAGTGCATGGGCGCTGTAGGTCAGCCCTCCCCAGAAGACGTGATCGTCGAAGTACTCCGCGATCTTGGCGCTCACGCCCATCGCCCCGAGCGGCAGGTAGGAGCTCGTGAGGCCCTTCGCCATCGTCACGATGTCGGGGACGATACCCCCGTGTTCGAAGGCGAACTTCTTCCCCGTCCGGCCAAACCCGGCCATCACTTCGTCACAGACGAGCACGATCCCGTGCTTCTCGGTCAGGGCGCGGACGCCTTGGAGGTAGCCCTTCGGGGGCGGGAGAATGCCATTGGTTCCGGTGACGGCTTCGATGAAGAACGCGGCGATCTGATCGGGCCCCTCATAGTCGATGACCTCTTCGAGATAGCGCAGGTTGTTCTTCGTACGCTCCTCCTCCGTGTCGCCGAAGGAGTAGCTATAGGGCTCGGGGTCCATCACGTGCACCACGCCGGGCATGCCGGGCTCATTGGGGAGTCGCCGCGGGTCCCCCGTCAGCTGCATCGTGGCATTGGTGGCGCCGTGGTAGCTGCGATAGCGCGCGAGGATCTTGTGCCGGCCGGTATAGAGGCGCGCGGCTTTGATCGCGTTTTCGTTGGCCTCCGCGCCCCCGACGGTGAAGAAGAACCGGTCGATGTCTCCGGGCACGTACTCGCTCAACATCTGACCGAGGCGCGCCCGGGGCTCAGTCGCCGCTCCCGGAAATACGTAGAGCAATTGCTTATCGAGCTGGGCCTTCATCGCGGCGATCACCTTCGGGTGGGAGTGCCCGATGTTCACGCTCATCAACTGGCTGTTGAAATCGAGGAAGCGCGCTCCGTCCGGCGTATACATGTAGACGCCTTCGGCCCGCTCGATCGGCAGCGGCGCGACGTTGTCCTGCGCACTCCAAGTGAACATCGTGTG
>QMMC01000576.1 GCA_003647065.1 Deltaproteobacteria bacterium | reverse complement strand
GCCATGGCGCGCAGCTCGAGTTGCTCTTCATTGAACTTGAGATCCATCGTCTGCTGCCTCGAGGGGGCGGTCGGTTCAGGTGCCGAAGACCTTCTGGGGGGTGGCTGACTTTCCGATCACTTCGTGAACCGCCGCACCGACTTCGTCGGGCGCCCAGCGGCCGCCCTTGTCGATGCTGGGGCCGTCGCGCCAACCGTCGCTGGTGCCGATGAGGCCGCCCTTCACCTCGAACACGCGCCCGCTGACATCGCGGCTCTCGGCACTGCCGAGCCAGACGACCAGGGGTGAAATGTTCTCGGGGGCGTTCTCGTCGAAGCTGCCGTCCTCGGGCGGCTTCATGTCGGTGAAGATGGCTTCGGTCATGCGTGTGCGCGCGGCCGGTGCGATGGCATTGGCGGTGACTCCGTAGCGGCCGAGTTCGGCGGCCTGCACGAGGGTCAAGGTTGCGATGCCGCCCTTGGCCGCCGAGTACGTGCCCTGGCCGACGCTGCCTTGCAGCCCCGCGCCCGAGCTGGTGTTGATGATGCGTGCATCGACAGCATCGCCCGCCTTCGACTTGTTGCGCCAGTATTCGGCTGCATGTCGAGCGGTGCAGAAATGCCCCTTCAGATGCACGCGGATCACCGCGTCCCACTCGTCTTCGCTGGTGCCTACGAACATGCGGTCGCGCAGGAAGCCGGCGTTGTTCACCACCACGTCGAGACCGCCGAAGGAGTCGACCGCCTGCTTGACCAATTGCCGGGTCTGCTCGAAGTCGGCCACGTCGGCGCCGTTCGCAACGGCTTCGCCACCCAGGGCGCGAATCTCTTCGGCGACCTGGTCGGCGGGTCCGCCACTGGTGCCTTCGCCGTGGTTGCTCGTGCCGAGATCATTGACCACGACCTTCGCGCCCTCGGCCGCGAAGGCGATGGCATGGGCGCGGCCGATGCCGCCACCGGCACCGGTTACGATGACGACGCGTCCCTCACAGATTCCGCTCATGATGTGTTTCCGTTCTGGTGATCCGGAATGAATGGAGCAAGTGGTGGAGACCGGATTGGGTTGTCTTTTATCTAGCCGAGCCGTTCGATGATGGTCACGTTCGCCTGACCGCCGCCCTCGCACATGGTCTGCAGGCCATAGCGACCGCCGGTGCGCTCGAGCTCGTGGAGCAGGGTCGTCATGAGCCGTGCGCCCGTTGCACCGAGCGGGTGGCCCAGGGCGATGGCGCCGCCGTTCACGTTCACCTTCGCCAGATCCCAGTCGGTTTCCTTGGCCCAGGCCAACACCACCGAGGCGAAGGCCTCGTTGATTTCGACGAGGTCGATGTCGGCCTTCGTCATACCGGCCTTCTTGAACGCGTATTCGGTGGCCGGGATCGGTGCCGTCAGCATCCAGACTGGATCGTCCGCACGCACGGAGAGATGATGGATGCGCGCTCGTGGCGTCAGTCCATGATCCTTCAGGCCCTGTTCGCTGACGATCAGCATGGCCGCCGAAGCATCGGCGATCTGGCTCGACACGGCGGCCGTGACCCGCCCGCCTTCCTGGAGAGTCTTGAGGGTGGCCATCTTTGCAAGGTCGCTCTCGCGCGGAGGCTCGTCTACGGCGAAGTCTCCCACGGGCACGATCTCGCGCTCGAAACGACCCTCGGCGATGGCCCTCAGCGCCCGCTCGTTGCTCTCGAGCCCGAAGCGCTCCATGTCCTCGCGCGAGATGTCCCACTTCTCCGCGATCATGTCGGCCGAATTGAACTGCGAGATCTCCTGGCTGCCGTAGCGCTCGATCCAACCCTTGCTGCCGCTGAAGGGGTCTTCGAAGCCGTACGTCTGGCCGGCGTACATGGCCGCCGAGATCGGAATCAAGTTCATGGCCTGTACGCCGCCGGCCACGACCACGTCGGTCGTACCGCTCATGACCGCCTGGGCCGCGAAGTGCACGGCCTGCTGGCTGCTGCCGCATTGTCGGTCGATGGTGGTGCCGGGTACTTCTTGAGGCAGGCCGGCGGCCAGCCAGCACGTGCGCGCGATGTCGCCGGCTTGGGGACCGATGGTGTCGACGCAACCGAAGATCACGTCTTCCACCGCCGCCGGGTCCATGGGGCTTCGATCCATCAGCGCCTTCAGGCTGTGGGCGCCCAGGTCGGCGGGATGCATCTGCGAGAGGCTTCCCTTCTTGCGACCCACGGGCGTACGCAGGGCGTCGACGATATAGGCTTCGGGCATTTCGAGTCTCCGTCATGATGGGCGGCGTTTGCATTGATGCATGCATGCATGCAGACGCCCGGGTTGTCCTGGTTCGATTTTTTCCGGGCGCGCTACTTGGAGCAGATCACAGAAGAGCCGTGGCCGAAGAGGCCGATGTTCGCGGTGATGCCTGCCGTCGCGCCCTTGACCTGCCGGTCGCCGGCGTCGCCTCGCAATTGCCAGGTGAGTTCGCATACCTGCGCCACGGCCTGGGCTGGCACCGCTTCGCCAAAGCTCGCGAGACCGCCACTGGTGTTCACGGGGATGCGCCCACCGATCCGGGTATCACCGTCGCGCAGCAGCTTTTCGGCCTCGCCTTCGGCACACAGCCCCAGGTTCTCGTACCAGTCGAGTTCGAGGGCAGACGACAGGTCGTAGACCTCGGCCAAGGACATGTCGTCGGGTCCCAGGCCCGCCTCTTCGTACGCATCGTGGGCGATCGAAGCCTTGAAAGGCCGCGTCGGCTCCGAGACGGCCACCGCCGAATCCGTCGAGATGTTGGGCATCTCGAGCGTCGTGCAAGGGAAGGTCGGCGTCGTCGTCGCGACCGCACGCACCTTCACCGGGTCGACGTTGCGGCTCTTGGCGAACTCCATGCTCGTCAGGATCACCGCGGCTGCGCCATCGCTGGTCGCGCAGATCTCGAAGAGTCGCAGGGGGTCGGCCACCATCGGCGACTCGAGTACCTGCTGCAGGGTGAACTCCTTGTGGTAGCGGGCGTAGGGGTTCGCCATGCCGTGCCGGGCGTTCTTGACCTTGACCGCCGCGAAGTCTTCCTCGGTGGCTCCGTAGACGTCCATGCGTCGCCGCGCGGCGAGGGCGAAATAGGTGGGGTTGGTGCAGCCCATCAGGCGGAAGCGCAGCCAATCGGGATCGTTCCAGCGCTCACCTGCATTGGGGGCGAGAAAGCCCTTGGGCGTGGTGTCGGCTCCGATCACCAGGGCGACGTCGCAGAAGCCGGCCAGGATCTGCGCGCGGGCATCGTTGATGGCCTGGGCGCCGGATGCGCAGGCCGCATACGAACTCGAG
The DNA here is from genome assembly GCA_003647065.1 of Deltaproteobacteria bacterium. GTDB lineage: Bacteria > Myxococcota_A > Polyangia > Polyangiales > B10-G4 > B10-G4. The sequence goes on along the minus strand of QMMC01000576.1, from coordinate 1,975 downwards.
ATGCGCGCCCCCGTCCAACCCATGGCTTCGGCGAAGGTCGCGCCGGCCACGTAACCCGGGTAGCCGTTTCGCACGGTTTCTGCGCCGGCGATCAGCTGGATGTCGCGCCATTCGAGTCCGGCGTCCTTGAGCGCGTCTTGGGTCGCCTTGAGGCCGTACTCGACGAAGTTCTTGCCCCATTTGCCCCATTGATGCATGCCCACACCGAGAATCGCGACGTCGTGGCTCATGGTTCGTCTCCTGATTTTCGTTCGATCAGCGTTCGATTCGTATTCGATCTGCATTTCGCGAAGCGCCGAAGCGCTTGTTCGCGTGATTCGTTGTTCAGCTCGCGGTGGGCTTCCACTTCCAGATCATGTAGTCCGTGCCGTCCCGGTGGTAGAGCTTCTCGATCACCAGTTCCATTTCGATGCCGGCCTTCAGGTCCTCGAAGGATGCGTCGGCGGCGAGCTGACCCAACACCATCATCTTCTCGGCTTCGAGTTCGACGCCCACGATCGTATAGGGCTCGAACTCCTCGCCGTCGGTGATGAAGGGCTCGGGCGGCTGGTAGAAGTGCTTGGTGTACGACCAGACCTTGCCCGTGCGCGAGAGCGGCACCTCGTCGAAGTCGCTCGAAAAGCAGTCCGGGTTGCGACAGAAGCTGGTCTGCTTCGGGAAATAGTAGGTCGCGCACTGCTTGCAGCGGGTGCCGATCAAATGAGGTTCGGGATCGTGACTGAACCAGTCCTCGATCACGGGAGCGGTGGGGGTCGTCGACATGTCGGGTTGGACTCCTTGGAATGGGCTCGCTCATCGTGTCCAGGCAGCGAGGATACCGGACGAAGGGAGAGGAAGGGTCTCTTGCGTCTCTTGCAGATCAGGCGGCCTCACGAGGCTGGAAACCGAATGCGGCGATGGCCCCCTGACCGTCGAACAAGGCGGCACTGACTCGGCCTCGATGAAAAGCGCCGGTCCCCCACGCGAGTTCGTGCGACCAGGCGCGTTTCATCCACACGTGCAGATCCTGTTCATAGGTGTACCCGATGGCGCCATGGACCTGGAGCGATTCCTTGGCCGCGAAGGTCGCTGCTTCGCTGGCCGCGACCTTGGCCATGGATACGTCGGCTGCACGGGTGGCGGCGGCGGTCGCCACCGAGTTCGCAGCGCGATGCACGACGGCCCGGGCGTATTCGAGCTTGACCTTGGCATTGGCGAGTCGGTGCTTCACGGCCTGGAACGTGCCGATCGCCACACCGAACTGCTTTCGCTGGCTGGCGTAGAGCGCCCCCATCTCGATCAACACGGAGCAGACACCGAGTTGTTCGCTGGCACAGGCAAGGGCTCCACGATCGAGAGCGGCGTCTTGCAGGGCTGCACCGACGGGCCCCTCGGCAACGTTCGTATCCGCGCTGGGTGTCCACGCGACGCTGAAGAGCCGCTGACTCTGATCGTTGCTCTTCTCGGCCACGAGGCTCACGGCTTCGGGTACGACGGCGTGGAGGTCGTCTCCATCGGGCAGCAGCAACAGGTCGGCCACGTGCGCGTCGGCCACGAAGGGGCTCTGCGCGTGGCCCACTGCGACGAGCGCTTCACCTGCGGCGATCCTGGGCAGCCATGTGCTCGCGAGGTCGCCGCCGATTTCGCGGAGCAAGGGCGCGGCGACCGCGGCCGTGGCGATCAGGGGTTCGGCCAGTGCGGCTCGACCCGTCTCTTCGAACACCAGCGTGGCATCGACTTCGCAAAGTCCCAGGCCACCATGTTCTTCGGGGATCAACAGGGCGGGGAGTCCGATCTCGGTCAGCTTCTGCCAGAACTCCGGCGAGCGTCCGGTTTCGGTCTCCCAGAGTCCGCGCACATGCGAAGCAGTGCACTCGCCCGCGAGGAAGTCGCGAATAGTCTGGGCGAGCATTTCCTGATCTTCGCTGAAGAGAAACTCCATGGGTTCGTTCTCCTACTTTCGCGGCAGGCCGAGGATGCGTTCGGCGATGATGTT
>QMMC01000575.1 GCA_003647065.1 Deltaproteobacteria bacterium | reverse complement strand
GCGGTGGTGCTCCCGCACCGACCGCCGCGTCCGCAACACCCGCCGCACCGGCCGCACCCGGCATAGACCTCCAAGCCCTCATGCTCGAGGTCGTCGCCGAAAAGACCGGCTACCCCGTCGACATGCTCGAGCTCTCCATGGATCTGGCCGGAGACCTCGGCGTCGACTCCATCAAGCGCGTCGAGATCCTCGCCGCGATGAGAGACCAAGCGCCCGACCTCCCCGAGGTCGACCCCGCCGAGCTCGGCAAGCTGAGGACCCTCCAGGAGATCGTGGACCGCATGGCCCTCGACGAGAAGGCGCCCCTCGACGAGAAGGCGCCACGAGAGGCGGCCCAAGGCGGCAGCGCGACGCAGTCGCGCAGAGCCGACAGGCCGCCGGCCGTGGCGCCGGGAGTGCCTCCCACCGCATCATCGGCCCAGCCGCTGCCCCAGTCCATGCGCTGGGCACTGCGTCTCGAAGCGACGCCGGCGAGCGGCTTCGCTCTCCCGGGGCTCCTCGACGCCACGGCCATCGCCGTCCTCGACGGCGGCTCGGGCCTCGCCGAGTTGGTGGCCGCGGGTCTCGCGAAGCACGGCGTCAAAGCCGCGGCGAGCACCCCCGGGGCGACGAGCGATGGAGTCATTTCCCTCGGCGGTCTCGCTGACCTCGGAAGCGTCGATGACGCCCTCGCGGTCCAGCGCGAAGCATTCGTCGCGGCGAAAGCCGTCGCGGCCAAGCTCACCGAGGGCCGCGGCATCTTCGTCACGGTTCAGGATACGGGCGGCGATTTCGGTCTCAGCGGCGAAGAGCCGAGTGAGCGCGCTTGGCTCGGAGGCCTGCCGGGCCTGGTGAAGACCGCAGCCCAGGAGTGGCCCGCGGTCGGCACCCGGGCCATCGACCTCGACCGCGACGGACGAGACCCGAAGACCATCGCGGACGTCATCGTCGCCGAGCTGCTCCGCGGCGGCACTCCGCACCGCGACGGCGCCGCCGGCGCCGGTATCGAGGTCGCCATCCGCGCCGATGGGACGCGCTCCACCCTCATCAGCTACGCGGCCGACGTCACCCCTGGCACTCAGCGCGTGACGAAGGAGTCGGTCATCGTCGCCTCCGGCGGCGCCCGCGGCGTCACGGCGACGACGCTCATCGCCCTCGCCGAAGCGAGCGGAGCACGCTTCGTCCTCCTCGGACGCACGGCCCTCGAAGACGAGCCCGCGTCGTGCAAAAGCGCTACCGACGACGCCGGCATCAAGAAGGCTCTGCTCGCCGACGCCAAGGCCGCTGGCATCGCCATCAAGCCCGCCGACCTCGGCGCCCACGCGGCACGCATCCTCGCCGGCCGTGAGGTGAACGCGACGCTCCGGGCCATCGAGGCCGCCGGCGGACAGGCGCGCTACGTCGCCGCGAGCGTCACCGACGGGGACGCCCTCGGCGACGCGCTTTCGGAAGTCCGCGCGGCCTGGGGGCCGATCACCGGCATCGTCCACGGCGCCGGCCTCATCGCCGACCGGTACATCACCGACAAGTCCCTCGAGGACTGGGGCCGGGTCTTCGATACGAAGGTCGAGGGCCTCCGGGCGCTCCTCGAGGTGACCGCCGGCGACCCCCTCGAGGTGCTCATCGCGTTCTCCTCGGTCGCCGGACGGTGTGGCAACCGCGGCCAGTGCGACTACGCGATGGCCAACGAAACCCTGAACAAGGTCCTCGCCGTCGAGTCCCGGCGACGTGGAAATACCTTCTTCGCCCGGAGCCTCAGGTGGGGCCCGTGGGACGGCGGCATGATGACGCCCGATCTCAAGAAGCACTTCCAAGACCTCGGGGTCCCGCTGATCCCCCTCGCCGCCGGCGCCCAGATGCTCGTCGACGAGCTCACGGATGACAGCGACTCGCTCGAGCTCGTCCTCGGAGGCGAACCACGGCCCGAGGCGCTCTCGGCACCGGACGCGGACCGCTCTGTGCCGGCGACCTTCGACGTGATCATCGACCGCGAGGCCTTCCCGACGATCGACGACCACCGCGTGAAGGGCCAGCCCGTGCTCCCGGTAGCCCTGGTCCTCGAACTCTTCGCCCGCGCGGTCGAGGCAACGCGCCCCGACCTGGTGTTCTCCGCCATCGAAGAGCTCAAGGTTCTGCGCGGCGTGGCCCTCGAGCACTTCTCGGAGGGCGGCGACCGCTTCCGGGTGCGCATCACCCGCGTCTCGAATGGTGACGGCGCCACCTTCCGCCTCGAGCTCCTCGACGCCGATGGCCGTCCCCGGTACTCGGCCAATGGCATCGCCGAGCGCAGCACACCGACGCGCACCTCCGTCCCGCCACGCCCCGGAGCGCTCACGCGCTTCGAGGGCACGGTCTACGACGGTGGCGCGCTCTTCCACGGCGACGCCTTCCAGGTGATCGTCGGCGCCCCGGACATCGGTGAGACCGGCCTCGAGGCAGTGCTCGAAGGCACCGCCTCCCGAGGCTGGCCCGCGGGCGAGTGGGCAACGGACCCGGCCCTCGTGGACGGAGGCCTGCAGCTGGCGCTCCTGTGGACCTGCAACGCGGAGGGAGCCGGCGGCGCGTTGCCCACTTCGGTAAAGAGCTACCGGCGCTTCGTCCGCGGTCTCATCGACGGACCGCTGAAAGCCATCCTGACGGTCACCGATCAGAACGCGGACCGCAGCATCTCCGATGTCGTGCTCATCGATTCCTCGGGGCAGCCCGTCGCTGAGCTCCTCGGCATCGAGACCCACGTCCTCCCCGGCTCGCGGACGTCATCGTCGGTACGCGCCTGAGCCCCGACTGAGCCATGTCATTCGCACCGATCGCCATCGTCGGCCGGGCGTGCCTCTTGCCAGGCGCCCACACTCCCCAAGAACTCTTCGCCCTCACCCGTGACGGCCGGGACCAGCTCCGTGACGCGCCGGCCGGCCGCTGGCGGGTGCCGGACGCACACGTCGTCGCGACCGAAGGCTCCGAGGTCCTGGACCACACGTGGACCCGGCGCGGCGGCTACGTCGAGGGCTTCGAATTCGACCGGGAGGGTTATCGGGTTCCTCCGAGCGAACTGACGAGCACCGACCCCCTCGTGCACTGGGTCCTCGATACAGCCAGGAAGGCCCTCACCGACGCCGACCTCTGGGGCACGGACGCGGCCGAGACCGGCGCCGTCCTCGGCAACCTTTCGTTGCCTTCGTCGGCGGCTTCTCGCTTTGCCGAGGGCGTCTGGCTCGGCGACCTCGCCGACCGCGTCGGCATCCCCAGAGCCGTCCCCGACGACCGCTTCAACAGCGGCCTGCCGGCCCACCTCCTCGCCCGGGCCCTCGGCCTCGGGCGCGGTGCCTACTCCCTCGACGCGGCCTGCGCCTCGTCGCTCTACGCGATCGAGCACGCCTGCCGGGCCCTCCAGGAGGGACGCGCGGACCGCATGTTGGCAGGCGCCGTCAACGGAGCCGACGACCTCTTCCTGCACATCGGCTTCTCTGCCCTCGGCGCGATGAGCAAGACCGGCCAGAGCCGCCCTTTCCACCGCGACGCCAACGGCCTAGTCGCAGCGGAAGGCTGCGGCTTCGTCGTCCTCGAACGCCTCGAAGACGCGGTCCGCGCCGGCCGCACGATCCACGGAGTGATCCGCGGCGTGGGCCTGTGCAACGACGGCCGGGGCAAAGGGCTGCTCGCGCCGAGCCAGGCGGGGCAGGAGCGCGCCATGCGCATCGGCCTCGAACAAGCCGGCGTCGATGCCCGGGACGTGCCGTACATCGAGTGCCACGCGACGGGCACGCCGGTAGGCGACGCCTGCGAGGTCGCTTCGATGACCGCGGTCTATGGGAATCACGGCGCACGCATCGGCTCACTCAAGAGCAACCTCGGGCATCTCATCACCACCGCCGGCGTCGCCGGGCTGATCAAGGTCCTCGAGTCGCTCCGCGAGGGCGTGATGTTGCCGACCGCACACCAGGGCGGGCGCGACGACGCGCCCCTCGGCGCCCTCGAGTCCTCGCCCTTCGAGACCCTGGACCGCCCCATTCCCTGGGAAGGCCCGCGGCGTGCGGGGCTGAGCGCCTTCGGCTTCGGAGGGAACGACGCGCACTTGATCGTCGAGGCCTACGACCCATCAGCGAGCTACGAGACCGCGCGGACGGCCGTCGCGGCGCCCATCGTCGTGGTCGCCGTCGGCGCCCGGGTCGGCGACGGGCAGTCGACCGCCGACCTCGAAGGGGCCCTCGCGGGCGGGACCCTGAAGCGCGCCGAGACGGTTCGGATCCCGCTCACGGACCTTCGTTTTCCCCCCGACGACCTCAAGAAGGCGAGCGGCCAGCAGACGATGCTCTTGAGCGCGACCCTCGAGGCGACCGCCGGGCTGACGCTGCCCGCCGCCACGACCGGAGTGTTCGTCGGTTATCAGTGCGCCCCGGAGGTGTCCCGGTGGGGCGCCCGGTGGCGGGCCCGGTCCTGGGGCGAAACCCTCGGGGCCGACGCCGCATGGATCGAAGAAGCCCAGGATGCCTTCGTTCCGCCCCTCGAAGCCCCCCACGTCCTCGGCGTGCTGCCAAACATCCCGGCCAATCGCTTGAGCTCTCAGCTCGACCTGCGCGGCCCGAGCTTCACGGTTTCGGCCGAAGAGCTCAGTGGAATACGCGCCCTCGAGCTCGCCATCGAAGGCCTCTCCCGGGGAGACCTCGACGCGGCGCTCGTCGGAGCCGTGGACCTCTCTACGGAGCCTGTGCACCGGGCGGCATCCGGCGACGACGGGGGTGCCGACGCCGCCATCATGCTGGTCCTTCGCCGCGGTGAAGACGCGGCCCGGGAAGGCCTGCCCATCCTGGGCGAAGTGCGCGTCGGCCCGAGCACGGCCGAAGCCTTCGCGACGGGTCTCCCCCGAGCCCACGCAGCCGTCGGCCTGGTCGAAGTCGCCAGCGCGCTCATCTGCGTCGCCCGGGGCCGACGCCCCGACGGAAGCCCCTGGACCGACATCGAGCGCCGGCTCTCGGTGACCGTCGATGCCCTCGGCGGACAAAGCGCCACCGCCGAGGTTCACGCCGTGGGCACACCGGCCGCGGCCTTTGCACCAGCCCCCGACGGCCCGTCCCTAGAACTCTCGGCCCATCGCCCGACCGTCGCATTGCCGGCGCTCCCGGCCCACGAAGGTATCGCCATGCAGAAAATGCAGCCCGCACCGGTATTGCCTCCGACATCCTACGATGGACCGGCAACCCTCGACAAGAAGGCGCCACGAGAGGCGGCCCGAGGCGACAGCGCGACGCAGTCCT
>QMMC01000574.1 GCA_003647065.1 Deltaproteobacteria bacterium | reverse complement strand
GGAGAGGGCGGCATGGGGCTCGTCTACAAGGCGCGTCACACGGTCCTCAACAAGCTCCTCGCGGTCAAGGTGCTGCGCCCCGAGGTGAGCAACGATGACGAGATCATCAGTCGGTTCCGCCAAGAGGCCCAGAGCGCGTCGGCCATTGGTAACCAGCACATCATCGACATCTCCGATTTCGGCACGCTTCCAGATGGCGCGACGTACTTCATCATGGAGTTCCTCGACGGGATCGATCTCTCGGGGGCCATCGCTCACCCCGAGCCCCTCACCCCGGCGCGGACCGTCCACATCGCGAAGCAGCTCTGCGACGCTCTCGGGGCCGCCCACGAATCGGGGATCGTCCATCGCGATCTGAAACCCGACAACATCTACCTCATCAAACGCGGCGGTGACTCGGACTTCGTGAAGGTCCTCGACTTCGGTATCGCCAAGGTCGGAGGTGGGACGAAGAAGCTCACCAAGGCCGGACAAATCTTCGGCACGCCGCACTACATGTCTCCGGAGCAATGCGCCGGTACGGGGACCGACCAACGCACGGACATCTATGCCCTCGGGGTCATTCTCTACGAGATGGTCTGCGAGCGGGTGCCCTTCGACGCGGACAACCTCATGGGCGTGCTGACCAAGCACATGTACGAGGAGCCCGTCGCGCCCCACGATTTGCCCCCGCCGGTCGATGTGCCCCCGGCCCTCGAGGCGGTGATTCTCAAGTGTCTGGCCAAGCAGGTCGACGTTCGCTACCAGACGATGGCCGAGGTGTACGCCGACCTCGAGAAGGCGGCGCGGGGGGAGACCCCCGACGCGGTGATGGACGCGGTCGCCCGGTCTTCGTCGACCGGCACCGAAACCTTGCCGCGGACCGACCCGACGGGCCGCATGAGCGTCAGCATCGGCGAGCCCGAAGGTGGCCTCGTCGGGGCCCCGGCCAAGTCGAAGCTGCCCCTCGCGATCGCCGGAGCCCTGGTTGGGCTGCTGGTCTTCGTCGCCGGTGCGGCGGCCTTGATGGGTGTGTTCGACCCGGAAGTGCAGGAGCCCCCGCCGCCGGTGGCCATCGCCCCGGAGCCCGAGCCCGCAGCGGAGCTGGTCGAGGCTGACCTCGAAGGGGAGGGCAGCTCCGATACCGCCGTCGTCAACGTGACCACTGTGCCTTCGGGGGTCGCCGTCTATCACGACGATGTTTTGCTGGGGAATACCCCCTACGAGATCGAGCGTCCGGACGAAGGGCGGGTGACGCTGGTCCTTCGAAAGCCTGGCTTCGAAGAGCAGGTGGTCAACATCGGCGCCCTCACCGGCGAGCAGGTCAACATCGACCTCGTCGCTGTGGCCGCGGAGCCCCAGGCCGAGGAGCCCCGGAGCGATCGCCGGAGCGCGCGCCGGACCATGCGACGCCAGGACCGGGCGATGGAAACCGCGATGGCCCAGGAGGCTGCGATGGCCGTCGAGCCGCCGCCCCAGATGGTCCGGACGATGCGTACCCAGACAGAGGTCCTCGACCCCTGGGGCGGCTGACCCCCGCGCTGAGCTTGGATGCTGGAATTCGGCACCGCTGATATCGGGAAATCACCGTGTTTCTTCGCTTGCTGGGCATCGGGTCAGGGGCTACCTTCCGCGCGCCTATGTCGGGTCGAATTCCCAGTATCGTCGGGCCCCTAGGGGGCACCGTCGCGGCAAACATCGCCGGGCTCTGCCTGGCGACCCTCGCTGGGCTTTGCCTGGTGACCGTCACCGGCTGTTCTCTCAACAACCCAGGCAACGACCCGCCGGCGGCTGAGCTGAACTTTCCCCTCGCGACCCAGATGTCGCCGGTGCCGGACCCGTCGACCCCGCCGGGCTTCCTCTACGTGGCGAACTCCGATTTCGATCTGCGCTTCAACGCCGGGTCGGTCGCGAGCTACGATCTCGGCGTCCTCGCCGAGGAGATCGAACAGGCACGCGTGGCCGGCGAGCTGCCGACGAACTCGAGTGAGCCGCCCATCGTCGTCTCGGCGGAGCGGGTGCTCGGTTCCCAGGTCAAGATCGGCTCCTACACCTCGGCGATGGTGCTCTCGGAGGCGGGGGACCGGCTCTACCTGTCCGTGCGCTCCGACGCGAACCTCACCTACATCGACGTCAACGGCGGCGCGCTCTCGTGCGGCAACGGCGACAGCAGCGGGTTTTCTTGGTGCGCCGACAGCTTCCGCTCCGGTGACGAGGCGACGGCCAACCCGCGCCGCCTCGAAATCCCCAAGAACCCCACGGGCCTCGCCGTGGGCCGAGTCTCGGCCCTCGGGCTTGCCGACGACGGCGACTACGTGGTCATGAGCCACGCCGGGGGGCAAGCCAGCCTCTTCATCGACCGGTCGGCTCCCGCGACCGGGGGAGGGCGGCCTACGGCGCCGCTCCTCGTCGACGTCCTCGACGACCTCGGGGGGCCCATCGGCCAGATTTCGACCCGCATCGACGAGAGCGGCATCGCGTGGATGCCGACGACCGATGCGCGGAGCGATAGGGCCGACAACTTCTTGAGCCGGGTCGGCGTCGCCGCCGACCTGAACCGCCCGGAGCTCAGCTATCTCTACAACGCCGGCACGGCGCGCCTCGAGGGCATCAGCACCGGCGAAGATACCCGGGACATCGCCTTCGCGACCGGCGAAGACGGGACCAACTACGCGTTCATCCTGTCGCGGACGCCAGAAGCGCTGATCCTCGTCGACATGGACCAGAGCACCCCGAGCCGGCTCTTCGTCCGGGACCTCGTGAGCGTGGGTTACGGCCCGAGCCGTCTGAAGAAGGTGTACCTACCCGTCGGCCCCGCCGGCGTGCGCCGGCTCTTCATCTTCATCACGTGCTTTGATTCCCGCGACGTTTTCGTCGTCGACCCGCTCTCGAGCCAGACCTTCACCATCTCCCGGACGATCTCGGGGCCCTTCGAGCTCGAGGTCGATGAGGCCCGCGGCTACATGTACGTCACGGATTTCCGCGCCTCGGTCATCTGGGTCGTGGACCTCGCCCCGCTGATCGAGTGCCTCAACGGCACCCGCGTCGGCACGAGCTGCGAGCCCTTCCGCATCGCGTCTATCGGGACCCCCCAGCCCGTTCGGGATCTGCTGTGAGCCGAGCTTCGGTCGCCATGGGCGTCGTCGTCCTGACGCTCCTGACCCTCGTAGGTTGCGACCAAGACCCGGTCATCATCACTCCCCGGGCCCTCGACCACTCCGGCCGGGTCGAGTTCATCTGCGTCGACTCGACGCGCTATCAGACGGGCAACCCCCTCGTCCCCTACGAGAGCTGCGTCGCGACGCCGGAGTTTCCGGTCCCCGACAACTTCGTCCTCCATGGCCTCGTCACCCAGGAGACCCGGGGCGAGGTGGCGGCGATCGATCTCCAGCAGCACATCGTCCTGGACAGCCAGCGAGTCGTGCCGGGGTTCACCTTCGAGCCGGTCGGCGAAATCCCGAGCGCCATCGTGGTGCCCAAGGTCGACCCCACCTTCACCTTCGTATCCAACTTCGGGCAGCTCAGCATCTGGGCTCGGGCGACGCGTCGCTTCCTCCCCGAGGAGCGCCGGGGCGGGGACCTGGGCTCGATCCCCGATACCTATCAGGTGACCGTCGGCAGCCCCGTTTCGGACCTCGTCTTGTCGCCCGACGAGACCATGCTCTACGCGACTCTCGCCGAGCGCGGCGAGGTCCTCGAGATCCCCCTCATCCCCTGGGACCCGGACGTTCGCGAGTCACCCTTCGGCGATGAAGCGTGCAGCGCCTGTACGTGGATCCCCCTCACCAGCGTGATCCCCGCCGCGAATCCCGCCGAGCCCCGGGCAGATCACTGCCTCTCGTGCCCCGAGGACGGCTGCGACGAGCTCATCGACCCGTTCCCGACAGGGCCCTTCGGCGGTCAGCTGCCTTTCCCGCCCCGGGATCCCCCGACGTCGGGAGGCACGACGCCGCGCCCGCTTCGCCTGACCCTCGACGAAGAGAGCGAGCTCCTGCTCATCGCCGACGAGCGACTGCCCCTCGTGCACGTCCTCGACCTCAGCACCGCCGGGGGGGCGACGCTCCTCGAGCCCCTCAACATGGGTGTGCCGGTCCAGCAGGTCGTGGTGACCCCGGCGGTCCCATCGACCCCCACCGGGACCATCGCCACGGACCGATTCCTTTACGGCATCGACGGAATCGACCGCTCGGTGATCGCGGCCGACTACGACGTCGACGTGACGACCCGGCAGCCCCGGATCGCCGTCATCCCGGTGAACGTGCGGGCCGACCAGCCGGCGGACCGGCTCTTCCTCGGCCCCGGCGCCCGGGTCCTCGAGGTCGTTCGCACGTCGCACTACATCGTCGACGACGGCAGCCTCGAGGTCCAAAACCCTGCGTGTTCCACCCGGGAGGTCGCCTCCCAGACTCTCCGCGGCGTATTCCTGTCGGTCGCGTCGAACAACGGGCGGGTCTACATCATCGACGTCTTCGACATGGACGCGTCGTGTCGCCTGGGCTCGGCAGACGTCTGCGACGAGGACAACCCCGGCATCGTGCGCCGCCACCGCATCCGGGTGGACGCCGCGAGCATCGGTGGCGTCAAGACCACCGCCACGCCGGCGTTCATCATCAGCGGTGGTTCTACCGTCATCGTCGAGGACGACGGCACGACGGCGGCGGAGCCCTCGCCCCGGGTCATTCCCTTCGAGACCGGCGGGGACACCGAGTGCCCGGGCACGGTCTTCCAGGGCAAGCTCGCGCCGAGCGGCGACGACACCGCGGCCCTCGTCTGCGGCCTTCGGGACCCCTGGTCCGTCGTTCCGGAGTCCTGGCTCGCCACCTGGGAGGGCGAAATCCCGGGCACCGTCGGCGGCCGCGGGCGCTTCTCTCGCGATGGCACCGACGTCGTCTTCGATGCGGAAGTGCCCTTCTGCAGCCGCGGCGTCCTCGGCGGCAACAACGTCGCCAGTCTCGATGCCTCGGAGCCCGAGGCGGGCTATCCCGGGGACCTCTTGGTCATCACCAGCGAGGTCCCGGAGCGGGCCGCCGGCGACCCCCTCGGCCCCTGCTGCGCCGTGGTCTTCGGCGGCGAGGAGGCCCTGGTCCAGCTCATCGATCCCACCATCGAGCACGCGTTCCAAGACCACCTCATCATTCGTTCCCCAAGGGTGGACGTCGGCACCGTGCTGCCCTTCGAGTGCGACGAGCCGACGGTCCCGACCGACCTCTTCGACCTCTTGATCGCCTGCTACGACGAGTTGGTCACCTATAAGGTCCACACGCGGTCGAGCTACTCCGTCGGCG
>QMMC01000573.1 GCA_003647065.1 Deltaproteobacteria bacterium | reverse complement strand
CGTGCCGCCGGAAGACACCGAGGGAACCCGCTCGGCTTCCCGCATCGCCCGGAGGCGGCGAGAGATCGCCCTGCCCCGCTCCCCGGCGCCCCCCGGCGGCGCCCCCGGGCGAGCCCCTGCATCAGAGCCACCGGCGGCGGTCTCGGGTTCCGCGTAGTCGTATTCGCTCGTGGCCTCGGCGAAGCCCTCGAAGGGCGGTAGTGAGGCAGGGGATACGGGCGATGCCGGCGCCCGCGAATCGAGGGACTCCGATCGGTCCACGGGAGGAGCGGCCGCAGCGAGGCCCGGGGGGATTTCATCGTCGGCGACGACCAGGTAGTTCGTATAGGGCGTGACGATGCCGAAGCGCTGAGCGACACGCTGGACCTCCTCCCGGAGACCTCGACGCTCTCCCCGGAGACGAATCTCGTCGAGCAGATGGCCCACCTTGCGCGTCGCCCAGAGGCGAGGAAGCCAGTCATTGGTGCGGCGCACCTCGGGGAAGTCGACCTGGTAGGAAAAGGCCCGGGGACGGTCTTCCCGACTGACCTGGCCGACCAGGCGGAGGGTCTTCGCCCCGGCGCCTCGGTACCGACCGACGACGAAGAGCTGGCCGCCGCGATAGAGATGGCCGAGGTCCCGGGGGTAGACGTCCGTGACGTCGAGGCCCGGGAACTCGAGGGTGATGTCCGTGATGAGCGGATAGGCGATGCGGTCGTAGAAAGCCGAGAGGCGCCCCTCCATCTCGCGCCCATCACGAAAGTAGTCCCCTACCCCGCGGCCCCGGCCGGCGAGCTGATCGAGGAAGGTCGTATTCACGTCGTCACCGACACCGAAGACGAAGAGCCGCGCGGTCTCCGCCGATGCGCCAACGCGGTCGATGATGGCTCGGGGGTCGGTCTCGCCGATGGTCGGCATGCCGTCGGTCAGGAAGACAACAATGCGCGGCGCGTGCTGCCCTGGCGTTCGAGTGGCGTAGGCTGCATCGAGGCCGCCATCGAGGGCCGTGCCCCCGGCAGCTACGAAGCGCGAGGCGAAGCGCCGTGCCCGGTCGATATTGGCAGGAGTGGCGGGGACCGACGCCGTTTCCCGGAAGAGCGCCTCGACGTCCGTCGCGAAACGCACAATCTGAAAATGGTCCCCAGGTCCCAGGCGCGCGAGCATGTAGTCGAGGGCCGCCTTGGCGCGCGCGAGCTTTTCCCCTGCCATCGACGCGGAGGTGTCGAAGACGAAGATGATCTCCTTGTTGGCGATCTCCCGGTCGGCGGAAACGATGCGCGGCGAGATCATCGCCACGAAGTAACCGTCCTCTCCATCCTCGCCGTCGGGGCCGCCTGCCCGATGGGTGAGCAGGGACAGACCCACGTCGCGGTCCTGGACCGCGTAGTAGAGGTCGAAGTCATCCTCGAGGACCACCCCGTTCGCCTCGAAGGAGACCACCGCGTGATGGTCGTCGGGGCGCGAAACCTCGACCGGATGACTTGGCGAGTAGACGGACCGGATGGGCGTGCGGGAGACGATGCGCGCCGACACGGTCATGTCGGCGCGGGTGCGCGGGGCGGCACCGGCGGTGCGCAGGGGATAGCGGTAGTGCACGACGCCGGCGTGGTACGAAAGCGTTTGGGTGAAGCGCAGCTCGATGCGCTGCGACCCTCCGGGGGGGACAGGAAATACCCGAGCACGGAAGAGCCGGCCTCCTACGAACTCGACGAGGCCCGGGTCGCGCACGCGGGCGACGATGCTTTCGTAGATATGCCGGGCCCTCCCCGCCTCGAGGACCTCTCCCGGAACGCGGCGACCGTCGACCCACATCGCGAAGCCGCTGACCGAAGCCCCGGGAGGGAGAGGAAAGACGTAGCTCGCTTCGAGGGCTGAGCCGGTGTGGTTGGTGAAGACCTGGTCGACGCGGGTCTCAGCAACTCGCTCGCGGATGGTCACGGAGACGCGGTGGTGTTCGATGGCGAGGGGCGAGGCATCGGCGGCCGCGGGCAGTAAAAAGCCCTGGGCCCTCGCCCGGCCAGGTACCGAGAGGGCGTACACAGCCGACAGCGCGACGAACGCACAGGCGAAGAGGACTGGAGAGGTGGGGCGCATCGGCGAGGGCATGGAACCTCGGGGTCGGCGCACAGACGGGTGAGGTCACCGTTCGATCTGTCTCGGGGCCTGAGAGCAACGCATTCAGCGAGTTTCTCGTCCGATGGACGACAATTTCAGCAACTCTCGACCGAATCGGCCGACAAGGAGACCGAGGAGCGCGAAGGGGGTGGATTTTCGTCGAATGTTGCTAGTCTCCCGCCGCGTGGAGGGGCGATGCGGAAGGGGGCTTTGGGCGGCCTTGCCGGTCCTGGTGGCATTGGCCGCCGGCACGCCGGTCGTACACGCACAGTCGGAGGGGTTCTTCGTCGCGACGGCCGTCAGCGGGGATGATTCCGCGGCGGCGCAGCGAGTCGTCGAGCAAATCCGGAGCGCCCTCGCGGCGCGCAGTGATCCGGCCGTGACCCTCGGCCAGCGGCAACCTGCGCAGCGCCTCGGAGACGTCTACGCGCGGCCCCCGGAGGCCCTGGTCGCCGGCGACCTCGAAGCCCTCGAGGCCTGCGTCCAAAGCGCGATTCAGGCGGTCGCCTTTGGCCATCGCCAAGAGGCACAGGCACAGGTAGCCACCTGCCTCGAGATCGGGAACCGCGCGCTCTCCGCTCTCAACCGCGAGGCCGCGGCGGCCAAGAACCTCTTCGACAGTTGCCTCGTGATGGTGCGGGCCCGCCTCGATCTCGACGATCCGGCCGGCGCCCGCCAAGACGCCGTCCGGTGCCGTCGCCTGGTCCCCGACCTCGAAGTGGACGAAAACATGCACCCGCCCCACGTCCGGGAGGTGATGGCAGAGATCGATCGCGAGATCGACGGCGACGGAGGCGCGTCGCTCCGAGTGCTCACGGACAACGGGGAGCCCTGCGATGTTTTCGTGAACGGCCGCCGCCTCGGCCGCACCCCCTTCGTCTCCCAGTCCCTTCCCTTTGGGAGCTACGACGTCCAGCTACAATGCGACCGGGGGCCCACGCGCCTCTACCGCGCCGAAATCGCCGTGGGCCGAGAGGCGCGCGTCGATGTCGATACGGTTCTCGACGCGGCGCTACGTACCGACGATCGGATCGGGCTTCAATACTCATCGGCGGCAAGCCATGAACGCCGACGTCACCAGGATGCGGTCTTCCTCGCCGGGCTCCTGGGCGCCCACGAGGTATTGCTCGTCACCATGGACTCGGGGGCTGTGCGGCTGGACCGATTCACCACCGAGAATCCAGTCGCCGTCACCTCCGCCAAGCTTCCCTGGGACGGCGAAACGAGGCTGGTTGCGCCGAGCGAACGCATCGTCGACGCGGTCCTGGCGCTCCGGGACGGCCGCTCCGTCGACTTCACGACGGCGCCGGCATCGCCATTTTCGGCCTGGATCCCCCCAGGCCTCGGAGATCAGCCCCCGGCGGCGCACTCGACCTCTGGGAGCTCGACCCTGCGCCTGGCGTTGGGTTGGACCTTCGCTGGGCTCGGCGTCGTCGGCCACGCGCTCTCGTGGGGCCTCTACGTGCGGCTCGACAGTCGATACGACTACTTCAGGCTCGCCGCACCCGGCGATGTCGACTACGAGACTCGCCGACAGGCCTACGAGGACTCCCAATCAGCGCACCTGTTCGCATCCGCCATCGCGCCAATCTTCTCGACCGCGGCGATGCCCCTGCTGCTGCCCGAGGCGTCGGGGGTTCCGTGGTGGAGCTGGATTGTCGGAGCCGCCGGCCTGGGCCTGGCCAGCTGGGGCATCTATGCCTTGGTCATCGACGGGAAGTGCACAGCCCAAGACACCACTGGCCGCTGCATCGCGTCAAACAACTACAATGAGTTCGGTTGGGTTCCGCTCTCCCAGGCGGCACCGCTCCTCGCCGTTCCGCTGACCTATCTGGCGCGGGAGCTGTTCGGTGAATCGACAGCGGTCACCGCGGCCGTCGACGACGACGGTGCCGCGCTCACGCTACGAGGGTCGTTTTGATGTCGCTGCGCACAATTTCGAGATGGGTAGTTCCGCTCGCCGCGGTCCTCCTTTGCACTGGCACGGCGGCCGCGGACACGGTGTACCTCATGCCCGTCGAGGCCGTGGGCGGCGATCCGAGCATCCCCGAGGCGCTTCGAGGCGAGGGCCACGAGGCACTCCGTGGTGCCCTCGCCGAGGGCCACGCCCTCGTCGATGACGTTTCCGCGGAAACGCGGCTTCCCGAGGAGATCGCTCGATGTGGCCGAGGAGAATGCGCACGCCAGGCCGCGGAACTCGTCGGCGCAGACATCGCCGTCGTGCTCTCCATCTGGGAGCGAAGCGGCAGCCCGGTCTTCGAGGTCACCCTGGTCGAGGCGGGGGGCGCCAGCTACCGCGGGAGCAGCGAACAGGGGGGCACAGTCCGTCAGGCCCTGGAAGCGGCGTTCGCGCGGCGGGCCCTCGGGGCCGGGCCGTGGCTGAGCGTCCGCGGCACCCCGGCGGGTGCGGAGTTCGTCGTAGCGGGAGAGCCCCGGGGATTCGTGCCGGACCGCGTGGTGCTGGCGCCGGGCGGGTACCGGGTGACGGTCCGGGCCGAGGGCTATGTGAGCGCGCATCGCGAGGTCATCATCGGAGAGCGCGCCGATGACGAGGCGGTCCTCGAGGTGGCCCTCGAACGAGAGGGCGGCGCGAGGGCCTCGGGCGGGGGAGGGAATCTCGTGGGGGTTCTGGGCGGTGGAGCCCTCGCCGCCGCGGGAGCGGTCGCGGTGGGCGTTGGCGTCGGGACCCTCACGGCCAAGAAGACCAGAGAGGTGGTGGACGGTGAGGTCTTCGTCATCCGCCCGGACACCACCGCCGGTGCCGTGTGGGTCGCCGCCGGCGCCGCTGCCCTGGCCGGTGGCATCGTGTGGTTGGTCCTCGCCCTCGCCTCGGACGCCGGCGGCGGAGACGATGCTCCAAGCATCAGCGCCGCCCCAGGCGGCGCCTCGCTTCATTTTTGAGCTTTGGAGAAACTGAACGTGGAGACTCGACTCACTCTTCCCTTCCTCCTCTTCCTGGCTGGCCTCGTAGCTTCCTCTGTTGGTTGCAAGGAAACGGTGCCGCTCTGCGTCGACGCACCGACGGATCCCCGCTGCATGGACGCCGGCCCCGACACGGGCCCCGGTCCGGACAGCGCCGCGGACTCGACGGTGGATGGTGGCGACGCCGACGCCGGAGATACGGCGGTCGACGCCGGGCCCTGCGGCATGGAGTGCACAGGGACGACGCCGCT
>QMMC01000572.1 GCA_003647065.1 Deltaproteobacteria bacterium | reverse complement strand
GGCCCTCGGTGGCGGAGGACAGCTCAGTGCATTGCGCCATCGTCGACGGAGGATGCTCTGTGGGTTGTGATCCCATCGAAGGGCAGTTGATGGACAGGGCGGCGATGTGCCGCGAACTACCGCGCACGACCGTCGGCTGCGTGCCTGCTCCGATCATTCTGCAAGGCATCGACGAGTGCTACCGAACCGCGGATGGGGGCGAGTACCTCGGAAGCCGGTATCCGTGGGATGCGGGCGTCGAGCGGTGCGAGGTGCCGACAGACTCGTGGGGAATCTGCGAGTGACGTCAGCGCCGCCCCGGCGCCGCAGCAGAGCGATCGCCAGCTCGTCCACGGGGCGTGATCCGTCTCGCCCGGGTGGCGTTCCATCTCCTCGCGGTCTACGATCTTAGCGTGACCGACGCGGCCAAAAAGCTCCTCGAGGAGTTCAACGCGCTGCCCGAAGAGGACCAGCGCTGGTTCCTTCGTGAGGTCGGTGACCTAGACGATGACGATGAGCTGCATCCCGATTGGATCCCCGAAATCCAGCGGCGCATCGACGACATTCGTAGGGGCGAGGTGAAAACGTCACCGGCGAAAGAGGCCATCGATCGCGTCCGTGTCCGTCTCCAGAAAAAGGCCTGACGCCGCTCCGCTTGTCGGAGGACGCCGAGGAAGAGCTCTGGCGCGAGGCCGCTCTTCTGGAGGAGGAGCGACCCGGCTGGGGCTTCAAGTTCATCGACCTCGTCTATGAAAGCGTCGAACTGCTAGAGCAGCAGCCGCACATCGCGCAGGCCGTCCCAGAGACCGCAGCGGAGTTCCGAGTCCGAAGGCTCGCGCTGAAGCGCTTCCCCTTCAGTCTCATCGTTGCCGAGATCGACGCTACGCCGATAGTCATCGCGATCGCGCCCACTCGAAAGCGGCCGGGCTACTGGCGGGACCGCCTCGAGTAGGCACCTCGTCCTCCTCCCCGATGCCATCGACATTTCCAGCCGCGCACCGCGCTCACCGCGCCGGCCCGCCGGCGAGTCGCCGGTTCGTTCACGGTGCGTGACCCGTGAGTGTCCCAGCGTCGCCGGGGATCGCGGGCCAGGCAATCTCCAGGGGCGACCGCAGCGCTCCGGAACCCCTTCGCCGAGATCACTACATCAGCCGAGCGACCATGTAGTCGTAGTCCGCGCGCTCACCGCACCATTCACTTTCAGAGGTGTGCTCGTCGATGACGGCGCCTGCGTTTTCGTTGGCGGCGCGGAGGTTGATGAGAGCATCCTGGGCCACGACGGGCTTCTGGGGCGCGAGGGCAATAGCGCGGCCGTCCGGATCGCTGAATCGCGCTCCGCGCCCAAATGTCCGCGCCACGGAGAAGCCGCCCTCGTGGATGAGGCGATGGTGCGCCGGGCAGATCAGGATGAGATTGTCGATCTTCGTCTCACCGCCGTGCAGCCAATGCTCGACATGGTGAGCGTCGAGCCAACGGGTGTGGTCACAGCCGGGGAACGAGCAAGTTCGGTCGCGTACCACGAGGGCGCGTCGCAAAGCGGGAGAGATCGACCGTGTCTTTCTGCCAACATCGAGAGGTTTGCCCACATCGTCGGTCAGAACGGGGACGACGCCCACGTCGCAGGCGATGCGGCGAAACGTTTCCGCGGGAAGGCGCGTGCCGTCGTCGAGCTCGGCGGTGCGCGTGCCCGTCAGGTCGTTGTCGGTGACGTGAACGAAGAGCGTCGCCCGATCGCCGCCGGTGCGCCGGGGCTCGGCAGCATCCACCGGACGAGAGAGCGCCAGGTCCGCGAGCTTCACCAGAGCATCGGCGCAGGTCAGCCGCGGGGCTCGGGCCTGCGCGGAGGGTTCCGCGGAAACGCCCACCCGAACGTCCACGGTCGCTCCGTCACCATCCGTCACTATGGATGCATCTCCACCCGGCGACGGTTGGAATCGCATGGCGTCGAGGGCCTTCATGATGAGCGCGGCCTCATCGGGATGCAGCTGTGCCTCGATACGCACGAGACCTCCGTCCCCACGTTTCTGAACGACCCAGCGCTCGGCTTCGGTGACCACACCGCCTTCGTTCATCGCTGCCGCTACCCCCCGGCAGATGCGCTCGAGCTGAGCGGCGGTGGCGGCCTTGGCCGTATGGACCAGCTTCTCTTCGTTCTCGGGCGTCGCGACCCGCGTCATGGCGCGCACCTTCGAGTAACTGAGCAGGCCCTTGGAGAGAGCCTGGGCGACCTTCGGTAAGCCGCCGAGGGCGCGCGCGACACGCATTCGCTCCCGGGCCGTCGCCGTCGTCAGGCCGCACTTCCAAGCCAACCAGTGAGCGCACGACTTCATGCCAACACCGCGCCAGTCTCCACTCTCTTCGTGCTCACGAATCAAAGTGAGAAAACGGCAGGTAGCCGCGTCGATATGTGCCGCAAGTTCGAGAATTTCGGTTTCTCGAGAGAACTTGCGTGAACGCGAATCGATGATACTGAGCATATGTTCACTATAACGTGCGCCTGATATAGAGCAACTGTTTTATTGATTTGAGATAAGCTTCTTAGTGGCTTTCTTCTTCTGGGGTCGGACGCCTTCGCGCTGACCTCCCAACTCGCCCGCACGAGCAGCACCTCCGCGCGAATCACTGCCAGTTGCGCGAATGACGAAATGACGAGGAGCGTGAAGGGCGAGGGCAATCGGCCCGCCCGGCCGGCTTGGTGAGGTGGGCGATTCGAGCGCATGCGAGAATGACGAAGAAGACGAAGAGCGTCCCCGATCTCTCAGTTCCAATCTGGGTCGGATCTCTCGCTGGCTTCTGAACTGCTCAAGTCCCTGGATCGGATCTATGCCGATGACTCTTGCAAGGCGTGACGCCAGCAGTGGTATTCGTAGTAGATCCTGTCGAGTCCATGCGCCCCCCTTGCGTCGCCGTAGCTTTTCAAAGCAGCGCCCAGCGCGGCAACGAGTTCTCGGTCTTGCTCAACTGTTGGCACGGTCGATAGGTCGGTATCTTCATGAACCTGCCGACGCAGCAACAGCCACCATGGAAGATTTGTTTCTTCCATTTCTCGAACAATCAACCACTCCCAGAACCCCACGAGCGGACCACCATCGAGCGCTAGGTCGTATCCGTAGATGAACGCCGACACGGCCGCGTAGCTCGCGTCCTGCACGTACATGCGGGGCTGTTTACAGATGGCCTGAAAGATCGCGGACACGTGAGGTCCCATCATCGCCCCCTAGCTCAGAAGCCCTCGGTCGTTATGAACTCATCTGGGATCGGAACGCTCGGGCATTCAGAAGAACGTGCGAGCTTCGCGACTCGTCGTAGGGTACGCCGTTGGGATTGAGGTTGTCGAACACGCTATCGCTGACTCTGATCGCATCGTGATTCTGATGGCCCACAAGTTGCCCACCGTCTAGCGTGCTGCCCAAGTCGCGCCCTTGGGCATTTATCCTGATCCTAGTTCCGGAAATTTGCGCACTTGAAAGTTCGCGCTGCATGAAGTCTGCAAACTGATTGCATCGCCCGAGCTCACAGAGCCTCTTCTCAAGAGCAGTACGTTCGGCGTTGCACGCTGTGCTGAATGCAGCCGGTCCGACCGCCGCCATCGCCGACGACGCCTCATAGCCGCGGCGCAAGGCCGGCGTTGCAGCAATCGAACCCTGCCCGCCCGAAACTCCACTGCCCCCCCTCGGGCTTTGGTAGCTTTTGCTGAGCGAATCCCGCAAGAAGCGTGGATCGCGGACCGTCCGACCGCCCCGCCGGCATGCCCAACGCAGCAGTGATGAAATCGGGGTCGCTCGCTATATGCGACCTGAGCTCCGCTACCGCGCCATTTCGCACCACGTCAGCGATCGCCAGCGAAGCGTGTGGCGATCCCGCCGGGTCGATCCGAATGACCGTGCACCCGTTGCAACCGTCAAGGAATGCTTGAACCCCCTCCGCTGTCCTCGCATCGAGCGTCCGCCCGGCTCAGCGCCCAATCCCCCCCAGCCGCTACCGTCGCACGCCGACCAAATCCAACAGGAATGCGTAGATCAACGCGGTCTCTTTGTGGCGCCGAAAGCGCCCCGAGGCGCCGCCGTGGCCGGCTTCCATGTTGACGTGGAAGAGCAGGCGGTTGTCGTCGGTCTTCAGCTCGCGCAGGCGGGCGACCCACTTCATGGGCTCCCAGTACTGGACCTGGGAGTCGTGGAGGCCGGTGATGACGAGTATGTTCGGGTAGTCTTGGGCCTCGACGTTGTCGTAGGGCGAGTAGGTCATCATGTAGTCGTAGTACTCGCGGTCGTTGGGGTTGCCCCACTCGTCGTACTCGAAGGTGGTCAGCGGGATCGACTCGTCGAGCATGGTGGTGACGACATCGACAAAGGGGACGTCGGCGACGATGCCGCGGAAGAGGTCCGGGCGCATGTTGGCGACGGCGCCGACGAGCAATCCGCCGGCGCTGCCGCCGTGGGCAAAGAGGCGGTCCGCCGAGGTCCAGCCCTCCCGCGCGAGGTGCTCGCCGCAGTCGATGAAGTCCTCGAAGGTGTGGCGCTTGTTGAGCAAGCGGCCGTCTTCGTACCAGGCCCGGCCCAGCTCCTGGCCGCCGCGGATGTGGGCGATGGCGAAGATGAAGCCGCGGTCGAGGAGGCTGATGCGCGTCGAGGAGAAGGTGGGGTCCATCGAGTAGCCGTAGGCGCCGTAGCCGTAGAGCAAGAGCGGCTGCGGGGCACTGCGGTCGAGGTCTCGGCGGTGAACGATGGAGATGGGTACTGCCGTGCCGTCACGGGCCTCGGCGGAGATGCGCGTGGTCGTATAGGCGCCTTGGTCGAAGTCGCCCTCGACCCGGTCCCGCTTTCGGAGGGTCATCTCCTTGGTATTCATGTCGTAGTCGAAGACCGACCCGGGGGTGGTCATCGACGTGTAGTCGAGGCGCAGGGTGGTCGTATCGACCTCGGAGTTGGTGCCGATGGACGAGTAGAACGCCGTCTCCTCGAAGGCCACCTCGTGGGCTGCGCTGCGGTCGGCCCAGGGGATGATGTTGAGGCGGGCAATGCCCTCGCGGCGCTCTGCGACGACGAGGTGATTCTGGAAGAGCTCGAAGCCGATCAAGAATATGCCGGATCGCGATGGGATCTCTTCGCGCCAGGTGGCCTTGTCGGCGGTTGCTGCACCATCAGCGGACGCAGCTGACATCAGGCGAAAGTCCCGGGCCTGCCAGTTGGTGCGCACGTAGAAGCGGCCGTCGTAGTGGTCGATGTCGTACTCGTGGGCGCTCTCCCGGGGGAGGAAGACCATTGGGTTTGACGTGGGCTTGCGTGTGTCGACG
>QMMC01000571.1 GCA_003647065.1 Deltaproteobacteria bacterium | reverse complement strand
TCGTCCATCGTGGCGATGGCCGTCGTCTCGGTCAGCCCATAGACCTGATAGACGGGGATGCCGAGCATCTCGAACCACACTTGGGTGTCCTCGCCGAGGGGCGCGGAGCCGCAGATGAGGCACTCGAGGCGCGGGCCGATCTTCGCCTTGATCTTGTTGAAGATGAGGGCACGAGCCGCCGCGAGGATCATGCCGTCGGCGACGCGTCCCCGGCCGCAAACGTCCCGCCGATAGGCGCGCTTGGCTCGCTCATAAAGCGCCACCACCGCGGGGTTCTGGTCCATGAGGTTGTCCTCGACGCCGTTCTTGATGCGTTCGAGGAGCGTCGGGACGTTGAGAAAGTAGTGGGGGCGGGCGGCCGTGAACTCGGTCTTGAGATCGTTCAGGTCCGTGCTCATGTGAATCGGATTGTTCCGATAGAGGCAGGTCCAAAGAACGATCCGTGACCCGGCGAAGCAGAAGGGCAGATAGTGGAAGACGACGTCGTCTTCGCCGCGCTTGCCCATGAGGCGCTCGAGGGATGCGGTGACCGTGGGCAGCATCGCGTCGATGTTCGCCATGGTGAGCATGACGCCCTTGGCGGCGCCGCTCGTCCCGGAGGTGTAGATGATGGTCGCGACGTCGTCGTCAGCTCGGGAGACGGCGGGTTCAGCGATGACGTCACCCCGGAAGAGCGCCTCGAAGGTGACGAGGGGCGCTTCGGGCCATTCGCCACGAATCGCCTCGGCGAGGGCGTCGTCGCTCGCGATCACCACCCGGGGCTCGGCGTCGTGCATCATCTCGGCGAGCTCGGCCGGGGCCTGGCGCGCGTACATCGGGACCGAGATCGCGCCCTCGGCGAGGATGGCGAGGTCCGCCGCGACCCAACGCGCCGAGTTTGGGGCGACGAGAACCACTCGGTCCCCTTTGACCACGCCCTGAGCACGCAGGAAGCCCCGGGCCCGACCGATCCGGTCGGAGGTGTCGCTGTTGGGCGTGGGCACCTTCGTCACACCGTGCATCTCGACGAGCAGAGACTTCCGGGGATCGTCCGTGACGAACCCCAGCATGCGATCGACGAAGGTCATTTCTCCGTCTCCGCACCGTAGAGGTCGCGGAGCGCTTGGACATCCTGCGGCAGCGGCGGCAGGTGATCCCACGGATCGCCGCCGGCCCCGATCCCGTCACGGAACGGGAAGTCCGGGTGGTGCTTTTTGACGTGCTCGACAAAGTCGATGCCCATCTGCCCCATGCGCTCGAGGTTCTTCACCACGGTCCGGCCGATACCCGCCTTCAACTCTTCACCGTCCCGGTGCAGCTCGACGAGTACGTCGTAGGTCTTGTCGGCGAGGTCCGGGTCGTCGACGCTGAGGGAAAGGTGCGCCGTGCCGCGGTCGATCATCAGGTTGCGGATGCGCTCATCCATGGTGATGCCCGCCGACGGCACGAGGCCCGGCATCGACGTCACCATGGCGTGATAGCGGCTCGACACCATCATCTTCGCCTGACGGATGACGCTCACCATCTCGAACATCTCGTGCTCATCGGAGACGAAGATGCCCATCTCTCCGCCGTAGAGGTCGCGCAGCATCTCGCAGGCGCGGCGGTCGAGCTGCTCCATGCCCACAGCGATGGGGAAACAGTCGTGCTCATCGGCGAAGCGACGCATGGCGGTCGCCATGGCGCCGACGTAGGCCTTCTGCTTGTCGCGGATCTCTTTGCTGTCGGCGTGGAAGTACACGCTCTTGTAGTGGCTCTTGTCCTTGGCGCCGAAGGCGACGAGGGCCCCCTTCAGGACGTCGGGCTTCACCGGCCACCAGAAGGCGTTGATCGGACAGAGGGCGACGACGGGCTTCTCGCCATCCCACCCCGCGTCGCGGAGCAGCTTCTGCCCCACGTCGGCCGATGCTGGCTCGAAGGTCCAGGCGGTGTCGGTGCCCGCCCGGGACTCGACGCCCAGCTTGCCGAGGACCTCTCGACTCTCGGCGTTGCGCGCGATGATCAGGGCATCCTGGCAATACTTCCGCACCAGGTCCTCGAGGGTCGGGTCCATGTTGCCCGCTTCGCCGCCGTAGCCGACGGCAATCTTGCCCTCGGCCGAGGCGAGGCCGAGGGCCCCAACCATCATCGTGGACAGGGCGTTGGCGAACTTGCTCTTGAACATGGAGCCTTCGCACGCGATGACCGCGTGCTGCTGGTGCACCGTGTCGAAGAGGAACTTCGGGAAGATCTGCGGCAACTGGAGCTGGCGGACGGTCCGGAAGTAGCCTCGGCTGAGCTCCGGGTCGATGGTCAGGAGCGACATCTCGACGAACTCGTCACCGAAGATGTGGCGGAACTGCCGGACCATCTCTTCGACGCGTACATCGGCGCCGGTATTGCGCGTGCCGCTGTAGCCAGCGAAGAGGATCTTGAGCGGTCGCCCCGGCGTCCAAACGGCGCCGGCGTCGTGCACGAAGCGGGTCTTGGCGAGTTCGATGAACCCCGCCATCGACCCCATGAGGGCCTTGTCCGCGTCGAGGCCACCCTTCGCGGACTCGGCGATCCTCTTCACGAAGCGCCGGAACCCGGACTCGCGGCCCTTCAGCAGCGCGCTGGTCGTCGCCGTGGTCATGCCTGGATCTCCGTGGGCACGTGGATCTGAACCGGCCGCGTCGGGAAGGGCCGGTAGGGGTACTTGTAGTCGTGCTCGCGAACCCAGTGGTAGAGGGGCACGCAGTAGTCGATGAAGGGCGCCGGCTCTTCGCCGCCGAGGGCCTCGACGGCCCGGCTGTTATCGAAGACCGTGTCGTAGGTCATGTAAGGCCAGAAGACCTTCAGGACGGCTGCGAGGCCCGTGAACTGGTTGCGCTGAGGCAGCCCGTCGACAAGCCTGATGAGGGTCTGGAAGCTGGAGTCGAGGGCCGGCACGAAGGCCACGGGCTTGCGGCCGGTGGCTTCGGTGAGGGTGTGACTGATCTGCCCGACGGTATTCGACTTCTCCCCGGCGGAGAGGCTGTAGGCGTCGTACTTCGGCTTGGTCGTGAGGAAGACCTTGGAGATGACCCGGGCAACCCAGTCGACGTTGGCGACATCCATGCGCACCGAGCTATCCATGGGCAGCATCGGCAGGCCACCGAGGATGCCGAGCATCTTCGACATGTCGAAGGCCGTCGTCCGCGGGTGGCGGGCGTCGCCGAGAACCGACACCGGACGATAGACCACACGGGTCACGTCGGGCAGGAGCTCGTCGGTCATGTGCTCGACGAACTTCTTGGTCCGGGCGTAGGGGTCGTAGTCGCTCCGGTCCCAGTCGATTGTCTGATCTTCGGTGAGCGTCTCACCGAAGCGCTTGCCGGCGGCGGCAGCGGTGGAGATGTGGTCGAAGCGCCGGAGGCCGTGGTGGTCCACCGCGTCCCGGGCCATCTTGATGACCGCGAGGCTGCCTCGGAGGTTGTTGTTGAAGCAGGCCTTCGCCGACTTGCGGTTCAGCGAGGCGGCGATGTGCAGGAACGACGACGAATCCCGGACGACGTGGTCGTAAATGTCGTCGTCGAAGCCGAGGCGCGGCTCTTGGAGGTCGCCCGGCGCGAAGTCGATGCGGTCCAGAGCATCGAAGAACTCGGCTCCGTCCATGTGGTTCTGGAGTGCACGCCAGAGCTTCTCTTCGGCGGCCTGTTGATCCTTGGCACGAATCAAGAGCGTGAGGCGCTCATCACTCCGCTTGAGCAGGCGATGGACCACGTAGCTGCCGATGAAACCGGTCCCACCGGTGATGAAAATACTCATCGGAGCTCCTCGTGGCGATGCCGGGGCGGCGCCGGCTTGGATTCCGGGGCTTGGACTTTGACGCCCGAGGCGATGGAGGTACGAACCGGCCGGGGAAAGGGCGGGTCGTCCTCGACGCGATCGTTTCTGAGCAGCGGCAGGCACCAGACCTCGAGGCCCGGCACGTGCACGTCGAGCCAGTAGCGGCGCCAGTCGACCTCGTTGACGTCGAAGCGGAAGAGCTCGTGCTCCGCGGGGCTGAGGCGCTGCGAGAGCGCGTGCACGTGATCGTTCGCGAAGATGTAGTCGTTGTCGTGAACGAAGGGGCGGTAGAGGCGCAGCATGTCCTCGACCAAGCCGATGGTTCGGTCCGCGTTGCGGCAGTCCATCGAGAGCTTCTTGATCTTGTCGTCGAGGGCGCTGCCCCAACGGTCGTAGACCGCGTCGGGAAGTTGCTCCTTCGGACGGAAGTCCTTGAGGTAGCGCCGGCCCTCCTGGGCCACCTTCCGGAGGAAGGGTAGGGAGGGGAAATGGTCCTTGTCGGCGCCCCGGGGGACGGCGTCCATGTACTTCACGACGAGGCGGTCGAAGGGCGTCGCGCTGTCCTTGCTGTGCATCCGACGGGCCGCGAGGGCGGTCAGGTCGATGGCGCGGCGGAAGGTGAGCGGGTTCGTCGCCGACGAGCCGAAGTGGTAGACACCCTCGGCTTCTCCGCGAAGCTGAGCTGCGAGCACGAGCAAAGCGCCCCGGGCGACCGTGTCGACGGGCACCACGTCGAAGTGGTTCTTCGGATTCGCGGGGAACGAGCGGAACCAACTCGAGAGCAGCCAGACCAGGGGACCGCTCGTATTGATGCCTTCGTTCCAACCGGCGAAGGGATAGTTGCGTGCCGACTCGACGATGGCGGGGCGCACCAGCACGAGATCGATGTCGTCGCGAAGGGCGTGCAGGTGCTCGGAGAGCCCCTTGGTGAAGGTGTAGATGTTCGGCCAGCCCAGCTCCTCCGCCCGCTCGTTGGCGAGGTCGATGCGCTCGCGCTTCGTCTCCAAGTCTCGCAGTTCGGCGAGCAGTTCGGTCGCCACGGCGTTCGGGTCGAAGCGCGTTCCGTTGGGAGACACGCCCGCCTCGATCGCCTCTTCGATGTGGCCGCTGACGTTGCCGGCGACGAAGGCGGTCGAGATGTGCAGGAAGCGCGGGACCTTCGCCCGGGCCGCCACGTCTGCAGCGTTTTCACCGCCGAAGGTGTTGGTGAGCAGGCCGAGGAGCGGGTCCGGCTCGAAGTCCGTGAGCCCCGCAAAGTGCACGACCGCGTCGAGGGTCTCGGCGAGGCCCTCGAGGGTGGGCTCGTCGAGGCCGCAGAGGGGTTGGCCGCAATCCCCTTCGAGGACCTCGACCTTCTCTTCGAGGAAGGCGTGAAAGCGCTCACGACCGAGCTTCTTACGCAGGGGCCTCACCGCGGGCGAACGCTCAGCAAATTGCCAGAAGCGCTCGACGGCGGAGCCCTTGCGGTTGCTGCGGATGAGGACCGTGACGCGGCCCACGTCGGGGA
>QMMC01000570.1 GCA_003647065.1 Deltaproteobacteria bacterium | reverse complement strand
GCGGCGGCGCCGGTGGCCCGGTGGGCGCGGTCACTTTCTGCGCGGGACTCTTTGGCGGGGACGGCGGCAACGGTCGCGTCTCGGTGCGGGGCGACTCGATTACGGGCACCACGGTGCCGCCGGCGATCACGCCCTGAGCGACGGCCCTAGGGCAGTGGGGGGATGCCGAGGCCGCGCAACCACGCATCTGTGAGGGCGGTCGTATCGAAGCCGGTGCGCGTTTCGATGTCTTCGAGGAGCTCGCCCATCGAGGCGGCCTCGGCGCCGCCGTGGCGTCGGTAGAAATCGGCGAGGATAGCGTCGAGGGCGTCTCGGCCGATTTCGCGTTCGATGGCGCGCATGAAGAAGGCGCCCTTCATGTACGGCACGAGTGAAAAGACCGGATGGGTGACGATGTCGATCTCGCCGCACCCGGTCGGCCAGGCCTCGGTGTCCCTCCGGGCGACGGTGTTCGTCAGGTCGACCTCGTATCCGGCCCAAACGCGGGCTTCGGCCTCGGGGCCGTCGACGGCGGCGATGGCGCGGGCGGCGAGGTAAGTCGCGAGGCCTTCGGAGAGCACGAAGTCTTCCCAGCAGCGAATGCGCACGCCGTTTCCGAACCACCCGTGGGCCGCTTCGTGGGCCTGGGTGACCGGGTTCGCCATCGAAGGCCGGGCGACGTGGAAAAAGGGGTGGTGCTCCATGCCGCCGAAGCCCCCGGCGCCCCAGTTCACCGCCACCGACGCCATCTCGTCTCCGAAGAGGTAGGGGCCATAGGTCGTCTCGAAGAACTCGACGTAGCCGACGAGGGACCCCGTGCCCTCGGTGGCCGACGCCCGTTCCCCGGGGAAGTGGTAGACGCTGAGATGGGTGCCAGCGCGGGTCGTGCCGAGGGAGACCACTTCGTACTCTCCCACGGCGACGGCGATCATGTAGGACGGCGCGTCCGCGGCGATGGTGCGTGGGTAGACCGCGGTTAGTCCTGACGCCGTGCCGGTCACCGAGAGCGCGAAGGTCGTTCCGTCGGCCGGCGAAGAGACGCAGGGGAAGAGGTTGCTGCAGTGGTAGGGCCACAGGAGCGTCACGTTGCTCTCTGGAACCCAGCCCTCGAGGGTGCCCCGCGGTTGGGCGGGGAAGGTGTATTCGAAGCGCCACTGGGTCGGCGTCGGGGCGCCCGGGAGGGAGATTTGGCCATCGACGGTCGGGGCGTCGACGGCGGCGCCGGACCCGTCGAAAACCTGCACTTCGGTCAGGCCGCCGACCTCGAAGACGATGGACTCGGCCGGGGCGTGGTCGACGACGGCTCTTCCGTGGAGGGCGCCGAGGTCGAGGGTGAGGTCGGTGTGGAGGACCCCGAGGGGCATGGCCCCCCGGCCCGCGTCCCCAACCGTGGCGTCCCCGGCGTCCCCAACCGTGGCGTCCCCGGCGTCTCCGGCATCCCGGGCGGCGGCGTCCCCCGAATCGGTCGGGGTGCGGGGCGGCGGTGGCACGGTCCGGCCGCACGCCGTCGCCGATGCGAAGAGGATCAGGGCGGCGGCGAGGCGGGCTAGCACGGGGCGTAGCATGCCCCGTCCGAGTACCGATGCCCAGTCGCGGGCGCCCCGAATCGATGCCTACTCGACGGTCACGATGAGCGTGTGTTCGCCGTCGGCGCCGGTGCCGGTGTCGCCGGTCGTGCCCGTGTCGCCAGCGGTTCCCGTGTCACCCGTGGTGCCGCTGTCGGTCGCGGTGCCGCTGTCGGTCGGCGTCGTGCCGTCATCGCCGCAAGCGGCCGTTACCAAGAGAAGAGAAGTGAAGATGAGACTCGTTTTCATGGGGCGGGCGGTCCCCCTCCGTGCGCCTCATCGTCAAGTTCGGGCGGTGCGTCTCGCCAACCGCCGCCGAAAACGCACCGGCAGGCCGTCGGTCGGCGTCAGCGTGATGTTGCGGCGCATCGTGCCTACCCGGTACCCCGGGGCGGCGACGGGGACGAGGCGCATCAGAATGGTCGCGAGGACGACTTTCATTTCGTAGAGGGCAAATGCCTCGCCGATGCAGCGCCGGATGCCGCCTCCAAAGGGGAAGTAGGTGTAGGGGCTCGGGCGTCCGTTCAGGAAGCGCGCGGGGTCGAAGCGCTCGGGCTCGGGCCAAGAGGCGGGGTTGAAGTGCGCGAGGTAGATGCTGCACCCGGCCATCACGCCTACCGGGAGGTCGACGCCGCCGATGCGGGTGGGCTCCATGATGACCCGGCCGACCCCGGGGATCACCGGGTGCATGCGCAGGGTCTCCTTGATGACCGCGTCGAGGTATTCGAGCTCTTGAACTCGGTCGGGGTCGACGTCACCGTCGGGGAAGGCCTCGTCGAGCTCTCGCTGAACGCGGCGAAGCACCAGGGGGTGCCTCGTGAGCCGATGGGTGACCCAGGATAGAGCGGTGGCGGTCGTTTCGTGGCCGGCCACGAGCATCGTCAAGAGCTCGTGGTGAATCTCCTCGTCGGCCATCGGCGAGCCGTCTTCGTAGGTCGCGTCGAGGAGCATCGACAGGATGTCGTGGCGCTCGACCCCTCCGAGTTCTTTTTCGCGGCGCCGTTCTTCGAAGAGTGCGCTCAACTCCACGAAGGCTTCCTCGCGCAGGCGCAGGAAGCGCCCCCAGGGCGAGCGCGGCCCGAGGTCCCGCTGGAAGGCGCGGATCAAGTAGAGGGGATTGTCGAGGATGCGCGTCGCTTCGACGAGCTTGTGGCGCATGCGGTCTTCGGCCTCGCCGACGTCCATGCCGAAGACGGTCCGCAGGATCACGTCGAGGGTGATCGCCTGGGTCTCGGTCTGCATGCGGAAGGTCTGATCGAGGGGCCAGTGGGTAATCCGGGCCCGGGTGATCTCGCCCATCGCCGCCCCGTAGGCGCGCATGCGGTCGCCGCGGAAGGGCGGGATCAGGAGCCGTCGTTGGCCCCGGTGGCGCTCACCGTCGAGGACCAGGACCGAGTGGCGCCCGAGGAAGGGCTCGAGGACCTCGTTGGCTTTGCCCGCGTGCATCGCGTCGCCGGAGTCTCGGAAGACCTCTTTGACGGCCTCGGGGTTCGCGAACTGAACGATGGCCCCGATGCCCGGGATGCGGATGGTGAGGGGTTCGCCGAAGCGGTCTCGGCAAGCGCGCAGGAACGGGATGGGGCGGTAGAGGAAACCCACCATCTGGAGCCCCGGGGGCGCGCTGGGGCCTGGCGGCAGACCATCACGGCGGTCATTGCCGCGGCCCTTGGCGATGCGCCGGGCCGCGTACTCGGTGAATCTCGGAAGTGCAGTCACCCGGCCTCCGAGGGTAGGCCCGGCGAGGCGTCGAGGATAGGGCCGGGGCCCGGCTATCCTTCGATGAGGACCTCTTCGTCACTCAGGAAAAACGACGAGCGCTTCACGTCGATGATCTCGACGAGCATGCCTCGGGTCTTCTGGAGCATCTCTTTCGCGTCGTCCTCGGCGAGGCGCTGCATCGCCGGGGCGCCCACTTGCCACCACACCTCGAGGACCGCGTCGAAGGGGTCGTCGGTCCCGCGCGCGGACTGAACGAGGGCGTTCGTCTCGTGGGCCAGGGCGTAGCTCGAGGTCATGCGCACGACCTCGGTCAGCTTCACCACGCGTTGAATCGCGTCGAGGTAGTCCTGCCACCGGCCCCGAAACTCCGCCGGGTCGAGGTCGGGCTTACGGCGCACACATTGGATGAACTTGATCATGGTGGGGGGAGCATAGCGCCTTCGCACCGTTGGCGAACTGCCGATCGCGCCTAACCGAGCAATGGCTCGAGGTCGAGCACCATGCGGGCGGGTAGCGCCTTGGAGAGACGACTCAGCCCAAAGCGTTCGTAGAAGCGAACGGCGTCTTCGCTGACCGCGTCGGTGACGAAGAGGCGGAACGCCACGGGGCCAGACGTCGCGAGGGAAAGGGTGAACCCGAGCGCCTCTTCGAATAGATGGCGGCCGAGGCCCTGTCCCTGAACACGCGTGTCGACGGCGAGGCGCGCGAGGAGAACACCTGGGATCGGAAACTTCGGCAGCTTCGACAGCGCCGGGATCTCCTCGACCGACGCACGCTCGACGCTGACCGTGGCGAGGCTGAAGTAACCCGCGATGCGGTCGACTCCTCCCTCTTGGGTCAGCGCCACGTAGGTGCGCGAGAGCAGGTCCTTTTCGGCGTGACGCAGAGCGAAGCGCGGCAGGTACTCCTCGAGGGAGGCCTCCTGGTTGCGGAAACCCCGCAGCAAGGCGCGGTGCTTGCGCGCCAGCGTTTCGATGCGTGGCGTCGACATCCGGTCAAGCCGACGGGTCGGGCCAGGTGAGGTCCGGAGCCTTGCGCTTGGGGTCGGCCAACCGGCCGAGGGACGCGAGGAGGGCGCGCGACGGGTGGAAGCCCCCATCGAGTATCTCGCCGAGCCTTCGGGTCTCGTCGTCGTCGAGTTCGAGACGGGTCGGTTGCGCGATCGCGTGCCGGTGCCGTTGGCGGAGCCGCTCGATGACGGGGTGTTCTAGCTCGCGCACGTCGTCCTCACCACGGGCGACGACCGCCCGTCCCTCGGCTGCTTGGCGGACCACCCAGGCCGCTAGGGTAGTCAGCTCCCGAAGCAAATCGGCCTTCTGATTGGCCCGCAGGCCGAGCTGTTGCCGGAGCCCGTCGAGCTCCGCATCGAGCACTGCGTTCGTTTTCGCCTGAAATCGGGACATCTCCGAAACCCTCGAGTGAGCATTATGTTACTCACTTGATCAGTCTGGGGTGAGGCCGCTCTCGCGTCAAGGGACGAGGGGGACTCGTCCGGGCCTGGGTGACGTCATATGCTCTGAGGCATGCCGTCCTTGGTCCCCAATCATGCTCACACTTTCGAGGAGTATCTGGAGATCGAAGAAGCGGCGACGGTGCGCCACGAGTTCTACGACGGGGAAATCTACGCCATGGCGGGCGGGACCCCCGAGCACGCTGCGATGGCAGCGGAGATCACGTCCAAGCTGGGGCGACAAATGGAAGGCGGACCCTGTCGCGTCTACAGCTCGGACTTGCGTCTGCGGGTTCTCGCGACCGGCCTCGCCACCTATCCAGACGTCACGGTGATCTGCGGGCCTTCCGAGCGGGACCCCGCGAGCCCGAGCCACGTGACCAACCCCACCTTGGTCGTGGAGGTGCTGAGCCCGAGTACCGCCGACTACGACAAGGGAAAGAAGCTCGAGCACTACAAGACGATGCCGTCGTTGCAGAGCTTTCTCTTGGTCGACCACGCAAGCGAACGGATCGAGCTTCACTCTCGCGACGGCGACGATTGGCTGCGGCGCGAGTTCGGCGG
>QMMC01000569.1 GCA_003647065.1 Deltaproteobacteria bacterium | reverse complement strand
CCACCCCGAGGCCGACGAGGGTCGCCGCGTTTCGAGGCATTCGGCCAGGCATCAGAGCGCCCCCGGGTGCAGCAGGCGGGCTAGCTCCACGGCGCCGTTGGCGGCGTGGTGGGACTCGGAGAGAACGCGTTGGGGGGCGATCCGATGGACCGCGCCGCTCTTCACCGCCGAGAGGCTCTCGAAGACCGGCGCATCTGCGAAGGTCGGCGGAGGAACGACCTCTCGGCCCTGACCGTCGGCGACGTACTCGACCACCAAGATGACCTCCGGGTCGAGGGCCAGGAGCCGCTCGTCCCCGATGATTCCGTGGCCCTCCAAGCCGAGCTCCCGGGCGGCGTTGTCTGCGCCGGCGATGTCGAGGAGCTCGTCGAAGAGCGTGCCCGCCCCCGGCGTATATCCTCCGCGGTTGTAGAGCAGCACCCGGGGCCGCCTCAGGTCCTCGGTCGCGGCGCGGACGCGGCGAAGGGTCCCTCGCATGTCATCGATCACGGCCGTGGCCGCTGCCTCTCGGCCGAGCACCCCGCCGAGGGTCCGGAGGTTGTCTTCGATGCCCCGGACCGACGTGGCCGAGGAGATGGTGAGCACCGGCACCCGGCTTCGACTGAGCAAAGCCATCGCCTCGGGGCGCGTGTAGGGGCCGGTGACGATGAGGTCGGGGTCGAGGGAGAGGATTCGCTCGGCGTCTCCGTGGACCCGCGCTTCGATGGCCCGGGCCTCTGAGGTCACGTTCGAGGCGGCCGGGTCGTCGGCAAAGGTGCTGAGGGCCGCCAGCTGCTCCTGGGCCTCGGGCCCCAGGAGGGCGAGGAGCATTTCGTCGGCCCCGAGGGTGGCGGAGACGATGCGCGTCGGACCCGCCCCGGGGACGGCTACCGCGGCCGGACGGGGCGCCGGGGCCTCCTCGGTCGCGCGCGCCAGGAGGGCGCCGCCCCCGAGGAGCAGCACTACCCCCACGTAGAGGAGCGGACCGTCGCGCATCGGGCCCCTGTACCACGGCCCACGGGTCGTCGGCTCCTCCCCTCGCCGGCGGCCGAAAAGTTGACCCCCGGCGGCCCCCCACCAACTCTCGGCCTATGCGCCGGAAACCCCTCTACATCGCCCTCGGAGTGTCCGTTCTATCCATCGTCGCCCTGGTGGTTTTTGCCCGGGGTCGAGCGATGGAGGCCCAGGAGCTCATCGAGGGCGCTCGCGCCCGCCTCGATGCGTCCCTCACCGAGGCCCCGGAGCTCGACCGGCTTCAAGCATCGACCGCCCTCAGCCACCTCGAACGCGCCCGGGAGCTCGGCCGCGACGACACGGAGCTTTCGGGGTTGCGCCACTACGCCCTCGCCCTGACCCATCTGTCTCGGGGGGACCTCGTTTTCTGTGAAGGAGAGCTCACCGCTTCGCGTCACGAGACCGGGTGGACCCCGCGCCTCCGGGTACTGGCCGCAGAGATCGCCCGGCGTCTGACCAACCTCGACGAGGCCCGAACCCATGTCGCGGCGGCCCTCGGTGCCGATGAAACCAATCCCCGGGCGCTCCTCCTGCGCGCCGACATCGCCCTCGACGAGGGCGACTATGGGGCGGCGCTCCTGGACCTCGAGGTCCTCCGGGCGGCGGAGCCCGACGCATCCGTGGTGCGCAATCGTCTGGGCGTGGCGCTCCTCGAGCTCGGGCGCTACGAGCGTGCCCGGGCGGAGCTCACCGCGGCGACGGCCTTGTCGAACGCGAGCCCCGATGCTTGGATCAACCTGGGCCGCCTCGAACGGCGCGTCGGTGACTTCCGCGCGGCGTTCACCGCCTTCGACGATGCCCTCGGCGTTTCGGCCGGAGATCCCGATGCCCACCTCGGCCGGGGCCTCGCCCGCGCCGCCCTCGGCGAGCTCGCAGATGCCGAGCGAGACTTTCACCGCGCTGCCGAGCTCGCCCCGAACGACGCCGAACCCCTCCTCGCCCTCGGCGACCTGCTCCGGGACCTCGGCCGAGTCGAGGAAGGAATCGAAGTCTATCGCGAGGCGATTTCCCGCGAGGACGCGGACCCGGCGAGCTGGCTCAAGCTCGGCAACGCCCTCGTCATGAATGGAGAGCCGGCCCTCGGGGTTCGCGCTTTCACCGAAGCTCTCGACCGCGCCCCGGCGCTGCCCCCAGCCCTGAACGGACTCGGGGCCGCGCTGATGCAGATCGGCCGCACCACGGAGGCCGAAGCGATGCTGGCTCGGGCCGCGGAGATCGACCAGGCGGACCCCAATCCGCTCATGAATCTCGCGCTCCTCCGGGAGCGCGCGGGAGACCGTGAAGGGGCCCAGAGCGCCTGGCGCGCCGCCCTCGATCGGGACCCAGGTCTAGTCGTCGCCCGCCAGCATCTCGCGCTCTGACCTCGTTCCCCTCATGCCCTGACACCTCCCGCGCATTTTCCGCCAGCGAAGCAGAGGTGGTAGATTGCCGCCCTGATGCGGGACACACGCTACGAGGCCATCCGGCGCCGCCTTTTTCGCGCGCCCCGGGCCCTCGTCTGGGCGTTGGTCGCCGTGTCGCCGCGCGAGGCGTAGAGCCGCCCGGCCCCTCACATTCCGCCGTGGCGCCAATTCATGCGCTGCCCGCTTCACAGCCATGCTGTACTGACCGCGTTGCAGCGAAGGGCTCTATCGCAATTCTTCAACGGTGCCCCAGGTTGGCGCGCTATGATCGACGCTTGATGGGCCAACCGCGCGTTCAGTTCCTGCACTCGGCTGCGCTCTTGCTCCTCTTGGCCTTGGGAGCGTGCGGTCAAGACACCATGGGGACCGACGGCGGGGTCGGCGACGCGGCCGGCGACGCGGCCGCCTCCGTGATGTCCCCGGACATCCCATGGCTCGCGGACGGGGTACCGGCGATCGCACCTCCGGCGCTCACCCCGTGCCCGCCGGGTTGGCACGAGGTCACGGTCGCGGCAACCACGGAGTGCCACCCGTACGGAAGCGCGGGGCCCGAGACGTGTCCCGCGGGCGAAGCGCACTTCCCCGGCGAGCCCGGGTGCCGAACGGTCGGAGACGTCTGCCCTTCGGGGGATTGGCCGACTGGACTCCCGACCGATGGCGTGCTCATCCACGTCAAAGCAGATGCCGCCGCTGGCGGGGATGGATCCCTCGGTCGCCCCTACGCGGGGCTCGGGGAGGTGCCGTGGATATCGCTCCGGGCGGGCGCAACCGTCGCCCTCGCGAAGGGAGCCTACGAAGGCGTCGTTTCCCTCAAAGCGGGGGTCGCCGTCATCGGAGCGTGTGCGCGGGACACCGTGCTCCATGGGCTCGCGTTCCCCGTCCCATCGGTGGTGGCGGTCTCCAGTCGGGGAGAGCCGGCCATCCTACGCAACCTGACGATCGCCGAGGCCCCCCAGCGCGGCATTCAGGTGGGGGCGGGATATGCCCTCACGGTCCGAGGAGTCGTCATCACCGGCGCCCGCGAAATTGCCGTTCTGGCCTCGGGAAGCGATGCCTCGGTGGTCCTCGAGGACACGGTGATCACTCGCACCCGGCGGGGATCCAGCGATGGGCGAATGGGAGTGGCTCTTTTCGTCAACGAGGGAGCTCAGCTCGAGGCAACGCGCCTGATGGCGACTGAGAACGTCTCGACGGGAGTCGTTGTCTTGAATCGGGGCACCGTGGCGACGCTCGTCGATGCCGTCATCCAGGCATCCGGAACCGCTGCTCGATATCACGTCGAGGGGGCGGGGATGGACGTCGGAGATGGGGCAGAGCTGACGGCCACACGACTGCTGGTGAGTGACAGCCAGGGGGCAGGCGTGGTCGCGGGGGACTCCGAAACACGGGTGACGCTGACGGACGTGGTCGTTCGAGGCAATCATCCGCGAGAATTCGACGGGCTTGCCGCGTTCGGTATCGGGGTTTTCGAGGGGGCCCATGTCGAGGTCACTCGCTCGACTGTGGCCGAGAACTCCTATTTCGGCATCAGCGTTGACGGTGTGGACTCGTCATGTGTGCTCACGGATGTCATCGTTCGGAACACGCGGCCCAATCCGACCACCGAACTCCTCGGGCGGGGCATCTCTGTCGAGGGGGGAGCACGCCTCGATGCCACCAGGATCGTCGTCCACGGCAACCACAATGTGGGCGCCGTTTGCATCGCGGAAGGCTCTGTCCTGACGCTCGCTGACGCGGTTGTCGAAGGGACTCGCCATGCAACCGGTGATTTGTCCGGCGCAGCCGGTGTTGTCGTGCAAGTCGGAGGACGGATCGAGGCAAGCCGCGTCCTCGTTGCGGACAACGATGGACTCGGAGTCTTCTCGGCTGGCGCCGGGGCCGAACTCTCCCTCGTCGATACCGTGGTCCGGGACACCCTACCCCGGCAAAGTGACGACCTGATGGGGCGAGGCGTCAACGTCCAGTTCGGAGCGAGCCTGATGGCCACGCGGCTCCTGGTGGAGGACAACCACGACGTCGGAGTGTTTACGACGGGCGCCGGAACCACCGTCTCGCTGGCCGATACCGTCGTGCGCGAGATGAAGCCGCGGCGCAGCGATGGATCGATGGGCCGGGGGATCTTCGCCCAAGAGGGGGCCCACATCGACGGGGCGCGAGTCCGCATCGAAGATGTGCAGCAACTCGGGCTGGCCGCGGTGCTCGACAGCGAAGTCGCTCTTCGCGACGTGACCATCTTGCGGGTTCCCGCCGCCGACTGTGCAGCTTCGGGTGCATGCCCCGAGATGAGCTACGCATATGGGGCGGCCTCTATCGGAGCCACCCTCAGCCTCTCACATTTCGCAATTGACCAAAGTGCGGTCTGTGGGGTCTTCGTGGCGCCGCTCACCGGAGCCGCGGGCCCTTCGGCTCTCGACTTGGCGACCGGCACGGTCAGAGATTCAGTCATCGGTGCTTGTGTGCAAGTGGACGGCTACGACATCGGCCGCCTCACCAACGAGGTCCGATACGAGGACAACGGGACCCCGTTGGACAGCACCACACTCCCAGTGCCGCAGCCCCTGGGCACCGGGGAACCGTAACCCCGGCCATTCGGGAGGCCCTTCGCCTCACCCCGGGCCGCGCAACTCGGAACCGCCCAACGTGCGCCAAGTGACGCCTTTGTCGCGCTGCCGCCTCGGGCCGCCCTTGCGGCGCCTTCTTGTTGGGATGAGCACTCCCGGCGCCGCTACGGTCGGCCTGTCGGCTCTGCACGCCTCCGGCGCGCTGCCGCCTCGGGCCGCCCTTGCGGCGCCTTCTTGTTGGGATGAGCACTCCCGGCGCCGCTACGGTCGGCCTGTCGGCTCTGCACGCCTCCGGCGCGCTGCCGCCTCGGGCCGCCCTT
>QMMC01000568.1 GCA_003647065.1 Deltaproteobacteria bacterium | reverse complement strand
GGGCGGAGGGCGACGTCAGCACGAGGGCAACCGGCAGGCGGGAGGTTCGGTTTCGGGTGCCCGAGGATGTCTTCGTGCAGTTTCGGATGGCAGAGGTGGCGTTTGGGGGCTCGGGGCTGCCGGGGGAGTTTCTGTCGTTCATCTGCCGGACGTTTTGGTGGGTGTGGGGGCCGACGCTTGGGGTGAGCGACAAGTGGGAGATGATGTATCGGCGGGACGGGTATCGGTGCGCGTCTCCGGTGTGCAGGCGGCGGGACGTGACGCTGCACCACTTGATGTATCGGTCGGCTGGGGGCGGAGATGAGGGCGAGAATGTTCTGAGCGTCTGTGCGTGGTGTCACCTCGAGGGGGAGCATGGGGGGCGGCTGAAGGTGAGGGCGCCGGCCAGCAGGCCGCGATGGGAAATGGGGCGCCGTGGGCGGGCGCCGGTGATGGTGGTGGTGGGGCGGGAGCGGTTGGCGTGCTAACCCTCATGCATGTGCTCAATCTTCGCGGTTCTGGACATCGAGGGTGACCCGAGAGAGTTGCGTGAAGGGGCGGTGAAGCTCAGCCGCATCATGCGGCACCGGGGGCCCGACTGGAGTGGGGTGTATGTCGGGGGCAGGGCGGTGCTGGCCCACGAGCGGCTGGCTATCGTGGACCCGGCGAGTGGGGGACAGCCGCTCTATGGGCCTGACGGGACGGTGCTGGCGGTCAATGGGGAGATCTACGACCACCGGCGCATCCGGGCGGCGCATCCGGACTATGCGTTCGAGACGGAGTCGGACTGCGAGGTGATTCTGGCGCTCTATCAGGACAAGGGCGTGGAGTTCCTGAACGACCTGAATGGGATCTTTGCGTTCGTGCTCTACGACGAGCCCCGGGACCGGTATCTGATCGCCCGGGACCCGATTGGGGTGATGCCGCTCTACATGGGCCGGGATGCCGAGGGGCGTCGCTATGTGGCTTCGGAGATGAAGGCGCTGTTGACGGTGTGCGATGAGATCGAGGACTTCCCGCCGGGGCACTATCTCGACAGCGAGGTGGGGGAGCCGGTTCGGTATTACGAGCCCGCTTGGCGCGACTACGAGGTGGCCAAGGCGACGGCGCCCGACCGTAAGGCGCTGATCGCGGCGTTGGACGCGGCGGTGGCTCGGCAGCTCATGACCGGTGTGCCCTACGGGTTGTTGCTCTCGGGGGGGCTCGCCTCTTCGCTGCTGGCGGCTTTGGCGATGCGGCATGCGTCGCGGCGGGTGGAGACGGGCGAGAAAGACGAGGCCTGGTGGCCGCGGGTGCATTCGTTTGCCATCGGTCTCGAGGGGTCGCCGGACCTGGCTGCCGCGCAGATTGCCGCGGACGCCCTCGGCACGGTGCACCACGCCCTCGAGTACACCTTCGAGGAAGGGCTCGACGCTCTGCGGGAGGTCATCTGGCACCTCGAGACCTATGACGTCACCACCATCCGCGCCTCGACGCCGATGGTGCTGATGGCCCGCCGCATCAAGGCCATGGGCATCAAGATGGTCTTGAGCGGGGAGGGCGCCGACGAGATTTTCGCGGGCTATCTGTACTTTCACAAAGCGCCCAACGCGAAGGAGCTGCACGACGAGCTCGTGCGCAAGCTGGACTCGCTCTACAAATACGACTGCCTGCGCGCGAACAAGTCGATGGCGGCATGGGGCGTCGAGGCCCGGGTGCCGTTCCTCGACCGCGAGTTCCTGGACGTCGCGATGACCCTCGACCCCGAGGCCAAGATGGTGAAGGACGGGCGCATCGAGAAGCAGTTGCTCCGAGAGGCCGCCGAGGGCTTGCTCCCGGACGCCATCCTCTGGCGCCAGAAAGAGCAGTTCTCGGATGGCGTCGGCTACGGCTGGATCGACGGGCTGAAGGCCCACGCGGAAGAACAGGTCTCGGACGCTGAGCTCGCGAGCGCGGCGGAGCGGTTCTCCTACGCGCCTCCCGCGACCAAAGAGGCGTTCTTCTACCGAACGATTTTCGACTCGCTCTTCGACCACCCGGACGCTGCCAAGCAGCTCCCCGGAGGGCCCTCGATCGCCTGCTCCACGCCGACGGCCATCGCCTGGGACGAGAGCTTCAAGGACCACGCCGACCCGTCGGGCCGCGCCGTTCGGGGCGTCCACGACGACGCGTATCAGGACGACTGAGTCTCAGATGAGCGGTCCGCTGCCGGCCGGGCATCAGCGTGCGAATGCTGCAGTCTCGCGCTACGATTGGGCATGAGCGGCCCGACTATCGAGCGTACGATGGAGTCCTTCGACTCTCATGAGGAGGCGGACCGTGCCAATTTCGAGTACTACCGCCGTCTCACCCCGGAGCAGCGACTCGACATCGCGCTCGAATTGATGCGGCCAACCTATGAAGCTCATCCAAGATTCGAGAGAGTTTATCGAACTGCTGAACTCGGAGAGTGTCCCGTTTCTAGTGATTGGCGGGTGGGCGTTCAATAGGTACGCCGAGCCACGTTTCACGGGCGATATCGATTTCTTTCTTCGCCCCGACGCCGACACTGAGCGACGCCTTCGTCGGGTCCTCGAAGCCTTCGGGTTTGGCCCCGCGCTACCGCCGCCCGAGCGATCTCTCTTCACGAAACCGGTCATCATGCTCGGCCGACCGCCTCACCGGATCGACCTGATTACGGCGATTGACGGGGTGACCTTCGACGAAGCGTGGGAGGACCGTGAATCCAGCGAGCTCGATGGCATCCCGGTTCACTTCATCTCTCGGCAGCACTTGTTGACGAACAAACGCGCTGCCGGCCGCGACAAGGACCTCGCGGACGTACGGGTCCTCGAGAAGCTTTCGTCGGACTGAGTCTCAGATGAGCGGCCCGCTCCCCGCGGGCACCACGATGACCACATCGTGGGAGTCGAGCTCGGCGACGCCGTTGCCGACGACGAGGATCTCGGCGAGGAAGACCTGGGCCGACGAGGTCGGTGAGTGGAAGTCGTTCTCGAAGCGAACTCGGAACTCCACCGTATGCCCCGGGCTGACGGCGTAGAAGGTGGAGTCGTCGCGGGCGATGACGGTCTCGGGTACCGCGACGCCCATGTTGTAGACCTCGAGGGGGGTGATGGCCTTGATGAAGTTCCGGGCATCGACCGGGGTCGGCTGCTCGGGGATGTCTTCGCCGTCCGCCGTGAGGGTGCTGATGTCCTGGGGCGTCTCTTCGGCGAGAGTGCGAATGGCCTCGACCACCCGGGCGTCGAGGCCCGAGCCGTCGCCGCTGATCATGAAGGTGATGGGGTTGCCGGCGGCATCGACGGTGCCGGTCTCCCGGGCCCAGGTCTGGAACTGGGTGAAGGGCGGCGGGCTGTCGATCTCGGCGCCGCTGATGATGCCGATGACGCGGGCCCCGATGCCGTTCAACGAGGTCAGGACCTCTTCGTAGGTGTGGGGGCCCCGGGGGGTGGTGAAGAGCGAGTCGTTGTAGGTGCTGGCGCCGTTGGGCCCGTTCTTCGAGGACGTGTCGGTCAGGACGACCATGATCGGCAGGGACCCGGGCCGGAAGCAGGGGTAGCCGTAGCGGCGTCCCACTTCGTCGGGGACCGAGGGGCACGCCTGGGGTCCGAGCCACGGCATGAAGCCTTCGCCGGTCGCCGCCTGGTAGAGCGCTTCGGCGCTCGAGGCCCAGTTGGCGCCGCCGTAATCGGCGGCGAGGAGGTTCACGTCGCTCAGCATCTGCGACATGTTGGTGGTGATCACCGAGTTGAGGCGGAAGGGATCGTCGCCCTCGGGGCCGTCCTGGCAGATGGTCATGCCGATGATGGTCGAGCAACCACCAGCAGCGGTGCCCCCGAAGCCGGCGAAGCCGCCGAAGCCCACGCCGACGTCCGTGAGGACCGCGGTCAGCTGGGGCACCAGGGCGCCCAGGCTGCTCTTGAGCTGGCTGATCTCGCCGGACATCGAGCCGGTCCCGTCGACCATGAAGAAGACGTCTGCCTGGCGCACCGTCGTGCCGAAGAGGAAGTCTCTCTCGACCGGGGGGTCGCCGTAGGGGAGCACGACGTAGAAGTCGTCTTCGGCGAGGCCGTCGGTTGGGTCGAGGGGGTCGTGGCCCGTCGCAATTTCCGCCGTGTCGTCGAAGCCGTCGTCGTCACTGTCCGTGTCGAGGGGATCGGTGAAGTACCGGGTCGTCTCTTCGTTGTCGCTGAGGCCGTCGTTGTCCGAGTCGTTGTCGAGGTAGTCGGGGTAGGCGTCGCCGTCGGTATTGGCCGCGTTGCAACCCATCAGCGAACCGCGCTCGATGTTGTCGTTGATGCCGTCGCCGTCCGAGTCGGTGTCCAGGTAGTTCGGCGTCCCGTCGCCGTCCCGGTCGGTCATGCCCTCGAAGTCGTCCCAGAGCCCGTCGCCGTCCGAGTCGGTCTCGTCATCGCACGTGCGAATCATGGTGCCGGTATCCACGGGCCCGATTCCGCCGTCCGTCGGGGTGCGGCCCCCGCTGGTGCAGGCGCCGACCAAACTCACGAAAAGACCCAGGAAAAACCAACGCATGCACGACCTCCAAACGACTTTGAAGGGGGGAGTGTAGGCCCTAGTGTGCAAAGTCCGTACGTGGGTTGTGAGAGAACTCTCACCGCCCCGCGCGGTTCAGGTCAACTCGATGACGACCGCGGTGATGTTGTCTCGGCCGCCGCGCTCGTTCGCCATCTCGATGAACTTGCGGGCCGCGATCGACGGGCCGAGGTCGACGACCATCGGGATTTCCTCGTCGTCGAGGTAGCCGTGGAGCCCGTCGCTGCAGACGAGGAAGTTGTCCGCTTCGCGAATCTCGAACATGTGCGTATCGACCTGCACGTAATCTCGGCTGCCAACAGCGCGGGTGATGACGTTTTTGTGCGGGGAGACGGCGGCCTCATCTTCGGTGATGATGCCCTGCTTGAGCTGCCAGGCGACGAGGGTGTGGTCCTCGGTGAGCTGCGTCGAATAGCCGTCTCGAATCAAATAGATGCGGCTATCCCCCACCTGGGCGGTGAAGCCGAACTTCTCGGTGAGCATGAGGACCGAGAGCGTTGTGCCCATGCCTTTTTGCTCTGGATCGTTCTGGGCGATGGCAAAAACCATGTAGGTCGCCGCCTGGGCTGCAGACTCGAGGAGCCGCATGACCGCCCGAAAGGTCTCCGGGGACTCATCGCCGGCGATGAGCTGTTCGACGCAGCCGTAGCCCCGTTTGACCATGCCGTGGACGGTGTCGACGGCTTCCTGGCTGGCGACTTCCCCGGCCGCATGGCCCCCCATGCCGTCGGCGACGATATAGAGCCCTAGCGCATCTTCGATGAAGAAG
>QMMC01000567.1 GCA_003647065.1 Deltaproteobacteria bacterium | reverse complement strand
TCGATGCCCCCGCAGGTCGTGCCGAGCGCTTGGCACATCCCCAGACAGTCGAAGGTCCCCATCGGACACGGTGCCGACGGGGGCTCGGAGGAGCAGGCGAGCATCGCAAACGAAACGAGGGCGGCGAGGGCGAGGGAGCGCATCGAAGTCGTGGTTGCGGATGAGTTGGTGAATATTCAGGCTCCCGCGTCGATGCGTACGCAAGAAGACTTCAGCGCTCACGAGAGAGGAGGCGATCGACATCTACGTCGTCCCGGACCCGGACGGGGTCGTCGAGGAGTGCCACGAGGACGACAGCCGGGGGCGCCTGGAGAACGTCGTGTGGTATGAGGCGCACTGGGAAGCCGTTTCGCACGCCGGGGAACAAGAGCCGTGAGCTGCTGTCTGGTGTACGTTTTTGCCAACCGAGGAAGCCTCATGGTGTCGATCGTTCGTAGGTCTTTGCTCCTATCCTTGTCTCTGCTCCTGAGCGTGGCGTGCGGTTCACCTCGCGCGGAGGCGCCGGAGCCGCCCCCGAACCCGCCCCCGGCGCCACCACCCGCACCGGCCTTCGATGTTCATGAATGGGGGCTCATCGACGTCCTCGCTAACGGCCTCATCGAAGTGGCGGCGGGCCCTGGCCTCGAGCGAGGGGTGCCTGGGGGCCAAGGACCAATGGGCTACGGCAAACCC
The DNA here is from genome assembly GCA_003647065.1 of Deltaproteobacteria bacterium. GTDB lineage: Bacteria > Myxococcota_A > Polyangia > Polyangiales > B10-G4 > B10-G4. Next base: position 4,639 of record QMMC01000567.1, on the reverse strand, counting down.
GTTCTCTACTTCCATCTCGCGGCGGAGTCGCCGGAGATGGACCTGAGTGCCGAGGTGCTGCTCGGAGATATGTTTCAGGTCGCGGAACACTATCCCCCGGGCACCCTCTCGCCGGACCGACGGACGCTCCGGTGGAACGTGCATCTCGCACGCGGTGCGTGCTCCGGTGAACGGACCTATCCCGACGCAGCCAGCCCGGCCTGTCGCCTGACCAGTGATGGATATTGCGAGACCGCGGAACTCGCGCACTACGAAACCGCCGACGCCTCGTGCCTGCGGGTGGACGACGCCGAGTGGCCGCTGCTCTTCTACCGGGGTTCGTCGCCGCGGGATGAAGTGGCCGATGCAACGAGGCTGCCACTGCAAGTTCGCGTCGATGATAGTGGAGCCATCGAACTGATCCGGTCGCCGCGGGCGAGCGCGACCATCGGGCGCGTGTGGCACCTGCAGGACAAGCACGTGAGAGCCCTGGTGGACTGGCCGGCTCCCGGGGCGAGTGCCCAGGTGCCGAGCATCGAGGCGCCGGCGGACCCGCGCGCGTTGATGCGCGCCGAGCTCGAATCGCACGGCCTCACCAGCGACGAGATCGGTGCGTTCGGGCGTGCTTGGTTCGATGAACTCTTCGGCCCCGCGCCCCAGGCGACGGCGGACACCCCGAGCACGGGAGAGCGCGTGCTGGACGGCGCGGGGCGTGGAGGCGGAGAGGTTGGCGTGGGCTACCTCGGCCTCGTCGGCAGAGGCCGTAGCGGCTCGCCCGGGCAGCCCGACAACGTGCTGCTTTACTGGTTGCCCGGCGAAGAGCTGGACTCGGTGGCCCGCCTTTCGTTCGAGCCGACGCCGCGGGAGGTGCACCGCGCGACACTGGTTCGCGTCTATCTCGGCTCCTGAACGCCCCGGCGTCTCTTTCTCACCGGACCGATGCGACGCTCCGCGCATATCGGCGGGTTCGGTCTCGTAAAGTGCGCGCTTTAGCGCAGCCACTGATCGATCTGCGCTGGCTTGGGCACGCCTCCCGCGTGGACCAACACTCCATCGACTACGACGCCGGGAGTCGACATCACGTTGAAGCGCATGATTTCTTGAATCTCCTCGACCTTCTCGAGCTCCACATCGACGTGCAGCTCGTTCGCGCGTTGCTCGATGCGTTCAATGGTGGCTCGGCAGTTCGAGCATCCGCTTCCCAGGACCTTGATGTTTTTCATGTTCTTTCCTTTCGCTCGCATGCGCGTGAGTTCACAAGACGATATTGAAGACGTATCCGACCACGAGGATCCCACTGGCTACGATGCCCGCGAAGGTCGCGATCAGCCGTGGCTTCAGCACCTTGCGCAAGATGAGCATCTCGGGCGCAGACAGGGCGATGACGCTCATCATGAACGCCAGCACCGTGCCCAGGGCGGCACCCTTGGCGAGCAGCGCCTCCACGATGGGGATCACCCCCGCGGCGTTGGTGTACATGGGCACACCGAGGACCACCGCTGCAGGCACCGCCCACCAGGCGTCACGCCCCATCAACGAAGCCATGAAGTCCTCGGGCACATAGCCGTGGATGCCCGCGCCGAGTGCAACGCCCGCCACGATGTAGGGCCAGACCTTGCCCACGACATCGCGCACATGGTCGAGACCACTGCCAACGCGATCGGACCAATCAAGATGGCTCGTGGTCTGCGCTATCCCTGGCGCCACGGCTGGCTTCTGCTGCAGTTCGCGCACCCAGTCCTCGAGATAGCCCTCGAGGCGCAACCTCCCGATGAGCGTGCCCGCGAGGATCGCGACGAGGAGGCCCATGGCGAGGTAGAGCGCGGCAATGCGAAATCCGAAGAGAGCGAAGAGCATGCCGAGCGCGATCTCATTCACCATGGGCGCGGCGATCAGGAACGAAAACGTGACACCAAGTGGCACGCCCGCCTGAAGGAAGCCGATGAAGAGCGGCACAGCGGAGCAGGAGCAGAACGGCGTCACGATGCCCAAGCTCGCGGCCATGGCGTTGCCGATGCCAAGGCCGCGCCCTGCGAGTAGGCTGCGCGTGCGCTCGGCGGAGATGTAGGTGTGGATGATCCCCATCAGGAAGACGACGCCCGTCAGCAAGAGCAGCACCTTGGGCGTGTCGTAGAGGAAGAACTGCAGCGCGCCGGCGAGGTGGCCCTCATGCGCGATCGGGAGGGCATTCACGAGCAAGTGAGAGAAGGGCTCGAGCAGCTCGTAGAGGGCGAACCAGACCACCGCAGCGATGGCCAGCTTGAGGCGTGGATGGCGCAGTCGGGGCGTGGAGAGGTCTGGGGTGGATTCGGACATATTCACTTCGGGTCGGGACAAGACGCCCGTTCAACCCAGAAGACGAAGGACCTCGCCGATGGATGCAGCTTTTCTTCTGGTCGATGCGAGGAGGGCCGAATTGCGGAACTCACGGCTCGGACGCAGGACCCGCCGCTCACCGCGTCCATTGGCGATCCAGATGCCCTCCGAAACGCTCAGCCCGCGCTGAGGATGTCCTCGACGCAGCGGAAGCAGCAGACGCGGCCCTGCTCATCGAGGCGCACATCGCACGCGCGAGTCAGCTCTTCGCGGAGCCGACCGCGGGCGCGCTGAAGCCTCGATTTGGCGCCGGGAATTGACAGATGCTGCAGCTCCGCATACGCGATCTGCGACATGCCCTCGAGATCACAGCGGCGAATGGCGTCCGCGTCGCTCGGGCTCAGGGCGTCGAGGGCCTGCGGCAAACAGCTCGCCAGGCTCTTCAGGGGCGCCGACTCCTCGGCGGTCGAAGCCAGAGTCTCCGGCACCGGAATTTCGTCTTTCTTCAGGCGCATCCGATCGATCACGGCGTTCCGGGCCGAGCGGTAGAGCCAGCCTCGCACGTGCTCCACCTCGCAAAAGACGACGCCATGGCGGACCGCGTTCAGGAAGAGGGTCTGCAGTAGATCCTCAGCAGTTTCGTCCTCGCCTACGCGGGCGCGCAACCAACGGCGTAAGGGGGCCTCGTGCTCATGCCAGGCGCGCAGCACGCAGGAGCCATCGAGTTCAGCATCCATCGAGGCTACACTAGCGCATTATCTTCACTTCATCCCGTCGACGCTTCTCCCTATCCCTACAGGGCGGGCCATCAACGCGACCCTTCTCGGCGCCTCTCGGCGGTGAGCGGCCTCGAAACCGTCGCCAGGAAGAGCGTCAGCGGTCGTCGCCGAGTGCATGCCACAGCGTGCGAATGAAGCTCGGCCTGGGCTCGACGGAGGGCTCGGTGAAACCTTGCTCGTGTGCTGAAGGCGCTTCCCGTTCGGCGCTCGCCCGAACCAGCTCGAGCTCCCGTCGCAGCTCGAGCGAAAGCGAGCCGAAGTCCTCGGGTATCCCGGTGGAGCTCGGCGCGGGCCCATCGACCTCCACGAGCCGATTTCGAACTGTCTTCTCCTCCGACATGAAAATCTCCGCGTAGACCTTCGGCAGCAAGCGGTGGCGACCGTGCACGAAGTCCGCCCGATACTCGTTGCGGAAACAGCCCGTTCGAAGGATGCGTCGGTCGTCGATGCTCTCGAGGGCCGGTTGGTGGAGATGGCCCAAGCAGATCGTCTGCACGTCCGGGTTTCGGCTCAGGACCTCTTGGTCTCCGCGTGAGTGAGGATCCGGATCTCCCGTGCCGAAACGGTACCCGACCTGGGCGAGCATCGCCCAGCTGACGCGGCGCAGAGGATCGGGCTGCTGGAAGAACCGCGCCCAGTAGTCGCGGGTCCAGTAGCGCCGAAACCCGGACAGAAGGAGCTCTTGTGCTTCGGGAACGGCAGCCAGCGCGTCCCGGTGAGGCCGCAGCCTGTCCAGCGGATACAGCAAATACAGGTACGGCATCACCACCTCGAGGAGCGCCAGCGTGCCCCACGGGAGGTTCAGATAAACCTCACCGCGGTGGTCGACGAACGGTCGATCTGGATCGATCGCAAACGTGGGGTCGAACTGGCTGCCGTGCTCCACCAATACGTCTCCAGATCGCCAGGTGATCCCAGCGAAGACGACGTCGGCGCCGATGAGCTCTCGGATCCGATCCTGGACGGCCTCGAAGAACAGCTCCTGATCGTGATTTCCCGCCGTGAACACGACGGACCTCGACGCTGTCGACGCGGTGAGCAGGCGCCTGACGGTCTGGAAGAAAGACGGATGGGCGGCGGCAATTCTCTCGAGCTTCGCGAGCGATAGAGCGGCGGTGATGTGCGTCGGGTAGGCGACGTCTCCCTCGCATGGGGTCTTGAGAAAATCGAAGGTGTCGCCGTTGAACACGAAGGTCACGGCGATCTCATCGAAAGGTGGGAGCTGGTACTCGGACAGAATCAACTCGAGGAAGGCGGTATCAGGGTAGTCGTCGGTGGGCCCTCCGGCGCCCATCTCGATGTCGCTCACGACGACGAGCACATGGTCCACGCGCTCTCGCGGAAGCAGACGGGGCCAGGGGTGTCTTGATCGGGTCACCGTCCCCCGAGGGTACCGCAGCATCGGTCGGCGCCCGGCCCAACTCGCTGAAAAACGGGTACGGGGCCGGATAGCCAGCATCAACCCATGCCCTCCCAATCGGGGCCTACATGATTGTCGTTCCACGGCAACAGCACGCCACCTCCGTCGCCGCCCCCCCGGACCGCCTCGGCGAGGGGGGGGGGGG
>QMMC01000566.1 GCA_003647065.1 Deltaproteobacteria bacterium | reverse complement strand
TCATGATCGCCGCCTTCGCCGACGAAGTGCGCGCCCGAAACGAAGATGGCGCGAGGGATCGGGGGGCCGGCATGCTCAGCACCGCCGAGGAGGGGGCCGCCGCGATGCAGCTGGCCGCAGCAGCCATCAGAGCCCTCCGCGCGTCGGGCGCGGAATTCGAGCGCAAGTCCCGGCCCAAACACGCGGCGTCGCCGGAGCTGTCGAAGGGCTCATGAGCGTTCCCCTCGTCATCGGCATCTACGGTTCGGGTCCCCGGGCCGAAGCCTGCGCTCAAACCGTAGAACTCTCACCGGCACTCACCGCTGGGATCCGGGTCGAGGCTACGTCGGCTGACGGACTCCATGACGCCATCCGCCGTGGGCGTGCGAACGCCTGGGCCGTCGCCCTGGGTCCGCGGGAATCATCACAGGCGGTCCACGTGTTGGTCGACACCAGCACCCGAGCGGTGATCCTCGGCACACCGAGGAGCCCCCTCGGCGATGCTCTCGGCAGTGCACACCCGGCCCCCACCGATCCGCAGATTGTACTCACGCCGCACGTTCGTATCGCCCACGGCTGGGTTATGCTCCGCGGTTGCTCGGCCCTGTTTGGCCGGGGTCACATCAACGGCGAGCTCGCGCTCCGTGGCCTCGCCGATGGGCACCCGGCGGACCGCATCGACCTCGTGGCCGAAGCCGTCGCGGTCGCCCTCGGGCTCATCCCGGGGGCGCGCTTCGTCGAGGTGAACGGCACAGGAGATCGGTTCGTGCTGCGAGCAGACGGCGGAGAGCTGCGGGTGACCGTCACCGAGGGCGAGCCACGGCTGACCGCGTCCCTCGAGGTCGACGGGCAGGCAATCGAGTGGCTCGCGACCGAAACCGAAGAGACCCTCGGAGGCCGCCGCTACCGCACCCACCCCTTCGTGGAACGGGCCCTCGCCCAGCTCCTCGCACCGACCACGGCCCCAGGGGCCGGAGACGGAATCGCCGAGCTCCTCGAAGTCCAAGCCCTCGTCGAAGAAATCCGCCACGCCGCGCCGGCCCTTGCGACCCCGGGCCTCGGGGCCCTCGCCGCCGCCCCCGCCGTGGCGGGCCCCCTCGGGGCCCTCGGTCTCATCTCGCCGAAGGGAACAACCGGCGGCGCCGGGCCGCCGGAGCTGACTCCGCCGACGATCGAATCCCTCGAACTCGTCGCCTTCCGTGCCGGCGTCAAACCGGTGCTCTTCTTGACCGTCCCCCCGGAAGAAGAGGCCACCATCCGCAGCCGCCTCGGCGAAGACGTACACATCGAACGCCACCTGCGGCGCGTCGCCCGAGACGCGCGCGATCGCTGGACCGACGACCGGCAGAGCGGCGAGCCCGCCGTCGAGCTCTTCGTCTCCCACGACCCAGGCCTGGCGAAGAAAACAGCCGCCCTCCAGCTCGCCGACCCCACCCGCCACGCCGAAGAGATCGGAGACCTCCTCGGCTACCCCCGGTGCTGCGTCGAGGCCTTCGCAGCCCAGACCGGCCGCGCCGACAATAGCTACGACCGCCTCCAGGTCGCGGCGCGAACAGAGCGCCGTGACCGATGGCCCTGGGAGCTCAACGACTTGGCCTTCAAGGTCGTGCCCTTCTATCCCTGCCGCTACGACTGCCCCGCCGCCCTCGACCTCGCGAGGGGAGTCCTCGGTGCCCTCGACTCGGATCTCCGCGCACGCGTCGAGACATTCCTCGCTCGGTCGGTGCTCTACTTCCACGACGGTGAGCAGCTGTGGCTGGACGGCCAGGCCGACCGGCAGACGGTGCGCTTCACCGCCCTCGAGGCACGCGGCCCGGGAGCCCGGTCACTCGGGGCGTGCCTCGCCGAAACGCAAGCCGACGCCCTGCAGCTGGAGGCCTTTTCACTCATCGGAACCGCCGCCAGTCGAGAGGTCTTGTCGCTCCGGCGCACGGACCCGGGCCTTGGCTTCATCGCGCCCTTTGCCTAGCCGGGGAAGCTCCGCGGTCAAGAGGCGTACCAAGGGCGCTATGTCGTATCGTCTCGTTCTCACCATCGCATTTTCAGCAATGATTCTCTCGGCCTGCGGGACCTCCCGTAGGACTTCGCCCCCCAGAGACACGGGCGCAACCCCGGTGGACGGCGGAGCGGACACGATGGTCTCATCGGACGGTTCTACCCCCGACGCCGAGCTCGACAGCGGTTCTCCGGCGGACACCTCGCCGCCCCCCGACAGCGGACCGGCTCCAGAGTGCCGCGTCCCGAGCGATTGCGATGATGGGATCGCCTGCACCGATGACAGCTGCAGGTCGCCGTCGAACACCTGCAACAACACGCCGAACGACGCGCTCTGTTCACCGGGGATGACCTGCCAGGCCGGCATCGGTTGCACGGGCACGGCCTGCGACGAATCCCCGTGTCGGCTGCTCACGCCGCAGTGCGGATGCCCCACGGGGGAGGGGTGTTACCTCACGAGCGCCACCGGCCGGTCCTGCTTGCCCGCAGGAACCCTGGTCGAAGGTGCGGCGTGCGCATCCGACGGAGCGTGTGAGCCGGGCCATATCTGCGCGGGCTTCGGCGTGGCCGCATGCCTCCGAGCTTGTCGCACCGACGCGGAATGCCCGGGGACCACCAATCTCTGTCTGCTCAACGCATCGGACGGCGTGACCAAGGCCTGCACTGGAACGTGCGACCCGATAGCTCAAACAGGCTGCCCCCCCGGAGGCAGCTGCGGTATCGCGCGAGAAGATACGGGGGCGCGCCGCGGATTGGCGTTCTGCTCAGGCCTCGGCGGCCCCGGGGTCCAGGGCAGCGGCTGCTCCGACGAGGACGACTGCGCGGCCGGATACACCTGCGGCGGGGTCTGCGCCAAGATCTGCCGCGTCGGCCTCTCCGACTGCCCGACCGGCACGACCTGTGACGCCACCGCAGAAGACATCGTCGTGGGCAGCACGACTTACAACTTCTGCGGCTAGGCTCGAGCGCCCCACGGGTTTTTGCTGAGCTTTCGGCCACATTAGGCGACTTTAGGGGACTCCCCTGGGTTCCCCGGCCGCTCCCCGGCACGCTCTCCTCATGCGTACCCCGTGGATTGCCTTCGTGCTCGCTCTCTCGCTCCTGGCCGCGTGTTCTGACTCGCCCCCGTCGGTGGATCCCGACGGCGGCATGCCCGATGGCTCACCCGCCCCGGATAGCGGCACCACCGCCCCGGACGCTGCGCCCGTCGACGGCAGCCAGAACCCAAACCCGGACGCTGGTTTCCTCGACGGCGGTCCCCCCGGCTCGGACTGGCCGGTTCCGGTGCCCGGCTCCGAGGGTACCGGTCCCGCATGTCCCGAGCCTGTCCAGGGCCCCATCGGCGCGGCGTGGCCCGAGGTCTTCGTCGGCGTGACGGACTGCGACGACACCGCCGGGGGGAGCCGCGAGGTGCCCTTCTGCACCTTCGCCCGGGCCTTCGAGGTCGCCGACGCCGCGCCGTACATCGTCACCATCCTCGACGGCACCTACCGGCAGCGGGACCATCGCCTGAACCGCAGCGGCAGCGCAGACGAGTACTTCGTGGTGCGAGCGGCCGAAGACGCCGCTCCGGTGATCCTCGGCTCCGAGCCCCTCGCGGGAGGCGACTTCGAAGACGCCGGCTCTGGTCTCTTGCGCGTGGATGTCAGCAGCCTGCCGAGCGACCCGGCCGGTTTCTGGACCGCAGACGGCACCCGAATGATCCACGAGATGGAGTTTCGAAGCGGGCGACGAAGCCACGCAAATACCACCGACGTGGTCGAGGACGGCACCTGGACCAAGGCCGACGCGAGCGGCACCGGATGCGGCAGCGACAACGCCGGATGTTTCATCTACCTGCGTCCCCCGCCGGGCCTCGACGTCAGCGCCACCGCCTTCGAGGCCTCCCAGGGAAACTTCTTCTCCAGCGTCGGCGGCAGCTACCAGGTCGTCGACGGCATCTCGACGCGGTTCACCCAGGAGACCGCGATCTTCTTCGAGGGCGCGCGGCACATCCTCATCCAGAACAGCGACTTCGCCCACAACGCCAACAGCGATGACAACTCCTACAACCTCCGGCTCTGGAACGCCGACGGCGCGATGGTGCGCCGCAACCGCATCTCCGACTCGCGCTACTGGGGCGGCGCCGTCAACTCCCACGGCATCACCTTCATGATCGGCGGCGACGACGCGGACATGTGGGTCTGCGAGAACGAGTTCTTCGATACGATCGGCGGCGGCGTGAGCACCAAGGGCGGCTCGTCGAACGTGCACGTCGTGGGCAACTACTTCCACGACATGGACATCGGGGTCCGCACCTCTTCGTCGCGCTGTCATTGGCGCGGCTGCGACGAGCGCCTCTACCCCGGCGGCGGCTACACCATCCGGGAGAACCTCTTCGAGCGAGTCCGCACCGGCGTGGAGGTAACCGAGACCAATGCCCGCCGCGAGGCCGTGAGCCCGTCGCGGATCTTCAACAACGTCTTCGTCGACGGCGGCCGGGGCGTCCTGACCCGGGTAGAATCCGTCCAACCGATATTGCGCAACAACGTCTTCACGGGCTCCGGCACTGGGGTCTACTTCCGCGCCGGCGACCCGACGACGTGGCCCGACGCCTACATCGCCGACGGCTACGACTCGGACTTCAACCTCTTCGACGCCGACACCACGATCTTCGTACAAGCCGACTGGTCCGGCACCGAGGAGTCCATGACCCTCGAGTCCTACCAAACGGACTATGGGGGTGAGGCGAATTCGAGCGAGTCCGCCGCGGACCTCGACGAACGCTACGCACCGCGTCCCGGCTCGGCCGCCGTCGGCACCGGCGACCCGAGCGTGTACCCGGGCGCCACCACCGTGAACCGGGGCCTCTGGCCCTTCGCCGCGCCGTGAGATGAGGGAATTGGCCGCCGCCGCCGCCGTATACTCGGCGCGATGACGTCTACATTGCAGCGCGCGTTCAACAGCCCCATCACCACCGGAGTAGGCGTGATGGCGGCCGCGGCGTCGGTCCTCCGGTGGGTTGGGGACGGCGACTTCAGCGCCTGGATGATGGCCCCGGAGGCCATGGGCGGGGAGCCCTGGCGTCTGCTTACCTCATGCCTCCTGCACGGCGACCCGGTGCACCTGCTCTTCAACCTCTACTGGCTGTGGATCCTCGGCACCCGGGTCGAGGAGACCGTCGGGTCGACACGCGTCGCCCTCGGATACGTCGCGGTGGGCGCCGGATCCTCGGCGGCGGAGTGGGCCCTCTCCTCGGGGGGCATCGGCCTGTCGGGGATCGGCTATGGCCTCTTTGGTTTTCTCTGGGTCGCCAGCCGCCGAGACCCCCGCTTCAGCGACGCCATGCCCACCCAGACCGCCAAGCTCTT
>QMMC01000565.1 GCA_003647065.1 Deltaproteobacteria bacterium | reverse complement strand
GACGCGGAATTCGTCCGTCTGTTCATGGAGGAAGCCCGCATTGCGGCCACCCTCCGCCACGCCAACGTTGTTCAGGTGCTCGATTTCGGTGTGGTCGACGGAAGCCACTTCATGGCCCTCGAACTCATCGACGGCCTCGACCTCCGGATACTCCTCGCCGCCCTCCGCAAGAAGGGAGAGGGCATGACCACTGGCCTCGTCGCCCACCTCGCCTACGAGCTGGCCAATGCCCTCGAGTACGCCCACCGTGCCGACGGCGAGGGGCAGGTCCAAGGGGTGGTGCACCGGGACATCTCCCCTTCGAACGTACTCCTGTCCACCGCCGGAGAGGTAAAGCTCGCCGACTTCGGTATCGCGAAGGCGATGGACCAGACTCAGGTCACCCGGAGCGGGAACATCAAAGGCAAGGTGCCGTACATGGCGCCAGAGTACGCCCTCGCCGCAGAGTACGATGCGCGCTCGGACATCTTCTCCCTCGGCGTGACCCTCTACGAGTGCCTCGCCGGCGAGCGCCCCTTCGACGGAGCGACCGAGCTCGATACGATGCGACGGGTACAGGAAGGCCTGCACACGCCCCTCGAGGAGCGCCTGCCGAGCGCACCGAATGCGCTGGTCTCCGCCATCGAACGCTCCATCGCGACGGATCGCAAAGCCCGTTTCGCGAACGCCGCCGACCTCCAGGACGCCCTCGTCGACGTAGCTCCGCCTCCTACGGCCCGACGCATTCTCGGCGAGCTCGTACGCCGACTTCAGGGAGAGCAGCTGCGAGGGGTCCCGCCGAAAGGGCTCCGCGGCGACGCGGAGGGTCCCGGGCGACGTGACGGGGAGAGCCCCCCCGACGCAGACGACGTGGCCTACGCCGCCACGATGGCCGGTACCCCGGATGGGACGTTGATGCTGGACGCGGAAGCATCCGGCAAAGGCGGCGAGGACGGCCGCGTCGTGCCCGCGCCAGCCTCGGCCGAGACCCGCACCGCCCTGCCCTCGGCGAGCCCTGGGCCCGCGGCGCCGGAGACCGCCACTACCCTCGACAGCGCGGCGGCCGAAGCCCACCGCGTCGCCGACGCCGAGACCCGGGCCCTCCCCGAAGAACCCAAGCCCGACGTCGAACCGAACGACGCCCAGGGTCGGTTGGCCCCGGAGCCACCACGCCGGCTGGCCCCACGAAAAAGCAGCATCAAACCCCTGCTGATCGTGGGGAGTATCGTCGCCCTCGGCGCCGTGGGCCTCGTCGTGTCCCAGGGCACCCAACACGAAAACGCCGAAATCCCCCCACCCTCTGCAGACGCCCCGGCGCCCCAGAATGCGGCGAGACCGTCGGCCGCCGCGCCGCCGGTAGCCCACCCGCCCGCAACCGCGGTCGCGCCGTCTGCCCACGCCGACCTGCCCTCCGGCGTCGAGGCTCCGATGGACGACGAGGGTTCCGACGAAGCCCACGACGACACGGCGAACGAGACGACGATGACCGCGACCGGCCCCACGGGCCTGCTCATCGGAGTCCTGCCGTACGGGGAGGTATGGGTCGACGACCGGTCCTATGGCGCAGCTCCTGCCCGGGTCGAGCTGCGGCCCGGCCCCCACCGGGTGCGGGTCACCGGGCCGAGCGGCTTCACGGCGGAGCGCCGCGTGCGGGTAAACCCCGGTCGCATGCGAGAGGTCCGCTTCCCCTGAGACCGGGCCTTCCCTTACCCTCGATGCGTGGGGCCCGTCATCGGAGAAACGCAGTGACCGAACTGAAGCGAATCTTCTGCCTGATGGCGCTCGTCCTCACTGCGGCGGGCTGCAGCTGCTCGGGGACCGAAGAGCCGTTCGTCGCGCCATGCGAGCGTACCGATGCCCCCACCGGATGCGGCGCGAGCTGCACCGGCGCAGGCGCCGAGACCTGCGCCGCCGGCCTCTACTGCGGGGCCTCCGGCGAGTGCCAGGCTGACTGTGCCGCGGGGGCGGACAGCCGCTGTCCATCCGCCGGGCAATACTGCACCCCCGACGGGCAGTGCCTCGACACCCCGGGGTCCGACGGAAGCACCGATGGTCGAAACCCCAACGTCTGCGCCGACGTGGTGGTCGAAGCGGCTCGGGTGACACCGACGGTAATCCTGGTCATCGACCAGAGTTCGAGCATGACCGAAGACTTCGGCGGCGCGGGGTCACGGTGGGACGTGCTCAAAGACTTTCTCCTCGCGACCCCCGATGGCCTGATCGCTTCCCTCGAAGATCAGGTCGAGTTCGGCCTGGCGCTCTACAGCGCCGAGTCCCGCGACGGCGGCAGCGGTGGGCCTCCGATAGGTGAATGCCCACGCCTCACTCAAGTGAGCCCCGGGCCAAATAACTACGACGCGATCCGCACCGTGTATCGACCGGCCGACGTCATCGAGGACACGCCAACCGGAGACGCTGTCGATGCCATCCTCGATTCGATCCTCGGCGCTCCCGACCCGGACCCCGACCCCACGATTCTCATCGTCGCCACCGACGGAGAGCCAGACCGGTGCGAAGAGCTCGACCCGCAAAACGGGCAGGGAGAAGCAATCGCCGCCGTCGAACGAGGCTTCGGTTCGGGCATACGAACCTTCATGATTTCAGTCGGCAACGACGTCTCCCGGGGCCACATGCAGGACATGGCAAACGCCGGGGTAGGCCTCGGCGCCGGCGGCTCGGCAGACTATTGGGTCGCAGGCGACGACGCTTCCCTGCGCCGGGCCCTCGAAGAGATCGTTGGCGGTGTGCTCTCCTGCGACATCACGTTGAACGGCGTAATCGAAGACACCGCAGACGCGTGCACCGGCACAGTCCGTCTCAATGGGAGGGCTCTGACCTGCGACGACGCCGATGGCTGGGAGGCGACGGGGCCGAGCTCGATTCGGCTCCTCGGAGCGGCCTGCACCGAGCTCACGACGACGCGAGGCGCCGTCCTCGAAGCTAGTTTCCCGTGTGACATCGTGCTTATCTAGCGACCCTCGATGGCACCCAAGGCTTTCAACGACGACGACCACACCCTCTCCGAGGGCCGAGGCCCCCTGCTGCGCCAGGGTTCCATCGAGATGGCCTACGAGATGGTCGCGGCGAACTCTGCGAACCTCGCTTCGCCCTGGCGGGCGATCGACGTCGTCACGAAAAACACCATCTATGCCCTCGATGCGCGCCTCCGCTGCAGCGCGCTCTTCGAGCGGGCGAGCGGCGCTCAGCAGGAGGGCCATCTCTTCGAAGGCGCACTCCTCGTCGGCGGCGCGAAGCGTGCAGACGACGGCCGACTCCTCGCCGTCGCCCACCCCCTCCCCGAGGCCGGCATGTCCGCCGTCTTCGAGGGCGAACGCGCCGGCAAGCGCTGGCACAACGAAACGTCCGAAGTCATTCGCATCATCATCCGGCAGCGGGTGGTGACCTTCGAAGGGGCCCGAGAGCGCGAGCCGTCGTGGGACGACCTCACGGGCAAGCGCCGACGCCACGTCACGCTCTCCGGAACCCCTGATTTCTAAACGGTGCCTCCTGAAGCGCGATCCACGGCGCGATCTGGCCCCGGTTCCTGCGCTGCCAGCTCACCTACGAAAGGTAGGCTCCGCCCGCGCGAGGAACCGAGACCACCTCGCTTGTGTCTCACGCTCCAGGAGGCACCGTTTGGTTCATGGAAAGTAGAAGGCGAGGTCCGCGACGTTCGTGCCGGTCGGACCGGTGACGATCTGGGCTTCAGCCCGCGCAAAGTAAGCAGCGGAGTCGTTGGAAGCGAGCGCCCGCCCCTCGTCGAGGCCGAGGGCCGAGGCCCGGTCCATGATCGCCTCGTCGATCATCGCTCCGGCGGCGCCGCTCGTGCCATCGACTCCGTCGGTGCCGAAGCCCACCAAGAGCCCCCCAGCGAGTTTGCTCGCGCCCCCGAGGCAGAGCTCGTGGCTGCGTCCACCGCGACCCTGCCCTCGAACGACCACCGTCGTCTCTCCCCCCGACACGAGTACGTCGACGTCGGCCGCGCGGCCTTCCCGGCAGAGTCGTGCTCCGGCGAGGTGCGCCTGCCCCGAGAGGGCGGTGGGCGCAGGAGCAGCGGAGAGGCCGTGGCGCTCGGCCTCGGCGATCGCCGCCCGCTGCGCCGTGGCGTTGTCGGCCGCGACGACCAAGCGCGGTGCCTCGGCCAACGTCGGTCGCTCGGCGCCTGCGCGACGAAGGGCTTCGAAAGCCGCAGACGGCAAACGACGGACGAGGTCGTCCATCGCGAGAAGCTCTTCGAGGGAGGGACTGCGCGGCAACGCCGCCGTGGGCCCCGAAGCGACGACCGCCGGGGAGAGATGAGGAGTGTCCGAGAGAACGAGGGTGATGACCCGGGCCGGGAGGAGCGCGCGAAGGAGCCCGCCATTCTTGAGCCGCGAGAGTCGCCCCCGGACCGCGTTCACGACTCCTATCGGCGCCCCGGACGCGAGCAGCACCTCCTGCGTCGCCGCGAGACAGGACGCATCGACCCCGAGGACCGGCACCTCCGCCATCGCCGACCCGCCCCCGGAGATGAGGCAGAGCACCGTGTCGCCCGCGCCGAGGGTCTCAGCCAAGCGCAGAAGTGCCTCGCCGTTGGCGATGGCGATGGCCCCCGAGACCGGATGCTCGGCGCGGAGGCTCGGTACGCCGCAGAGGTCCACCGCATCGAGGCCGATGAGCAGCCCCCCTCGGGGCCGGCATGCATCGAACGCTCCCCGAGCCATGCCCATGGCCGCCTTGCCGAGGGCGATGACGACCGGGGCATCCGGTAGCTCCCCATGGGCTCGGAGGTCGGCGACCGCCTCCCGGGTCACCCGGACGGGGTCGACGGCCCGGACCGCGGCCAAGGCCATCTCGATGGCGATGGCACGGCGGCCCGAGGAATCACCGCGAAGGAGGCCCCTGCGGCTCTCCGCCGACATCACTCTTCGGCGTCGGCCGAAGCGGCAGGCTCCCCTTCGACTTCGTTCCCCTTCTGATCTTCGAGGAGGCCCAAGCCGATGGCCAGCGCCTTGCGCGCGCGCCCGAGGAGCGCCGCGTCGCCTTCGATCTTTCGCTGCGCGTTGCCCAAGCGGGTCTCGAGCTGCGCTTGGCTCTCTTCGAGAGCCGCGATACGCGCCCGATGGCGCGCCTTACTCTCTTCGAGATCTTTCTTCGTTTCTTCGAGGCCCTCGACGGTCGCCTCGAGGGACGACTGGGTGCCTTCGAGGCCTCGAATCGAGGCCTCGTTTTCGATCTTCGTTTCCTCGAGGTCGCTCTTCTGCTCGTCGAGGAGGGCGACCTTGCCCTCGAGGTCCGTCTTCACCGCTTCGAGGGACGACTTCGCCTCTTCGAGACCGGCGATCTTCGCGGAGTTCTTGGCCTTCG
>QMMC01000564.1 GCA_003647065.1 Deltaproteobacteria bacterium | reverse complement strand
TCGAACTCCCCGGTATCGTAGTAGTGACCCCAGAGGCGGTGGGCGTGGTTCACGTAGCGCTCGGGGGTCAGCAGGAAGCGGGTCATCGCCCGGAAGACGCCGGAGAGCGTCTTGGACATGACCGCGCGGCCGCCCTCCTCGGCGAAGCGGGGATTCCGACTCGCGGTCTGCAGCAGGTCGAGGAGCGTGTGGATGGCCACGGCGTCGTACCACTTGCTGCTCAGGACCCCGAAAGCCGGCAGACCCGGCTGGAAAGCATCCGGATAGGCGTCGGCGATGCCCTCGACCACCTCGTCGAGGGTCTCGCTGGCGCTTTGCGTTTCGAACCACAAGAGGAGTTCCCGGAGGGCGGCTCCTCGGATCCGGCCCTTCGTCGCGAGCCGCGGGGGGAACTGAGACAGCTGGGACACGGTGTCGTTTTCTAGGACGTGGCTGCCTTTGGGTCGAGAGTCATCTTAACCGTATGTAACTAAAGGCCAAATGGCGATCCCGGAATCACGAGGGAAATCGGGAGGGGCAGCCCACCTAAGGAGAGTTTAGCGGTGTACGATTGATGCACGTCAATCGGGCGGGCAGGGTGGGTCAATGGTGGTGAAGCAAGATCGAAGGGGTTTTCGCGGGGGGGCGCTGGTCGCGCGCGCGTTCGTGACCCTTGCGGTGATCACGTTCGTGGCCGTCTCGATGGGGGCCTGCGTGAGCTCGCTGATCGAGGCCAACGACGACGGGAGCGGCACGCCGACGCGGCCTCCGGGGACCGTCGGACCGGTGACCGCGGACTTCGCCTCCGAGAGCGGCGCCCGGCGACTGACGAACCACGAGCTCGATAATACGGTTCGCGACTTGCTCGGCGACGATCGGCGCCCGGCGACGACCGTGCTCCTCGCCGACCAGTTCGCGCCCTTCGACAACGACTACCCGACGCAGATGGCATCGGAGGCGTTGATCACTTCGCTCGAGATCTTCGCAACGGACGTCGCCGGTAGCGTCTTCGCCGACACCGCTCGCCGCGACGCCCTCGTCCCGTGCGCTCCGACGGGCCCCGATGACACCGCCTGCTTCCGCGCCTTCATCGAGGACTTCGCGCCGAAGGCTTTCCGCCGGCCGATCACCGAAGAAGAGGTCACCGCGTACCTTGCCCTCCAGGCCTTCAGCGTCGAAGACATCGCCGAGGTCGACAACGACTTCTACACGGGCATCGAGCTCGTCGTCCGCGCCATCCTGATGGACCCGGAGTTTCTCTACCGCATCGAGGTCGGCACGCCGACCGAGCGCGACGGGGTGTTCGCCCTCGACGGCTACGAGGTCGCGTCCCGGATGAGTTATTTCCTCTGGGCGACGACCCCCGACGCGGCCCTCCTCGCCGAGGCGGCGTCCGGCGACCTCGACACCGCCGATGGGCGCCGGGCGGCGGCCACGCGCATGCTCTCGGACCCCCGGGCCCAGGGGCAAATCCGGCGCTTTCACACCATGTGGCTCGGCTACCGCGTCCTGCCCCATGACACCGACCTCGTGGCGAACTTCGAGATGGAGACGGGCGCCCTCATCGACCGCGTCGTCTTCGAAGAGCCCCAAGACTACCTGAACCTCTTCAACTTCGACGAGACCTACCTCAACACCGCCCTCGCGACCCACTACGGCTTGCCCGCCCCGGACGGTGGGGAGGGCTGGGTGCCCTACGGAGACTCCGGTCGCGCCGGCATTCTCTCCCATGGCACCGTGCTCTCGGCGTTCGCCAAGTTCGCCGATACCAGCCCGACCCAGCGCGGCATCCTGATTCGCTCGCGCCTCATGTGTCAGCAGATCCCATCCCCGCCTCCGACCGTCGACGTCGACGCGGAGCCGGTCGGCGCCGAGGGGGCGTGCAAGTACGAGCGCTACGCGGCCCACCGCGAGCGGTCCGGGTGTGCGGGCTGCCACAACGAGATGGACCCGATTGGCTTCGGCCTCGAGAACTACGACATGGCCGGGCGCTTCCGGGAGCACGACGACGGGCGACCCGAATGCGTCATCACCGGCGACGGCAATCTCCCCGGGGGCGGGACCTTCAACGGGCCGGCCGAGCTCGGTCAGCAGCTCGTCGACCAAGGCTACATCGAGAGCTGCGTGATGGAGCAGTTCTACAGCTTTGCCATCGGCCGCTCCGCCAAGGGAGTGGAGGCCGCGGCGGTCGAGGAGTTGCTCGCCGAGTTCACCAGCAGCGGCCACGACTTCACGTCGCTCATTACTAGTTTCGTGGCGTCACCGCGCTTTGCGCATCGCCGAGAGGAGGCACTCTGATGGCGCTGAAGCTGAACAGGCGGACCTTCCTCGTGGGTGTCGGTGGGGGCGTCGCGGTGAGCCTCCCGGTCCTCGATTGCATGCTCGACGACAACGGCAACCGCGCCGAGGCACAGACCGGCTCGGCGCCCTCGCGCTACGCCGTGCTCTTTGGGGGCCAGGCCCTCGGCGGCGACAACTGGGCCGAGGATAACTACATGGTCGGCGGGGCCCGGACGACCGAGACCGGGCACTTCATCGCCCCCGCCGAGACCGGCGCCGGTTACACCATGACCACGCCCCTCGAGCCCCTGGCCATGCTGCGCGACGATTTCAGCATCGTCACCAACATGGCCATCCCCTTCAACGCCTCCGACGCCAGCGCCGGGGCGGTGCCCGCCGGCGGCGCCTACCGTGACTTCCACGGCGGCGGGAAGAGCCCGCTGCTCTCGGGCACGCGGTCCACCGAGGCGTCGTTCTCGTGCAACGGGCCCACCTCGGACCAGGTCATCGCCGACATGCACGACGGCGATACGACCTTCCGGCACCTCGTCATGCGCGCCCAGGTGCCCTTCTACTTGAGCGGCTACGACCACTCCGGGCGCCAGTATCTCTCGTACCGCACCGGCGGCCGGAGCGGACGCATCGAGGCCCAGACGAGCCCGCGGAACGCCTACCTGTCGCTCTTCACCGGCTTCGTGCCGGACGACGGGGCGGCGGCGGCACGCCTCGACTTCGAGCTCCGGGCTCGGCGCAGCGTCCTCGACCTCGTCAGCGCCAAGCGCGATCGGGTCCTCGCCCGGGTCGGCCGCGCCGACCAGATTCGCCTCGAGCGGCACTTCGACGAGATCCGCGCCCTCGAGCTGCGCATCGCCTCGATCCCGCCGATCGCCACGGGGGAGTGCCAGATGTTGCCCGACCCCGGCGCGGACCCGTCGGTCGGCTCGGACAATTCCGGGGCCGGGAGCGGCGACATCACCGGGGGCACGGGCTACAGCAACGAGCACGACCGGGCGCGGGTGATGTGCGACCTCATCCACATGGCCTTCGTCTGCGACCTCACCCGGGTGGCGACGCTGCAGATCACGGCCTTCCAGTCCCACATGAGCGTGCTGCCGGTGTCGACCGACTTCGGCTACCCGGCCTACGCCGATCTGCACGAGCTCGGCCACAACGGCGACACCAACAACCGCGGCCAGTTCCACGTGTCGATGATGCTCCAGTGGCACATCTCCCACTACGCGTACCTGATGCAGAAGCTCAAGGACACGCCCGAGGGCGCCGGCAGCGTCCTCGACAACTCGGCCCTCGTCTTCACCACCGAAGCCGGCCACGGGCGTCAGCTCAACGATGGCTCGAGCCCCAATGCCACCCATTCGGTCGAGAACATGGCGATGCTGCTCGGCGGTCACGCCGGAGGCCTCGTCACAGGGCAGCACGTGCGCACGTCTGGGGCCCATCCGGTCCAGGCCCTCATCACGGCGATGCAGGCTGCGGGTTACACCGGTGACAGCCTCGGCGAGGTCACCGGAAATATTCCGGAACTGATGGGCTGAGGTAGCGCTCGGGGTTCGCGGGTTGCCGTCTTCGGCTGCGGGGGATCTGCGTTCGGCGCCGATCTCCTGTAACGTGTTCTCGATGCGACACTCGATTCTCTCCTCGACTTCGCTGGTGCTCCTGGCTCTTGCTCTGGGGGCCTGCGGCGGGCCGGGCCACGCGCCCACCGAGCAGCAGTTCACCCAGACCAACCTCCGGGCGCGCGGCAATCAGCTCACGTCGATCAACGAATGGCGTGGCGCCACCGTCCTTCCGATCTGTACGCCGGTGCAGGTGACGGTCGCTCGCGGTCGTCAGATTCATTTCTCGACGGGGGCCGAGAACTACCGCTTCGTGCTCTATCGCCGGACCGAGGTGCCGGTCGAGGCGCAGCTCGCGCGCTACTTCGGGCCGACCTGCCCCAAGGTCGACAGCCTGACCCCGACCGATCAGATGGGCATCCGCCAGGCGCTGCCCGCGGTGGGCATGACCCGGCAGGGCGTGATCATGGCCCTCGGTTACCCGCCGGACCACGAGACCCCGACCCTCGAGGACGACGAATGGACCTTCTGGGGCAGCAGCGGCCGCGTGACGGTTCAGTTCGATGGGCAATACGTGAAATCGATCGACGGCCTCGGCGACGCCGGGGCGGTGCCCGCGGGGGCGACCGGCATGGTCCAGGTTCAGACGCCGGGGTCTACCGGCGGTACGCCCGTCACCCCCGTGTCGAACGGCGGCCAAGGGGGCAGCACCCTCGAGATCGTCGAACACGGCGAGGGCGGCGCGGCGACGGTCGTGGAGTGAGGGAGAAGGCGCTGGGGGATTCGTTTGAAGGGCGCGGTGCGCGAACGGTAGGGGTGTGACCTCGATTGACGGCGTGGGTGTTGGTGCCTCCAGCTGCGGGGGGCTTCGTTACGCGAAGACCGGAGTTGGCGTTGTGAGGGGCGGGTTTGATGTCGCGGGGACCCGAGGATGCTCCGTTGCCGGACGCTTCTACCTCCGCTGGAGGCACCAACACCCACGCCTGATATTCCTGAAGATGACGAACTGTCGATGAACTGGTGGTCTCCGGTGACCCTGGTGGTGGAGGTGTGAATCGGGGATGATCCCGGTCCCGGCAGGGGACGTCTGCTCCGCTCCTAACTTTCGCAGTTGCCCGGGTGGTGTCGCGACTGTCGGAGGATCCTTCCGTACCGCATGGTGTACGTGGCTGCGCACGGGCCTCCGCATCCACCCCGCCACCGGGACCTCGATTGATAGCTGGGTGAGCCGCCTTTCCATTCGCGAGGCGGGCTCGCAGGGGAGACTCCAGGCGCGAAGCGGGCTCGTTGTGCCGCGAGCCTGCGCTCACATGGCCCCATGGGACGGTTTGACGAGATGGAGCTGCGCGATCGGAGTTCAGACGTCTGAACTCCGGAGTACAGACGTCTGTACTCGGACCAGACGTCTGTACTCCGCGCAGCGCGGCGGCCCCCAATTTCCTCGCGCCTGTGGCCTCCTCGATGCTTTGGCGACCTCTGATTACGCAGCGGCG
>QMMC01000563.1 GCA_003647065.1 Deltaproteobacteria bacterium | reverse complement strand
TCATCACCCACGCCGACGGTCGTCAGGAACGCATGCGGGTCTGGTACACCGTCGATGCCTCCGCCGCCCAACTCGCGGTCGAGGTCCTCGGCGAGACCGGCCCCGGCGATACGGTCACCCTGCGCGCACGGCAGGTCATCACCGAGCGCGACCTCGTACAAGCGGGGCTCCGCGGCGACGCGGAGATCACGGAGGCTCGGGCCCAGTTCCTGAGCGACGCCCGGGACGTGCAGCTGCGCACTCCAGCGGGTGAGGTCATCGACTTCACCATCGCGGGGCCGGGGCTCTGGGAGGTGGACTACGAAATCCCGACGGACGCCGCGGGCACCCTCACCCTGAACCTCACCATCGTCGACCTGGCCGCGAACGTCAGCTCCCAGTCGGTCGACCTGGAGGTGGCCCGATGACCCGCGCGGGGACAACCAACGGGGCCTGGGTGGCCCTGGCCCTGTCCCTCTGCTGGGTCGCGGCCCCAGGTGGGACCCAGGCCCAGCAGAACATCGAGGTCGTCGACGTGATCACCGCGACCGGAGACGTCCGCGACATCGTCGCCTCGGGCGACCGCACGCTCCTGGCGACGAGCGGCGGCCTGGTCATCCGGCGCGGCGGGGAGGTCGAAGGCATCTTCGGTGCGCGCCATGGTTTGCCCGGGGAGCGCCTGCGTTCGGTGAGCGTGCTCGGCGACGAGGTGGTCGTCGGGGGCGTCGAGGGCACCGTGGTGATGCGCCTCGATGAAGGAGGAACGCCCACCGATGTTCGGCCGATCGAGCTCCGACGAGTGCGCCGAGCGGTCCGCTTTGGCGGAGCTATCTGGGCGGGGACCTACGGTAACGGGCTCTATCGCATCGAGGCCGACGGCGCCCCGACCCGCATCGACCTCGGCCACCAGGGCGCGCGCAGCCGCATCACCGACCTCCTGGTGCGCGGCGACGAGCTCTGGGTCGCGACCGCAGGGTCCGGCATCCTCCGGGTCGACGCCGAGGGCCGGACCCGCGGTCGCATTCGTCAGGGCCTCGCCGAGCTGATGGTCTGGGACCTCGAACCCGCGGGAGACCGTGTCCTGGCGGCAACCCTGAACGGTGTCTCGGTAATCGGCCAGAGCCGCCGCGTCGAGACCCGCGCGCGCATCGCCCTGAGTAACCGCTTCTTGCCCATCCGCGATATCCGAGCGCTGCACTTCGACCAGACCGGCCGGCTCTTCATCGCCACCTTCGGCGCCGGGGTCTTCCGCCTCGACGCGGACGCCCAGCGCCCGGTGCACCTACGCCACCGCACGAGCGACCTCCGCATCCATGCCATCGCCGGGGCCGAGGGCACGGTCCTCGTCGGTCACGGGGGCGGCCTCGAGCGCCTCGATGGTGACCGACGCCTGGCCGCGGTCTCGACCGGGGGCCTGCCCTCGGCGGACGTGACGGCCGTGGCCCGGGCCTTCGGTGCCATGTGGATAGGCACCTTCGACGGGGGCCTCGCCCGCTACCGGAACGGCCGCGTCGAAGCGATGAGTCGCGCCGCGACGCGCTTCCACGTCGACGGTCGCATCAACGATCTCGCGGTCACCGGCCGCGGGCGGACTCAGCGCCTGTGGATCGCCACCGACCGCGGGCTCTTCTTCCACGATGGTCGGCGCTTCACCCCGGTCGAGGATCGCGCGGCCCCCGGCCGCGTGCACGTCACCTCCCTCGACGTCGACCCGAACGGCGCGCTCTGGGTCACGAGTTCGCGCATGCTCAGTCGCTTTCGCCGGGGCCGGTGGCAGAGCTGGTCCGGCGACCCGACCTTCCCCGTGGTGCATCTGCACGCGGTCACGACGGACCGCCAGGGCCACGTATGGGTCGGAAGCCTCCACGGCCTCTACCGCTTCGACCCTCGGGCGGGCAGCTTCGAGCGTCATACGACCGCCTCCGGCGCCTTGCCCGTCGACTGGGTCACGGCCATCGAGCCGTGGAACGATGGGGTGGTGATCGGCACCTACCACGGGGGCCTCTCGTGGTCCGACGGACGGTCCTTCGACGTCGAGCGCGTGAGTCGCGGCAGTCGCGCGGGCAGCCTCCCGGCCGGCTGGGTGAACCCCCACGCCATGCGCTGGGTCGAGGGCCAGCTCTTCATCGGCACCCTCGAACGCGGCCTCCTCGTCGGGCACCGGGGCGCCTGGACTCACCTGACGGTCGCCGACGGCCTGCCGAGTGCCGACGTCACCGACGTCATTCCCGACGGCCGCGGCGCGGCCTGGGTCGCCACCCGCGGCGGCTTGGCACGGGTGCGTTGGGGGCGATACATGAGTGGCCACGCTCCCCGTGAGCGCGCCCCATCTACGACGCGCTCAATCCCTGCGCCGCGGGCCTCGTCTCGCTGAATTTGGGGGAGCACATTGGACGACTATGTAGTGGCCTTGTCGTCAACCAGAGAGTTCTCTCCGCGAGAGCCAGCCGCGCCGAGCCCAAGGCACCCCCGCGCTTCGACCTCAGGTCGTACCGAATCCGACGCTTCCCCGACTCGCTGCTCATTGGCCTAGTGTGCAGGGAGCGTCTGATCATCGCGCCGCCGACGTTGTAGGAGAAGTAGAGCGCGCTCGGGCGGAGGCCGGCGTCGTGGCCGTTTTCGATGGCGCCGATGGAGCGCTCGTAGAACGACCAAGTTGCACTCTCCACGCAACTGCCCGCGCCGAGCCCCGATAAGGCCGCAGCCATGGGCGACCACGACAAGCTCTTCAAGCGCGTCTTCCGCGTTCCTCGACACGCGGCAGGATTGATCCGCACCATGCTGCCCCCTGCGCTGGTGGCGCGCATGGACCTCAGCAAGCTCAAGTTGGTGCCAGCTTCCTTCGTCGACCCGGAGCTACGGGAGCGTCACGGAGATTTGGTCTTCCGGGTGCCGATCGACGGCAAGATGGCCTTTGTCTACTTCTTGGTCGAACACCAGAGCGAGCCTGACGCGATGATGGCGTTCCGGCTGCTCACCTACATTCAGCGTCTGTGGGCCACCATCCTTCGCGAGGACCCAAAGCGAGAAACGCTGCCCATCGTCGTGCCCATCGTGATTCACCATGGCCGCGGTGGCTGGACCAAGGCGCGCACGCTCCACGAGCTCGTCGAGGGCCTCGACGAGATGCCGGAGCTCCGGGCCGTGGTGCCAAACTTCGAGATGATCATCGACGATCTGGTCCGGGTCGATGACCCGGCCCTCCTCGCCCGGCCCCTCGAAGCGTTTGCCCATGTGCACCGGCTCCATCGCCAGCCAGTAACCGATGCACGAACCCCGTCCTGACGCTGGCGGCTTGAAGCCCCAGAGTGGGGACCATGCCCCCCGCGCCCGCCGGCCGCTCGCTTCGCCGCCGTCTACTCGGTCGGATCGCTGCCAGCGGTGAGTGTGACCTCGACGCGATCGGGCACATCGATGACACCAAGCGGCGCGGCAAGCTGGTCGGCGTTGAGGCGAGCGCGGGTCGCGCCCCAGTACTTCGGAGCCAGCTCGAGATATCGCTCACGGGGCCAGTGGGGCAGAACCCGGATGACCTCCGAGAGGTACCTCTCCGGGTCGAGGTCGTGCAGCCGCGCCGAGGCGATCATCGACAACAGGTGCCCCGCGCTCTCGGCGTGGTCGTCGCTCCCGGCGAAGAGGGCGGCGTCGCGGATCCGCACGACTTTGCGAAGCGCATTTTCGGACAAGTTGTTGTCGAGACGCAGCCGTCCGTCGTCGAGGAACGCCTTGAGCGCTTCCTCCTGCCGGGTCGTGTATCCGAGCGCACTCCTCAGAGAGCCGCGCTCGTCTTTGACCTTGCCGAACTCGGCGCGCGCGAACTCCAGGAACTCGTCGACGAGGGGCCGCAGATGGGTCTGCCTCAGTTTCTTCACCTTCGACGGCGGATTCCCTTTTCGAAAGCCGGCATCGAGTTCGAAGATCTTCCCGATCCGGACCAGCGCCTCCCGCGCCACGCTTTGCCTCGCGAGCGCCGCCTCCCAATACTTGCGCCGAACATGACTCCAGCACCCGACTTCGGTGCGAATGCATCCGTCGTCGTCGGGGTCGTCGGGCCTGGCGGGCCGAAAGAGCGCGTTGTAGACGCTCGATGCGTCGGCTTGAATGTAGCCGTCGAACCCCTTGAACATCGCCCGGACGTTCTTGGTCGTGTGGCGGTCGGTGAACTCGAAGAAGACGTGATCGCGGTCGGCGATCTGCACGAAGTAGTGCCCCTTGCGACAGGGCCTCCGCTTCTTGTGTTTGGCATCCTCGAAACGACCGGGCTGAATCGAAAAGCCGGTGGCGTCGGTCATGATGCAGAAGGCGTTGTCGAGGGCATCCTTGCGGGCGGCCTCGATGATCGTCGCACCAAAGCTCGCCCCGAGTTGCTCCATCCAGCGCGACATGGTGCCCCGGTCGAGAGGCGCCCCGGCGCGGGCGAGTATGTCCTGCTGGCGATACAGAGGAAGGCCATCGCAGAACTTGTTCGTGGCGACGTGGGCGAGAAGCGACGGCGCCGCGAGGCATCGTTTCAACAACTCTTGCGGCACGGCCGCCGTCTCGATCTCCACCACGCCCTGGGCGTTCGTGGCGCGATACTTCACGCGAGCGGTGACAAGTCGGCGAAATCCGCCGCGCTCGTAGGCGAGCTTGCTGCTCTCCTCGAAGCCGATGGGCTCGGCCTTGCCCTCGGCGACAAGCTGCTCGAAGAGCTCGTCCGGGATCTCGACGCGGACCTCCGGGAGGTCTGCCTCGGCAAGGTCTCGGCGACCCTTGGGCTTTGTTTTCTTACGCTTCTTCCCTTTTGTCGTATCGCCGTCGCCGATGCCGGCGTCCTCGCCGGACTCGTCGGGGAGGATGCCCGCGAGCTTATCGAGCTTGGCGACAAGCTCGGTGAACTCGAGCTGAAGAGCAGTCGTGTCGACGCGTTCCGCGGTGGCGACGAAGATGCGGCGCTTCATCAGCGCGAGCTCCTCCTTGAGCTGCTGATACGCCCTCCAGAGCCGCGTGTGCTCAGACTGAAGCGCCGTCTGCTCGGTGTGGATCGCGGCGAGCTTGGCCTCGCTCGCGGCGAGCTTGGCGTCGCGCTCGGCGAGAGCCTTGAGCAGAGCGGCGACTTCCGGCAATGCGGAAGATATCCCTGTGGTCGGTGGCGTCGCCTCGTTCATCGCGGGGTACGATTAAGATCACCGATCCCATTTGTCCATACCCATCAGCGAAGAAACTTCTTGGCGTCGCGTCTTTGCCGTGAGGGCACATCAATGAATCGTCGGATCCGTCTTCTTCGTCGCTCGACCATGGTCGACGGCGATGCCGTCGAGGAGGTCATCGAGCTCGCGTTCGCTGAGCTCCACGACCCCGCCGTCGTCGCCCTCG
>QMMC01000562.1 GCA_003647065.1 Deltaproteobacteria bacterium | reverse complement strand
GCCTCTTCGGTGCGCTCGGCGACCTCTGAAGAGAAACGCGGGGGCCCGAGATAGGGGCGAAGGGACTCTTCGTCCTCGAGGGCCCAGGGGCCTTCTTCTCCTTCGGCGACCTTCACGGCGATGCCGCGGATGGCGCTCGCGATCTGTCGCTCGAGAGTTCGGACGCCGGCCTCGCGGGTGTAGTGGTTGATGATCGCCTCGAGGGCGGGCTCCTGGAAGTCCAGCTTGTCCGGCCCGATGCCGTGCTCGTCGAGCTGCTTCGGCAAGAGGTGCTTCTGGACGATGTCGAGCTTCTCTTTGCGGGTGTAGCCGGGGATCTCGATGATCTCCATGCGGTCCCGAAGAGGGGCGGGGATGGTGTCACCAACGTTCGCCGTGGCGATGAACATCACCTTGGACAGGTCGTAGGGGATCTCCAAGTAATGATCCGAGAACGTGTCGTTCTGCTCGGGGTCGAGGACCTCGAGGAGCGCCGCCGCCGGGTCACCGCGGAAGTCGTGACCGATCTTGTCGATCTCATCGAGCATGAAGACCGGGTTGATGGTCGAGGCCTTCTTCATGCCCTGGATGACCTGGCCGGGGAGGGCGCCGACGTAGGTGCGCCGGTGGCCGCGGATGGCCGCCTCGTCGTGCACGCCGCCGAGGCTGATGCGGTGGAACTTGCGGCCGAGGGCTCGGGCCACGGAACGGCCGAGGGAGGTCTTGCCGACACCGGGAGGCCCGATGAGACAGAGGATGGGCCCCTTCTTGTCTTTCTTGAGCTTGCGCACCGCGAGGTACTCGACGATGCGCCTCTTGACCTTGTCGAGGCCCGAGTGGTCCTCGTCGAGGACCTTGCGGACCGCGGCGATGTCGAGGTTGTCGGTGGTCTGCTTTCTCCACGGGATGTCGAGGATCCAGTCGATGTAGGTCCGCACCACCGTGTACTCGGCGGAGCCCACCTGCATCGCCCGGAGGCGCTTGAGCTGCTTCCGGGCGACCTTGTCAGCCTCGCCCGGCAGGTCTGCCTTGACCATGCGCTCGTCGAGGGCGTCCAGGTCACCCTGGTCGCCTTCTTCTTCCCCGAGCTCTTCCTTGATGGCTTTGAGCTGCTGGCGAAGGACGTACTCGCGCTGGTTTTTGCCCATCTCCTCTTTGATTTGGGAGTTGATGCGCTCGCGCATCTTGAGCACCTCGAGCTGCCGGGTGAGGAGCCGGAGGACCTTGCGGATGCGCTCCTTGGCGTCGATGGTCTCGAGGAGTTGGGCCTTCTCGTCGACCGGCGCGTCGAGGTTCGCCGCGACCAGATCCGCCAGCTGACCTGGCTCCTGGAGCGAATCGATGAGCGAGGTCGCCTCGCGGGGCAGCTCGGGCATGAGCTGGATGACCTGCTTGCCGATGTCGCGGAGGCTCATCGCCAGCGCTTCGGCTTCGACGTCCTCGGCCCGAGGCTCGTCGAGGCGCGAGACCCGTGCCTTGAGGTAGGGCTCGTTCTGGCCGACGTTCTCCATGCGCACGCGGACCAGCCCCTGAAGGATGAGGCTGTAGTTGCCGGAGCTGTGCTTGAGCGCCTTGAGCACGCGGGCCGCGACGCCGACCGGGTAGAGGTCCGGTTGGCCCGGGTCGTCGGTCGCGGGATCGCGTTGGGCGAAGATTGCGATGACCGGCTGGGTGAGGTTCTCGATGTCTTCGACGAGGGCGACGGATTTCTCGCGTCCCACGTCGAAGGGCGCGACGGCCCCGGGGAAGAGCACGGCGTTCCGGATCGGAAGCACGGGGAGTTCGTCGGCGAACGTGATGTCCTGTTCGTCGACAGGATCCGTCGGGTTCGATTCGTCTTCAGACATGGTGTCCTATTAGGAAAAGTGGCCGGGAAGGTGCTTCCCCAGCCCCATAAAAGGCTTCGTCGAACATAGTCACCTCGAATTTGGAAAGCAAGGGACGCGGCGTGGGGACCGTAACTGCATCCAACCCTTCGGAATCCCTCTTGATCCGCCGGTAGGCTCGCCGGGGCACTGGGTTCAGGGGTTCTGACGAGCCTCGAGGATCTCGTTCCGTTCGGAGAGCAGTTGGCCTCGTCTCCGGGCCACGGCTGCCTCCCGATCCCGGCCTTCCTCCTCGTAGAGGCTCGCCAGGTGCTGGTAGCCCTCGGGGGTCGCGTCCCCGCTGCCCTCCAGGTGCCGGGCGACGGAGGCGCTCTCGTCGTGGCCGACCGTGGGCCAACTCCGGGTGATGAACTCGACCGTCCCGCGAACCTCCGGGGAGGGCGCCTGGGCCGACAGGAGCGGCCCCAGCATGAACCCGCTGACGACGGCTGCCCCGGCGATGACCCCCACCCGATCGATGGTGGCGATGCGTCCCTGCCACGCCGCCCACCCGACGGCGAAGGCCCAGAGGCCAAATAGGGGAAACATCGAGGGGCTGCCCCAGACTCCGAAGAGATTCATCACGTTGGCCGGCGCAAAATCGTGGCCGGTCAGGACGCCGAAGAGCTGGACCAGGGGCCGGTCGAGCTCCGGCGGCAGGTGGGGGAAGTAGACCGCCGGCAATCCGGCGGCGGCGATGGCGATGGCCGTGGCTCCGAGGCCGAGGACCTCCGCCATGCGCGGGGCGCGGCGAGCGACGAGGGCGAGGCCCGACAGGGCTGCCCAGCCCAGGAAGGGCAGGGCGACGGCGAGGTGCCGGGGCCCGATGGCCCAACCGCCGCGCCAGTCGTCCATCGCGGAGACCCAGACGAGCGTCGCCAGGACGACGGTGAGGGCGACGAGGCCGTCGAGGCGCTGCCGCGGTGAGCGCAGGAGCACGGGAAGGCCGACGATGGCGAAGAGCAAGAGCGGTGTCAGAGTGAAGAGGCCGATGCCGCGGTCGAAGAGCAGCATCGCCGATGCGCCGAGGGAGAAGCTCTTTGGTACAACCGCCGCGGGAATGAAGAGGCCCCCGTAGGCCGTCCACTGATGGTGTACGAGGATCGCTACCGGGATGAGGGCGCCTCCGAGGACCCAAACCACGGAGCGCCGGGGCATCGAGAGGGCTGCATAGGCGAGGAGGATCAGGCCCGCGGCGAGGCCCGTCGTTTCGAAGAGGGGCACGCTGGTCGCGAGCAAACCCGCCATGAAGGCCTGGCGTCCGGTCGCGACGCCGGCGGGCCCTCCGCCCCGGCGTGCGTCGTGGGCGAGCATGAAGGCGCCGAAGGCCGCCGCCGCCGCGACGGCGTGGCCCACGAAGAGCATGCCGTAGCCGTAGAGCAGGGAGCCGAGGGCGACGGAGAGGAAGGCCGCCTCGGCGATGCTGGTGCCGACGCCGGCCCGGGTGAGGAAGCCGTGGAAGAGCACGAGGAAGATGAGGAATGGCAGCGTCGTCCCGAAGGCGCGGACGATGCGCAGGGCTGTCGTCCGTTCGGCACGGTCGCCGTCTCGGGTGGCGAAGTGCACGTAGGCGAGGAACGCGGGCACGCCGAGGAGGCTCGTCCCGGGGGCAGTGGTCGCGACCATGGGGCCAGTCACCTGATCGCAGGGGCCGACCGAGTCTTCGCCGCGACACGCGACGTGATCGGCCCCGCCCCAGCGCCGGACGAGGTCGTCCACTTCCCATGTGCCGTTCTCGGCAAGGGCCGCCGTCGTGTAGAACCGGGCGCGTTCGCCGGCGGCATCGACGTTCGGGTGCAGCGGGGACGCATAAAGCAGCGCTACAGCACAAATGCCCGCGGCGGCGAGGCTCCTACGGTATCCCGACACGGCGGCGCCACTTTAGCTGCCGTCTTCCGCCCTGTCGACGCGCCACTGCCCCCCTTTCTTGACGGGGCGGGGCCCGGCCGAACAGAATTGTGGAGTTCCAATGGCCCAGGGTGACAAAAAAGAGAAACGTCCTTCGGCGCGCGCAAAGGGGAGACGTCCCTCGCCGTCGAAGAGCCAGTCCAAGAAAACTAGCGCTGGGGCCAAGGCGCCGACGAAGCGCAAGACGTCTGCTGGGGCGAAGGCCCCCGCGAAGACGAAGACCGCCGCCGGGGCCAAATCGCCCGCGAAGCGTCGGGTCTCCGCCAGGGCGAAGGCAGGGGCGAAGCGCAAAACGTCTGCTGGGTCCAGGGCGCTAGCGAAGACGAAAACCGCCGCCGGGGCGAAGGCGCCGACGAAGCGCAAGACGGCTGCCGGCGCGAAGGCGCCGACGAGGACGAAGACGGCGGCCGGCGCGAAGGCGCCAACGAAGCGGAAGACGGCTGCCGGGGCGAAGGCGCCGGGGAAGCGCAAGACCGCCGCCGGGACGAAGGCGCCAACGAAGCGGAAGACCGCCGCCGGGACGAAGGCACCGACGAAGCGCAAGACGGCGGCCGGGGCGAAGGCGCCAACGAAGCGGAAGACGGCCGCAGGCGCGAAGGCGCCGACGAGGACGAAGACGGCGGCCGGGGCGAAGGCACCGACGAAGCGCAAAACGAGCGCCGGGCGAAAGGCGCCGGCGAAGTCCAAGACCGCCGCCGGAGCCAAGGCCCCCGCCGAGGGCACGGCCGGTGCATCGACCGAGACCGAAGACCTCTTGCCGAGCCGCGAGAACATCGCCGCCGCGGCTGCCCGGGCCGGCACCAAGAAGGGCGGGGCCCATGTCACTCCGTCGGCGACTTCGGCCGCCGACCGGGTTGCCGAGCGCCGCAAGGCAGCGACGTCGGCCGCGACTTCCGCCCCGCGGACTCAATCCAAGCCTCCCGCGCCGCCAGCTCCACGCCGCCCCGCCCCACCGCCCGACGATGACTCGGTCCTCGGCCTCGTCGAAGTCGTCGTGAAGGAAGTCGGCCGCGGCGTCCTCAGGAAGCTCTCGAAGCTCTTCGGCGGCTAGACAGCAACGCCGCAGACGTACCGACCTCGGTCGAGATCAGAAGCAGACCCTGTTTCGGCCGCTGCTCTTAGCCTCGTACATCTTCGTGTCGGCGGCCTTGATCAGGCCGTCGGCGCTCTCGATGCCTTGCTCCCACTGAGCGACGCCGAGGCTGATGGTGACGTTGATCGCCGTACCTTCGAAGTGAAATGTGGTGCCCTCGACGGCTGCGCGGAGCTTGCGGGCCGCCTCGACGCCGCCGTCGACGCCGACCTCGGGCAAGAGGATGGCGAACTCTTCGCCGCCAACCCGGGCGCTGATGTCGTCCCGCCGGACCTTGTGCTTCACGATGGCGCCGAGCTGGCGCAGCACCGCGTCCCCGGCGAGGTGGCCAAAGGTGTCGTTGATCTTCTTGAAGTGGTCGATGTCGAACAAGACGATGCAGAAGGCGCGCTCGTACCTCTGCGAGCGGCTCACCTCACGCTCGAGCATCTCGGTGAAGTAGCGCTTGTTGTGCATTTCCGTCAGACCGTCGATGGTCATCAGACGGTAGATCTC
>QMMC01000561.1 GCA_003647065.1 Deltaproteobacteria bacterium | reverse complement strand
GACGACGCGGATGGTCGATGGGTCGATGGCGAGGGCCGCTGCGAGGTCGTCCCGGGTCGCTCCGCTCACGGTGACCAGGGAGTCCGCCCGCCGGAGTGCGCCCATAACCGCGTACTTCACGTACGCCATGCGCAAGGGGTCGTATTTCTTCGCCACTTCGAGCTGGGCGATGTCGTGCACGACGGCCACGGTGGGAAGCCGGGAGACGGCGGTGAGGCGCCGATTCGCCGCAGGGAGCAAGATCACGTCGGCGCGATGGAGGGGGGCGAGCAAACCGGCCGCCGCAAGATGAAAGAGCGCGCTCGGCCCGGGACGGTCCAGGGCCGCGGGCAAGAAACGCCGCTCGACAGCGAGGGTACGGGTCGAGAATGCCTCGTGTTCGGCGCGGGTGCCGACGACCACGATGTCGTCACCGGCTTCTTCAGCGAGGGCCGCGAGGCGCGGGAGGACCTCGCGTACATAGATGCCAATTCCGGACCTACCGAGGTCGCTGCCAGCAAGGTAAAATGCAATCCGCATCGGTACACGCGGTGTACGTCGAACACGTCGGCGACGCCACCCACCCCATCCCGGAGGACCTGAGAGATGTGCGGCATCGCGGGCATAGTCGAACTCGATGGACGCCCGGCCCCCCAGGACGTGGTCGAAGCCATGGTGCGCACGCTGCACCACCGGGGCCCGGACGATCGCGGCGTGCTCGTTCGGGGCCCCGCGGCCCTCGGCCACGCCCGCCTGTCCATCATCGACATCGCCGGGGGCAAGCAGCCCATGAGCGCCAACGCGGGGCGAGCTCACGTCACCTTCAACGGAGAGATCTTCAATCACGTCGAACTCCGCGAAGAGCTCTCCTCGTTGGGTCATATATTTCAGACCCGGTCGGATACCGAGGTCCTCCTCGCCGCCTACCTCGAGTGGGGAAGCGCGTGCGTGAAACACTTCATCGGGCAGTGGGCCTTCGCCATCTGGGAGGAGGGCCCACAGCGCCTCTTCCTCTCGCGCGACCCCATGGGGATCCGGCCCCTCTATCACGCCCGGGTAGGCCGAACCTTCGTCTTCGGCTCGGAGGTGAAGGCCATCTTTGCGCACCCGGAGGTGCCTCGTCGCCTCGATCTCGTCGGCATCGATCAGGTGCTCACGACCTGGTCCCCGGTCGCGCCCCGGAGCTGCTTCGAGGGTATCGAGGAGCTGCCGCCCGGTGAAAACCTCATCGTCGAAGGCGGAGAGGTCCGACGAGAACCCTACTTCGACCTCGACTACCGCGACATCGACCGCGAGTCCGACTACGCCGCCGAGGCCGACGAGCTTCGGGAGCGGCTGATCGAGGCGACGCGCCTACGCCTATTCCGCAGCGACGTGCCCGTGGGGGCCTATCTCTCGGGGGGCCTCGACTCGACCGCCGTCGTGGGCATGGTCCGTCGCTTCACGGACCAGAAGCTCGACACCTTCAGCGTCGCCTTCGACGACCACGAGTTCGACGAGAGCGCTTATCAGCGCGAGGTCGTGGACTACTTCGGCGTCGCCCATCACGAGGTGCGCATCTCGGGCGACGCGATCTGCCGCGCCTTCCCGGCCGTCGTACGCCACGGCGAGCAGACCATCGTGCGCACGGCGCCGGCCCCGCTCTTTGCTCTTTCCGCGTTGGTTCGCGAGAGCGGCTACAAGGTGGTGCTCACCGGCGAAGGCGCCGACGAGCTCTTCGGCGGCTACGACATCTTCAAAGAAGCCAAGGTCCGGCGATTCTGGGCGCGGCAGCCCGAGTCGAAGATCAGGCCCCTGCTCCTGCGCAAGCTCTACCCGTACCTACCGCGGTTGAAGGCGCAGTCCGACGCCTACCTGCGCGCGTTCTTCCACGTCCAGCCGGAGGACCTCTCGAGCCCCTTCTTCGCCCACATCCCGCGCTGGGAGCTCACGGCGAAGACCAAGATCTTCTACAACGAGAGCACCCGAAACGCCCTCGCCGACCACGACCCCTACGAGGCGATGCGGGCGCGACTGCCGAGCGCGATGAGCTCCTTCGGCGCCTTCGAGCAGGGCCAATACATCGAGGCTCGACAGCTGCTGCCGGGCTACATCCTCTCGGCCCAGGGCGACCGCATGTCGATGGGGCACTCCGTCGAGGGGCGCTACCCCTTCCTCGACCCCCGGGTCATCGAGCTGTCCACGCGCATCCGGGCCACTCGCAAAATGAACGTCCTCGACGAGAAAGCGATCATCAAGCGCGCCCTCGCCGACGTCATCCCCGAGTCGGTGCGTAAGCGCAAAAAGCAGCCCTACCGGGCCCCGGATGCATCGAGCTTCTTCGACACCGAGGGTGGGGGTGCCCGGGCTTCCTGGGTCGACGAACTCCTGAGCGAAGAGAGCGTGCGAAAGACCGGGATCTTCGAGCCCCGGGCCGTTAGCCTGCTCGCCCAGAAGGCCCGAAAGGGGCGCGTGGTTGGCGCAAGAGACAACATGGCCCTAGTAGCAATTCTCTCGACCGAACTGCTGCAGAAGCAGCTCGTGGAAAATAAGGCAATCGATGGAGACAGTTGAAAAAGAGCTCAAGACCTACGTCGTTGAGACGTTCCTCTTCGGCCAGGGCGGTGACGAGCTCCAGCGGGACGACTCGCTCCTCGAGCAAGGCATCGTCGATTCCACCGGGGTCCTCGAGATCGTGGCCTTCCTCGAGGAGAAATGGGGCATCAGTGTCGAGGACGAAGAGTTGGTCCCCGAGAACTTCGATTCCCTCGCGAGCCTCACAGCCTTCGTAAAGAAGAAGCAGCCCACGGAGGCCTCGTAGTCGCGATGCCCGCATTCAGCGAAGCCGTCCTCGACCTCGATCTGGACGCCGAGATCTCACGCATCACGGGGGCCCTCCGGACGGGCGTGCGGCGCTTCAAGAAGCGTGGCATCGTCGTCGGCATCTCCGGCGGCATCGACTCCTCGGTCGTCGGTGCCCTCGCGGTCGCGGCCGTCGGCAAGGCCAACGTATTCGGGCTCTTGATGCCCGAGCGGGACTCCTCGAGTGAGACCACGCCCCTGGGTCACAGCCTCATCGGCCACTTCGGCATCGACCACGCCGAAGAAGACCTCACCCCGACCCTCGAGGCCCTCGGCTGCTACCGGCGCCGCGACGATGCCATCCGTCGGGCCATCCCGGACTACGGCGAGGGGTGGAAGTCCAAGATCGTCTTGCCCTCGGTGGTCGACACCGCGCAGCTGCGTTTCTTTTCCGTGGTGGCTGAGAATCCCGCGGGGGAAACGATCAAGGCGCGCCTCGACCTCCCCGCCTACCTCGGCGTCGTCGCCGCGACCAACTTCAAGCAACGCTGCCGCGCGATGCTCGAGTACTACCACGCGGACCGCCTCAACTACGTCGTGGCCGGCACACCGAACCTCCTCGAATACGACCAGGGCTTCTTCGTGAAGAACGGCGACGGCGCCGCGGACCTGAAGCCCATCGCTCACCTCTACAAGACCCAGGTCTACCGGATGGCGGTGGCCCTGGGCCTGCCGGAAGACATCTGCAGCCGGCCGCCGACGACCGACACCTACTCGCTGCCCCAGTCCCAGGAGGAGTTCTACTTCTCGCTGCCCTACGACAAGATGGACCTCTGCATCTACGCGCGCGACCACGGCGTCACCGCGGCGGAAGCGGCGCCGGTAGTCGGCATCCCCGCGGATGCCGTCGAACGGGTCTACAAAGACATCGACAGTAAGCGGCGGGTCGCGGTTTACCTCGACAGCCCGCCCCTCGGCGTCGCGGACCTGACGGGGCCACCGGCAGCGAAGGCCAAGAGGCCGTGAAGAAGAAGCTCCTCGCCGGCGGCGCCGTCGCCCTGGTCACCGCGGGCCTCGGCTTCGTGCCGGTCGGCGGCGGCCTCGCGGTGAGTACGCCTCGGGGGAGCAATGAGGAGGGGCCGATGGCCTTGGACGAATACAGCGCCGACGCGCCCGGCGAGGAGCTACGCCTGCTCTTCGTTCACCACTCAGTAGGTGGCCAACTGCTCGCCGACGAGGGCGACGACGTGGGCGAGAATAGCATCTACACCAGCTACCCGCGCGGCGGTGGCCTGCGCGCGCTCCTGCAATCGAACGGCTACCAGGTGGGCGAGGCCTCCTATGGCAGCCGCCTAGGAGCGCACACCGACATCTTCGACTGGCTGCCCAAATTCCGCGACCACATGGACGACGTGCTCCGCGTCGCGCGCCAGGACGACACGCTCCCCGGCGAGGAGCGCAACGACATCGTGGTCTTCAAGTCGTGTTTCCCGAACAGCAAGTTCGTCGCCCGGGGAGAGGGCCGAGGAGATCCCACGGGGCCTGAGCTCTCCCTGGTCAACGCCCAGGCGACGATGAACGCACTGCTCCCGTACTTCGCCGCCCACCCGGACGCCCTCTTCGTCTACGTCACCGCCCCGCCCCTCGCCCCGCGGGTGGGTTCGGACCCGGCATGGAAGTGGCTGGCGAAGAAGGTCCTCGGCCGCAGCTGGGGCCCGGCAGAGCTCGCCCGGAGCGGAGAAATCGCCCGCGATTTCAATGCCTGGCTCGAGGCCGACGACGGTTGGCTGGCGGACCACACCGCCGACAACGTCGCGGTCTTCAACTATTGGCATGCGCTCACCGGCGATGGAGAGAGCAACCTTCTGCACTATTACGTTGGCCGCGGCTACGACTCGCACCCGGCCGGAGAAGGGCAGCGCCGGGCGGCCCCGCGTTTGGTCGAGACGTTGAATCGTGCGGTTCGCCGCGCACGCCTCATCACCCCCGACGTACCACCCGTCACGGACGCTGACCCCGAGGTCAGCGACGAGGTAGATTGACCCGTGCCCCGTGAACTCCATCGACTCCTCCTCGACTCCGCCGACCGCCTCCCGGATCAGCCGCTCATCATTCGCGGCGAGAGCGTCACGACCTACGGGGACGTGGCCACGCGCGCGCGGCGCTTCGCGTCGGCGCTCCGGCGCTTGGGCGTCGAGAAGGGCGACCGGGTGGCCATCGTCCTCGGCAACATCGCCGAGTACCCGATCGCCTACTACGGAGCGACGCTGGCGGGGGGCGTGGCGGTACCCCTCTCGGACGACCCCCGGAGCGCGTCCCTCGTCTCCACGCTCCACCACGCCGGCGCGCGGGTCCTCGTGATCGGGGGCCGGAATCTGAGACTACTCGCGGGCCAGGCAGATGCCCTCCCCGATCTGCGGGCGATCGTGACCGTAGGACCAGCCCCGGCCCTACCGGGCGGTGGGTTCGAGACCGTGCCCATCGATGCCGCCATCGCATCCTCGGAAGAATGGGCTGGAGAGAGCGCCAGCGGCGATGACCCGGTATCCATCCAATACACATCGGGCACCACCGGCGCGAAAAAGGGAGT
>QMMC01000560.1 GCA_003647065.1 Deltaproteobacteria bacterium | reverse complement strand
GCTCGGCCGGGGAGGGGGCCGCCTCTTCCGGTTCGTCGTCACACCCCAAAGGGCCGAACGTCAGCCCGAGCACCAACCCGAGCATCAGGGCGCCGTCGTATTTTGCAGTCGTCATTTTCATGTCCGCTATAGCTGGCTAGATGCAGGGGCCCGACCCGTCAAGTACGCGCCCGGGAATCTCTGCGCAACCTCGACTCCGATCAATCCTCCCTACGGACTCGACAGCCCCGATCGCCCAGCACCGGCTCTGGGGGCTACACTGCTCTCGATGCCCCATCGACTGTGCCCCCGCGTCCTCCGGCTGGCTGCGCTGAGCCTCCTCGTCGCCGCGGCCGGGGCCTGTTCCGACGATGACGACGCGGGCCCCTCCGATAGCGCAGTGCCCGGTGACGGGGCTGCCGCTGATTCGGCCGGAATGATTTCTGACAGCGGCTCGGCCACCGACGCCGGGGTCGACGTGCTCGCGGCCGAGGTGACTCGACTGGCGGCGCCCCTGGTCGATGTGACGGGAGGCGACCCAGCGCGCGCGGTGGGGGTCGCCGTCGTCGTCGTCTCGGAAGCCGGCACCCGGGTATTTGGGTTCGGCGCCCCACGGGTTGGCGAGACGGCTCCTCCGGACGGGGCGACCGGTTTTCCCCTGGGCTCCGTATCCAAGGTGTTCACGGGTTTGCTGCTCGCCTCCGCCATCGAGGCTTCTGGAGGCACGGTCACCCCAGACGACCCGGTGAACGCCCATCTCGCGGCGGACATCCGCGCCCCGGCGCTGGGCGGGGTCGCCATCACCCTCGAGCACCTCGTGAGCCACTACGGCGCGCTTCCCGACTTCCCCGACAATATGACTGGGCCGCGTTTCAGCCCGGCCGCCGACTACTCGCGTGAGCAGCTCGCGACCTTTCTCTCGGGCCTCGTCCTCGAGCGCGCCCCGGGAAGTGCTTACGCGTATTCCAACCTCGGCAGCGGCCTGCTCGGGGTCGCCCTGGCAGACTCGGCGGGATACGCCGACTACGACACTCTGCTCCGGGGGGAGCTCACCGGCGCTCTCGGCATGGCCGACACCGGGACCCGCGTGCCCGAGTTCGTGTCGCGCATGGGGGATCGCCTCGTCCAGCCCTACCGCGTCGACGCGGCCTCCCTGGTCGCCGTCGACATCTCCGACATGGGTGTATTGGCCGGAGGGGGGGAGGTGATCTCCACCGGCGATGACATGGCCCTATTTCTTCGAGCGCTCACGGGCCTCGACACCTTCCCCGTCGCCGGGGCCGTCGACCGAGCGCTCACCCCCGTCGGTCCCGGGGCCGGCGTCAGTCGCGTCGCCTACGCCCTCGACATGGTCACGCGCCCGGACGGTGTGGTCCTCTTCGAGAAGGCCGGCCTCACCGCCGGTACCACGTCCCTCATCTCCCTTCGTCGGGACCCCGGGGTCGGTGTGGCCGTTCTCTCGAACCGCGGGGGGCACGTCGAGGTCCAGGGTGTCGCGCGAAGCCTCGTACGCTTCGTCGAAGACCTCTGAGCCTCGACGGACTCGGCCGAGGTGACGGCGGGGGCGCTCCGGGTGCCCCCAAACCGTCACGCTGGCCGGCCGCTCAGCCACCGCAGCTCTCGCGCGGCGAGCTGATGATGGCTTCGAAGTCTGCCGGGCTGATGTAGACCGGCGTATAGGTCTCTCCCGCTCGGTCGAGCTGCGAGATGAACGAGCGCATGTGGTTTCGCGATCCGCACTTGAGCACGGCGTACATCGCGAGCACCTCGGCGTCGGTCGTTCGGGTCTCCATCATGTCGATGTCGTGGATGTCGAGGTCTTCGATGGTCGCGCCGACGAGAAGGGCCTCCGTGTCTCCCATCATCCCGGAGGTGGTCAGGTCGGTGTAGAGCGTATCCAGGACGCTGTTCATGAAGACGCCAACGGTGTCGTCGGTAACCGGGTCTGGGATGCCGCGCGCCACGAGAATGGCGAGCACGGAGTCCGTATGGCTTTGTTCGGCCCGCGAGATGTTGTCGAAGACGCGGATGCCTGAAGACTCGTAGAGCGTGATGTAGACGTCGCGGGCGAGCTTCTCCTCTTCACGGAGGAAGCAGAGGTCGGTCGCGGGCATGCCTTCGCAGCCCACGGCGGCCGTGGTCGCGTCGCCCGTCACCGCCGAATCGGTCACGACTCCGGAGTCCGTCGGCACATCGGCGTCGGTCGGCACATCGGCATCGGTCGGCACATCCGAATCGGTCGGTACATCCCCGTCGGTCGCGACGCCCGAGTCGGACGCCGTCCCCGAGTCGATCGGGTCGTCCGAGCTGTCGCAGGCGACGAGCCCGAAGGCCAGTGCGGCGACGATGAATGCAAGCTTCCTAGGGGTCATTCCCATCCTCCGGCTGTGTGTTCGTCCCCCCGCAATTCCCCCTTCCCATTCCTTGGCCCATTCCCATGCCTTGGCCCATGCCCATGCCCCGGCCCTCTCCGGGCATCGCACAGCTTCCGCCCCCGCCGTGGCCGCCCATGCCCATGCCCCCGCCGCCCATGCCCATGCCGCGGCCCTGACCGCCTCGGCCGTGACCGCCGCCGCCATAGACCTGGCCACAGCGCTCGTGCTCACCCTCCAAGATCTCCTGGTAGTGCTCCTCGCTGATGTACTGCGGCGTGTAGCTCTCCCCTCGGCCTTCGAGCAGTCCGCTGAAGGCGCGCATGTGATTGCCCGAGCCGCAGAGCAGGAGGCGGTAGCTCTGGAGGATCTCCGGGTCCTCGGTCCGTGTGAGCATCTCCTCGATGTCGCGGATGTCGAGGTCTTCGATGGTCGCCCCGACGCGCAGGGCGGCCACCTCGGAGGCATCCCCCGCTTCGGTCAACTCCGTGAAGAGCCCGGCGAGGGTCTCGTTGTGGAAGACCCCAACCGTATCGTCGGTGACCGGGTCCGCGATGTTTCGGGACGGCATGAGCATCGCGATCCGGTCCATGTGGCGCTGCTCGGCCCCTGCGATGTTGCTGAAGGCCTGAATTCCCCAGCGCTCGTAGAGGTGCAGGTAGACGTCCCGGGCGAGCTTCTCCTCTTCCCGGAGGAACTGGAGGTCATCTGCTGGCGGGGCCGTGGTTGCTGCCGGGGTCGCCTCGGGGGTCGCCTCGGATTGCGACGTCACTTCGGACTGATTCGACATACCTCCGCACCCCATCTGTGAAAAGACCAGCAATAACGGCAGGATCGAGCGAGTCATGAGCTTTCCTCCCTAATGCAAGCAAACGCTTGCTTTTGAAAGCTAGGTACGGCGCCCAAAGAGTCAACGGGCGCTCGACGGGCTCAGTTGCTTGGGCAGGGAAAGAGCAACAATTCGAGGGTGCCCCAGCAGCGAGCGATGCGCGCCTCGAGGTCCGTCGTGAGGTGCAGGAGCAGGCGTTCGTTGGAGAAGGCGAGGAGCATTCCGACGACGACCCGGGACAATTGGGCCGGAGGCAAATCACTCCGGAGGCGGCCGTCCTCGGCGAGCTCGGAGAGGCATCCCAAGATGAGCGCGTGGCTCCGCGCCCTCCATTTGGCGGCTTTCTCGAAGCCCTCGGTGCCGGCGGCCTGGGCGAGCTCCTCGGAAAAGACCAGCCGCCCGAGGGCCCGGGGCCCCCCGAGGAGCCGCGCCCGGGCCTCGAAGAAGCCCCTCAAGCGAGCGAGGGGGTCGACCTCGTCGACGAGGGCGGCCGTGAAGAGCTCTTCCTCGAGCACGTCCATCGCCGCGAGGACGATCTCCTGCTTGTTCTTGAAGTGTCGAAAGATGGTCCCATCGGTGATGGGCAAGCGTTTGGCGACGGCCCGGACCGTGAAGCCCCCGAGGCCGTGCTCGGCGATGGTGTCCAGGGTCGCCTCGGCGATCTGGCGGCGGCGGATTTCACCCTTGCTGAGTTGCCGAGACATGAGCTCTGCGCCATCGGGCGCCGGGCCATTGTCTGCCGCCGGTGGCCCACCGTGTCAATGAGGACGGTGTGCCCCTGGTCTCTCCAGGCCTTTCCATACATCGGTTACCCCTCGCCTTGCGCGAAGGGCGAAGTCTGCGAGAAAGCGCCGTGACTTTCGATGAGCTCGAGCTGAGCCCCGCCCTCCTCAAGGCAGTAAAAGAGACCGGATACGAGACCCCGACGCCGATTCAGCAGGAGGCTATCCCTCCGGCGCTGAAGGGCCGGGACCTCCTGGGCTGTGCCCAGACCGGCACCGGCAAGACCGCGGCCTTCGGGCTGCCGCTGCTCCAGCGCCTCGACCAGAGCGCCGGCGACGACGCGGTGCTCCGGGCCCTGGTGCTCACGCCGACCCGGGAGCTGGCCGCGCAGATCAGTGAGAGCTTCACGACCTACGGGAAGCACCTCGACCTCTGGCACACGGTGATCTTCGGTGGCGTCAACGAGAAGCCCCAGATCCGGGAGCTCGAGCGCGGCCTCGATGCCCTCGTCGCCACCCCCGGACGACTGCTCGATCTGATGAACCGAGGCTTCGTCGACCTCAGCAAGATCGAAGTCTTCGTCCTCGACGAGGCCGACCGCATGCTCGACATGGGTTTCCTACCCGATGTGAAGCGCGTCATCGCGCGCTTGCCCAAGAAGCGCCAGACCCTCTTCTTTTCGGCGACGATGCCGCCGGCGATCCGCGAGCTTTCTCAGGACCTCCTGGACAATCCGGTGAGCGTTGCGGTCGCACCGGTCTCGTCGGCCGCGGAGAAGGTCAGGCAGGAGATCTACTTCGTCGACAAGAGCGACAAGCGCCGCCTCTTGGTAGACCTCCTGCGCAAGGAGGAGGTCGTTCACACTCTGGTCTTCACGCGCACCAAGCACGGCGCCAACCGCGTGGTGAAGCAGCTCGATCAGGCGGGCATTCATTCCGCGGCGATTCACGGCAACAAGTCTCAGGGCGCGCGCACCCGCGCTCTCGACGGCTTTCGCTCCGGTGAGCTGAAGGTGCTCGTCGCGACCGACATTGCCGCCCGGGGCATCGACGTCGAGGGCATCTCCCACGTCATCAACTTCGACCTTCCGAATATCGCCGAGACCTACGTGCACCGAATCGGCCGCACCGCCCGGGCTGGGGCGTCGGGCATCGCAGTCTCGTTCTGCGAGACCGAAGAGCGCCCATACCTCATCGACATCGAACGCCTCCTCGGCAAACATATCCCCCGCGTCGACGACCACCCCTTCCCGTCGACCCAGCGTCCTCCCGCCCCGACGGACCTCGAGTCCAAGAGCCGTGGCCACGCGCCACGGTCGGGTAGCGTTCGGGGTGGCTCCGGCCGCGGTGGCGGTGGCGGTGGACATCGGGGCGGCCGCAATAACCGGGGTGGTTCCCGTGGCGGTCCCCGGGGCGGCGGTGGCCCGCGCGGCGGCTCCGGCGGCGGTGGCGGCG
>QMMC01000559.1 GCA_003647065.1 Deltaproteobacteria bacterium | reverse complement strand
TGCCTCACGGGCCAGGCCTGCGTGGCGGGTATGTGCGAGTGCCCGACCGGGCAGACCGAATGCGGCGGGGCCTGCGTCAATACCGATGTCGACAACGCCCATTGCGGCGCCTGCGACGACGCCTGCACCACCCCAGCCGAGACCTGCGTCTCCGGGTCCTGCACCACGGCGTGCGGTGTCGGGGTCGTCGACTGCGGCGGCGACTGCGTCGACATCGCGACCGACGGCAACCACTGCGGTGCCTGCGACAACATGTGCGCCGCGGGGCAGTCCTGCCTAGCCGGCGTCTGCGGGCCCGCCAACGACGACCGGACGAACGCCGTCCCCGTCGTGCTCCCCGGCGACGGGCGGGAGGCGACCGTCACCGGAAGCAACACCGGCGCCACCCGTGATGGACCTACCATCAGCGGCTGCTCCGCCAACGGCCCGAACGTCTGGTACAGCGTCACCCTGCCGAGCCGCGGCGTGCTCTGGGTCGACACGGCCGGTGCCGCCTACGAATACGACACGGCGATCTTCGTCACCGATGACGCGGGCGACCCCGTTTCGGTGACCGGCGGTACCAGCAGCGCCCCGGGGCTCTGCAACGACGACTGCTGTGACGCCACCGGTGAGTTCACCGACTTCCGGCAGTCCTGCGCCGGCGGAACGCTGGCCGCGGGCACCTACTACATCTCGGTGGGTGGGTTCCTGTCCACGTCGGTAGGCGACTTCACGCTGCACGTTCAGTTCCTCCCCGACACTGGGTTCCTCTACGGTGCGCGCCTCGATGGCGTCGGCACCACGACCGACACCGTGCTCATCGGGACCAGCGAGTCGGCTGACATGTGCGCTGGCGGTTTCTCCTCGCGCTCCGGCGAGGACATGCGCTGGTTCGCCAGCTGCGGTGAGCGGCTGCCCCTCGCGAGTACCTGCGCCGCGGACGGCGGGGATTTCGAGCGCGCGGATGGGGGGGACGTTTACGACCCCGTCATGTACGTCCTGAGTGGCGAGACGGGTACCCACATCGCCTGCAACGATGATGGCCCTCTCCTCATGAACTGCGCGGGCACCGGCGGTGATTCGGCGAACTTCGGTTCGCGTATCTCCGACGTGATGCTCAACCGAGGCATCCACGCCGTCTTCATCGACTCCCGCGGATCCGGTGGCAGCGGCATGCACTACTCGCTGCGCTACGACGTGACGCCGATCCCCGAGTGATCCTCTGAAATCGCTCTCCTTCGAGTGAACGGCGCCCCAGGCTTTTACCTGTGGCGCCGTTTGCCGTCTTCATGAGAAGCGCCCCCGACTCGGCGCTGGATTGATTCGCCCTTCATGAGAAGGGGCCGAGAGAGGGGGCTCGTAGGCGGCAGCACGACGCAGTCGTGCCGAGCCGAAGCGCCCCCGACTCGGCGCTGGATTGATTCGCCGTTTGGGGGCGCACGAATCGACGCCCCTTGACCTCGCGCCCGGTGATTGCCGAAGCTCCGAGCATGAAACCCGCCCAGCTCTCGCCGCTGTCCTTGGCCTTCGTGCTTCTCGCTGCCTGTGGAGGCACCGAGTCCCAGGCCGAAGAGCCGCTGCCGGACTCGCGGGATCCGAGCTACGCGCAGAGTTTCGATGGCCACGTGGACCCGCGGGTCAGCAGCTCGGCGGGCGAAGAGGGGGGAGTGGTCGTGCTCTGGCCTCGCGTCGTCACCTCTGCCGGCGCCTCTGCGGTCTTCGAGGCGAGTCAAGTACAGGCGGCGCTGCGCAGCATCGCCGAGCGCGTCTTCGAAGGCGCGCCGGTGGACGTCCGTCCGGACCCCGAGCGAACGTGTCCGCAGACTGGGTGCGCCGGGGTGGCGGTTGGGGCCGTGGTGCTGAAGAGCTCTTCGGCGTGCGCCGTCGTCGCGACGGTGAGCCGACCCGGGCCGGTGGACGCCCACCTGGTCTCATGGGTTGCGGAGGTCGAGCTCCGCAACCACAACGTGCCTTTCCGGGAGCCGCCGGAGTCACACATTCGGGTCGTCGATTTTCTCCCCTGCGCCGATCTCGCGACGTCTCTTGCGGCGAACGAGCCCGCCGTCGAAGAGCTCATGCGGCAGACGGCTCCGTAACATCCGACGCGAGTGATGCTACGTAGCGTGCATGCGCTACGTCGATACGAGCTTCGTCAACGAGGCCGGGCAGGAGCTCCGCGGTCGCCTCGATCTTCCGGTCGACGGGCGGCCCCTCGCCTACGCCCTCTTTGCCCACTGCTTCA
The DNA here is from genome assembly GCA_003647065.1 of Deltaproteobacteria bacterium. Classification (GTDB taxonomy): domain Bacteria; phylum Myxococcota_A; class Polyangia; order Polyangiales; family B10-G4; genus B10-G4. The sequence goes on along the minus strand of QMMC01000559.1, from coordinate 3,145 downwards.
CCTGCGGCAAGGACATCCGCGCCGTTCGACGGATCAGCGAGTGCCTCACCGGGGCCGGCATCGCCGTCCTTCGCTTCGACTTCACCGGCCTCGGCCAATCCGAAGGTGATTTCGCGGATACGTCCTTTTCGTCGAACGTCGACGACCTCGTCGCGGCGGCAGAGTTTCTCAGGCGGGAGCATCAGGCGCCCCAGCTCCTGATAGGCCACTCCCTCGGCGGCGCCGCGGTGTTGATGGCTGCGAGCCGCATCCCCGAGAGCCGGGCCGTCGTCACCCTCGGGGCCCCGGCGTCCCCGGCCAACGTGAAGAAGCTGCTCACGTGCTCCATCGACGAGATCGAAGAGCGCGGCGAGGCCGACGTGAGCATCGCGGGGCGCTCTTTCGTCATCAAGAAGCAGTTCCTCGACGACCTCGACGCCCACGCGACCCGGGAGCGGGTCCGTCGCCTGAAGCGGCCCCTGCTCATCCTCCACTCCCCCATCGACGAGGTTGTGGGTGTCGACAACGCTTCCGAGCTCTTCCTCGCCGCCCGGCACCCCAAGAGCTTCGTCTCCCTCGACCAGGCCAACCATCTGATGAGCCGTGACCGGGATTCCCGCTTTGCCGGGGGCGTCATCGCCGCCTGGGCGTTGCCCCTGCTCAACCTCGCCGAATACGACTCACCTCTCGGCGAAGAGAAGGTCTTCGTGCGCACCGAGGACACCTATCTCACGGCGGTTCGTACCGCGAACCACGGCTTCGTCCTCGATGAGCCCAAGACGGTCGGGGGCACCGACCTCGGCGCGGACCCTTACGCCCATCTGCTCGCGGCCCTCGGCGCGTGCACCTCGATCACCCTGCGCATGTACGCCGACCGCAAGGGGTTCCCGGTCGACGCCATCAACGTGCGCCTGAGCCACAACAAGATCCACGCGCGTGACTGCGAAGAGTGCGAGCCCGATACGGGCAGGATCGACGTCATCGACCGGGTGATCGAAATCGAAGGGCCGGACCTCACGGACGAGGCCCGGGACCGCATGCTCGCCATCGCCGACCGCTGCCCCGTCCACGGGACGCTCACGACCAAGACGATCGTACGCACCACCCACGGCCCCCAGACGGCTCAGTAGCGAATATTGCTCGTATTCTCCTGCCGTCAGAGAGGTTCAGACAACCCAAGGGGAAGACTCGAAGCGGGTCGGTTGTATATAAGGGAAGTGGGATAAGCTCCCCCATCATCGTGTCGACACATCAGCCTCACATCAGCCGCATCTCTTCTTTGGGCATCTTGCCCCTGGCCTTCCTGCTCGCCTGCGGCGGCGGCGGCGGGGCGGGCAATACACCCGTCGTCACCGGCGTCGCGACGCCGGCTGCGGGCGGTGCAGCCCTCTCCATCGACCAAGAGGTTGACGGCACCACCGTGGGCCGCCGGGACACCTCGAGCCCGTCCTGCGGCGAACCAGACGGCGGCGGAGACCAGACCTGGTCGTTCACTCCGGAGGAAGACGGCTGGTTCCACTTTCACGTCGACGCCGACTACGACGCGGTGCTCGCGGTCCGCGGGGACGGCGGCAGCGAGCTCGGTTGCAACGACGACGGCGAAACCAAGCGCGAGGCCGAGGTCTTCCTCGAGCTCGTCGCGGGGCAGGCCTACTCGGTCATCGTCGATGGTTACCGAGCGAGCGAGGGCACCTATCGCTTGCAGGTCGCGGCGACGGATCAGATGCTGCCCCCCGGGGTTCGCGGGCGCCTAGTCGTGGATCAGGTCGTGAGCGACGCCACCACCGACGGCACCGACTCGGTGACGCCGAACTGCGGAGCCCAGGCCGGCAGCCGCGACCACGTATGGCAGTTCGTCGCGCCGACGGCGGGGTCCTATCGGTTCTTGGTCGAGGCCGAGTTCGACTCGGTCGTCGCTCTCACCGAGGCCACAGGAGCGGCCCTCGACTGCAACGACGACTTTGGCGGTTCGACAGACCGCTCCCAGGTGACCCGGATGCTGGCCGAGGGCCAGACGGTGCGCGTGGTCGTCGACGGATACTCGGGCCGGGAAGGGGCCTATCGCCTCACCGCGACCAATCTCAGCGGAGCCGCGGGCGGTGGCACTGGCGGCCCCGCCACTCGGGGCGGCGTGGTCACTGTGGGCACGCCGGTCAACGGAACGACCGCTGGCGGGCAAGACCACTTTACCCCGAGCTGCGGCGCGAGCACCCAGAGCCCCGACAACGTCTGGGAGTTCACCCCCACCGAGGCGGGCACCTTCCGCGTCCACGTCGACTCCCAGTACGACGCCGTGGTCTCTCTCTGGGACGCCCGGGGGATTGAGGTCGCCTGCAACGACGACCTCAACAGCACGTCGGACTCCGAGGTCATCGTCGGCCTGATGGCGGGGCAGACCTATTCGGTCGTCGTCGATGGTTACAACGGCGCGACGGGGACCTACCGCCTCGAGGTAGGCCCGGATACGACCGCTCCACCGCCCCCGCCGCCCACCACGGCCGCGTTTCAGACGTCGGGGCGCGTTCGGCTGAACCGCCCGACGAGTGACTCCATCGTCGGCGGTACCGACATGGTGCAGGTCGGCTGCAACTCCGCGGCGGGGACCCCGGACGACATTTGGGAGCTCACCGTGCCGCGTCGCGGCGACTATCAAATCCTCGTCGACGCGCAGTTCGACTCGGTGGTCGCTCTGCTCGATGCTCAGCACAACGAGATCAGCTGCAACGACGACCACCGGACGACGCGGCAGTCGCTGGTTCGGGCGCCCCTCGTCCGGGGGCAGACCTACTACGTGGTCGTCACGGGGTATCAGTCCGAGGAGGGCGGGTACGTGCTCACGGTGTCGCGGGAGCCGAAGCCTGGGCGACGGCCCTGAGGCGCGGTCCCCTGGACCGAACCCCAAAGCGGCGCTAGGTCAGCTCTCGTGACGCGTCGAACCCTCTCCTTCTTTCTCGTTCTCGGTTTCGCAACGGTGACCCTGTCGGCCTGCGGTAGCGGCAGCGTCGAGGTCGAGGACCGGGGCGTCGAGGCCGCCTGCGGGCTCTGCCAGTTCGAGATGGAGGGGCGCTCGGACTGCTACTGGGCCATCCGCATCGAGGGCAAGGAGTTCATGGTCCGCGGCGACGTGCTTCCCACGGACGACGAACACGACGCCCATGACGACGAG
>QMMC01000558.1 GCA_003647065.1 Deltaproteobacteria bacterium | reverse complement strand
CAGCTTCACCGACGTGGGCACCACGAACTCCACCATCACGACCAACGACTTTCGCTTCTACGTGCACGACGTGCGCCTCGTAGACGCGACCGGCACCGAGGTCCCCGTCACCATCGAGACGGACGGCATGTGGGCCCTCGACGGCACGGTGCTGCTCGACTTCGAGGACGGCTCGTCCACCTGCACCGGCGGCAACCCCCAGCTCAACTCGACCATCGTGGGCACGGTCCCGGTGGGGACCTACACCGGTGTGCGCTTCACGATGGGGGTGCCCTTCGGGCAGAACCACAACATCGACGTCGCCACCGCTCCGGCGCCCCTCAACGTCACCTCGATGTTCTGGAACTGGCAGGGCGGCTACAAGTTCCTGCGCATCGATGGGGTGAGCGCCGGGATCAGCGAAGGCTGGCGCCAGCACCTCGGCAGCACCGGGTGCGACGGCGACCCGACGGGCGGCGTCACCGCGTGCACCAATACCAACAGCGTCGCCGTGGCCTTCGACGGCTTCGACGCGACCGCGAACACCATCGTCGCCGACCTCGCGCTCCTGCTCCAGGACACGGACATCGACACCAATACCGCCGACACCCCGCCGGGATGCATGGCGACGATCACCGACCCGGACTGTGCCGGGGTCTTCGCCAACCTCGGCCTCGACCACCTAGGCGTGGCCGGCGGAACCCAGGCCTTCTTCCGTATGGAGTGAAGCTAGTGCGGGATCCAAAGCCACGGAAGGTTTCTCGCTCGTTCCACGGCTCCCTCGCGGCGTCAGGAAACCTCGAAAATGCGGTGCATTTCCTTCGGCCTCCTTCCTTGCGAGGAAACCGCGGTCCGTCGCGATACTCCCTCCCGTGACTCTGCATCCCACACTAGAGCGTGCCCGTCGCGGCGTCGGTACGTATGGGGATCCACTGAACCCGTCGGGCCGTGACGAGGGGCATAGCCTCGAGGGTCAGGCGGTGTACGGCGTCGACCTCGATCGGGCCGGCATCCCCGGCGGGGCGCGGGCCTTCGGGACAATCCTGGCGCACGAGAATGTCGGTCTCGGTCAAGGCGCCGGCCTCGACCTCGAGGACCGCGTACCGCACCGCGACCCGGAAGGTCGAGGTGCCGCAGGGGGGCGGCCGTGGGGCATCGACGACGCGCGCGACGATGACGATCGCCTCGGCGCCCTCTACATCTGGTGACGGTGGCGCAGGCGCGGGAGCCGCGCGCTCACAGCCTGCGAAGAGGACGAGGAGCATCGCGGCGGCGATGAGAAATACGGCCGAACGAATCATGGGGGCCGGCACGCTAGCACGAGAGTTCCTCGCCCGTGGCCCAGTGACCTCGGGAGCTCCGCCTCTGGTAGCGCCGGGGGGTGCGCGTGCTAGCGTGCGCCGAGGCGCGGGTCATCGTCGGCCCGAGCACATCGAAAAACGGATATGTCCATGGAAGAGGAGCTCGAGGCTGCGGTACGGGACGCGGGTGTGTCGCGGGCACAGCTCGGCACCGACGGCGTCTCGTTCAGTGTCGATGACGAGGAGATCACCCTCCTCCTCGGCGACGCCGAAGAGCACGTCTCTTCTTCCGTAGAAGACGCCGTCGTGCGCATCCAGGCCCACGCCGAAGAGTCCGAAGCCGACCCGACGGTCACCGGGGCCATCACGGACCTCGCCGATTGGCTCAGAGATCTCGTCGAAGACGAAGAGGACGTCGCCGTGGCGGCCCGAGACCTGGGCCGGGAGATCGAAGGCGAAGCAAAGCGCCTCGGCCTCATCGCCCACGACAAGCTGCACTACCAAGGCCCCGCGGGCCACGCTGTCGAGGTCGGCCCCGAGGGCGACGAACTCGCGTTCTTCGAAGACCCGAACGGGCTCTTCTGGGCGCTCTACGCGCGGCGCGGCGGCCGGGTCGCCTACCGCGAGCTCAGCGTCGACGACTAAACTGTTTGGGGTCCGCCACTCGAGATCAGAGGCACTCGGGAAGCTCGTCGAGGCGCTCGCGGAGCGCGTCGACGTTCATCTCGGGGTCCGGCCAATCTCGGAGGGCCGAAAGGGCACCCCGGAGGGCCACGCCCTCGTTGCAGTCGAGGGGCCGGGCCCGGTCCTCGAGGGCTGCGGCGATGGACGCGTGGATCTCCTCCTCAGCGAGCTCCGCCTCATACACGGCGCCGGCCGCGACGAGGGCCGCGAGCTGTCCTTCGACATCCCGCGGTGTTCGGTACTCGAGGCCGCGGATGAGCACCGCGAGGGCGCGATTGGCGGCGGCGATGCCCACCAGGCACCGCGCCCGCCAAGGCTCCCCGTTTTCGCGGATGACGTGGTCGAAGAGCCGTGCGATCTCCACCGTCTCTTCGACCGCGGCGGCGGCTTCTCTCTGCCCCCGGGTGATCAACTCGCGGACGTCCTCGGTCTGTTCGATGACCAGACGGCCGTGGGCCAGCGTCTCGAGGCGTGCCCGGGCTTCCTCGTAGCTCGTAGAGGTGCGAGCCGTATCGGCCGTCGCCGCGGGCTCCGGGGCCGAGCCACCGCACGCTGCGTTCGAGACAGCCGCGAAGGCCAAGCAGAAGAGAGAGAGACGATTCGCAGCGGTGAGACGATTCACCCAACCATGGGAGCCGCCGGATGCGTTTTCGGTCAAATTCGCTGCGGCCCCTCCCGCAGAATTGACTGAGGCGCCTCCCAACCTGGGAAGCGCCTCCAAATGACCCGCCTGGACGTTTGATCAGAGAATGTCGAGGCCGCCGAGAAGCTCGATGACCGAGTCACAGGCGCGCTCCGCGTTGCCGCGGGAGGAGTAGACCTCGCTGGTACCGATGACCCGGCCGTTCCGGGCTTTGAGGTTGAAGTAGAAGCCGCCGCCGTGGGCTTCCTGGACGTCGTAGCTCTCCTGGTCGAGACCGTTGTCGGCGACCGAGAAGGCGCCGTTGTAGGCCGCGGCCTCCGAAGAGTAGCCCTGGGAGCTGAGCACGATCTGGCCGTTCGCGGCGTGCAGGTTGAAGTAGAAGCGCTCGTCGGCCCCGGCGAAGACGTCGAAGCGGGCGCCGGTGCGCAGGCTCTGCCAGTCGAGGTAGGCGCCGATGTTGCGGGTCACGCCGGCGATGCCGCGGCGGGCGCTGCTGGCCGTGGTGTACGTCTCACTCATGCCGATGACGCGGCCGTTGGCGGCCTCGAGGCGGAAGAAGTACTCACCGTTGACCGCCTGGGCGAGCTCGTAGCGGTGGGAGAGCTCACCGTTGTCGAGGACCGAGAGCACGCCGCCGAGGGCCCCCGTCCGGCTGCTGTAGCCCTGGGACGAGAGGATGATCTCGTGGTTGGCGGCCTTGAGGTTGAAGTAGGTCTTGCCGTCCGCGCCCTCGAAGACGTCGAAGTAGGGCACCGAGGCGAGGGCCGAGGTGCCGGCTTCGGGGTCCGACGGGGCGACCGGCGCTGCGCAGCCGATGCCGAAGAGGAGGACCGAAGCGAGCAGCAGCGAAGAGATGAGGGTCGTGAAAGCGGGGCGGGTCATGGTGAAAGCTCCAACGTGTGTTCAGGTGGGTTGTTGTGCTCTAAAGCAAGGGCGGTGCCACATGTAGGGAGCTGGTAATTGCTATCTTTTACGACGCTATGTGTTTAGTTATTGCAGCAAATAGTTGCTCTGATACAACTAATGTTGCGAATGGACATAACTGACGAAGCGCTCCACGACACCTCCGACATCGAATCCCTCGAGCGCCGCATCGTCGAGCTCGCCCTCGAACGGACCGGCGCCCGCCACGGGGCGATCCTCCTCTGGGACGAAGAGGCCCAGGGCCTCGCGATTCACTTCCACGTCGCCGGCAACCTCATCGTGACGCTGCCGAACGAGGTGGTGCCGGTCCGCCGGGGCGACCGCTACAACGGCATCGCCGGGTTCGTCTACGCCACGAATGAGCCCTACGTCTGCGACCACGGCCCGACCGACCCCTACTACGCCACCTACTACTTCGACGTCGTATCGATTGCGGCGGTTCCGATCCGCTACCAGGGGCGCCCCATCGGGGTCCTGAGCATCTCTTCGCGGCGGAGGGACGCCTACGACGAAGAGACGGTGGCCCAGCTCACGGAGATCGCCGACTCCTCGGCGATGTTCCTGCGAAGGGCCCAGCTCTTCCGTGCGACCCAGGGCAACAAGGGGCGCCCCTTCTTGATCAAGGGGCTCTCCCCGGCCTGGCTCGAGGTCGAGCGGCGCATCGAAAAGGTCTCCGCTACCAACGCGTCGGTACTGGTCGTAGGAGAGAGCGGCACGGGCAAGGAGCTGGTGTCCAACGCCATCCACTTCAACAGCCGCCGCGCCGATGCACCGCTGGTGACCGTCAACTGCGCCGCCATCCCCGAGATGCTCCTCGAGAGCGTGCTCTTCGGCCACGTAAAGGGCGCCTTCACCGGCGCCTCTGCGGACAAGAAGGGCGAGTTCGTGAAAGCCGACGGCGGCACGCTCTTCCTCGACGAGCTAGGCGAACTCCCGGTGCCGCTGCAAGCGAAGCTGCTGCGCGCCGTCGAGTACGGGGAGATCCAGCCGGTCGGCAGCAACGCAGCACCCCTCACCGTCGACGTGCGCTTGATCGCCGCGACCAACCGCGACCTACCCGACATGGTGAGCCGCCACGAGTTCCGCGACGACCTCTACTACCGGCTCAGCGTCATGACCATGGAGCTGCCTCCGCTCCGTACCTACAAGGACGACAACCTCGAGGTCATGGCGAAGGTCTTTCTGAAGCAGAGCGCCGAGCGCCACGACTCGAGTGTTCGGCGGATCTCCCCCGAAGCCGTCGCCCGGCTCCTCGGCCACGACTTCCCGGGGAACGTACGCGAATTGAAAAACGCGATGGAGCACGCGGTCATCATGGCGACCGGAGATACCGTCGAAGCGACCGACCTACCAAAGCACATCGCGGGACCCGCCGACGCGGCAGCCCCCATGGCCCACGGCGCACCGAAGGCGCGCCCTCAGGAAGCCCGCCCCACCCTGGCGGAGCTCCGAGAGAAATGGCTCGCCCCCCTCGAGAAGCGTTACCTCGAAGGACTCCTCGAGGAGTGCCGCGGCAATGTGCGCGCCGCGGCGAAACGCGCCGGAATGAACCCGGTGACGATGTACCGCTTGCTGGAAAAACGCGGCATGGGGCGGCGGCGGGGAGGGATCGCGGAGGCGTGAAGGGACCGGCGCTCTTCCTATCGGCCGGTGAAAGCCGCGTGAATTGAACTAAAGTCCGGCGCTGTTCATGACCCGCTTCCCGGTCCCTCCGTGGCGGAGACTCCATCATGCGCTACAGTCCGGCACCATGCGCCGACGACTCACGTGCATCACGATCATTGTCTTGGCGACCTCACTCGTCGGGTGCGCCGACGGCGGCGCCGCCGCTACGCCAGTCGTG
>QMMC01000557.1 GCA_003647065.1 Deltaproteobacteria bacterium | reverse complement strand
GGTCGCTGGATTGGAGGTGAAAGTCCTACCCCTGGACCCAGGTGGAGGGAATCAGACATCGAAGAGAAGAAGATCCGACCCGGGTTCCGCCTTAGAGCATCGGGGGCGGCTAGGGGCGCGGACGCGATGGAGCCGCGGGAAGTCCGATGTGGCATCATTCTTCCGTGAAACTTCCCATTCGACTCCTCGCCTTGGCGCTGCTCACCGTCGTCGCCTGCGCCGGGGACGACGGGCCGGCCACCGACGCCGGGCACGATGGCGGCATGGACGGCGGAGCCGACGGAGGCATGGACGCGGCGCGGGACACGAGCACCGACGGCAGTGGGGGCGACGGCGGAGTGCCGGACGGGGGCGTCGACGCCGACACCTCTCCGAGTGGCACCCGGACCATCGCGGCCTGCGCCGGTGGAGACACCGGCGACCTTCCCTGCTCGTTCGAGTATCTCTTCGACGAAGCAGGATGCGCGGACCGAGGCTGCGACAAGCTCGCGATCTACTTCGCCGGCGGGGGCCAAACATGTGCCGGAGCCCAGCTCTCGAACTACGTCGAGGACGGCTACGTGGCTGTCTGCGCGCTGCTCTTCGGTGACTCCGCCGAGGCGGGCCGCTACCCCTACAACGCCGAGGCCGAGCGCGTGGATCATCTGATTCGGAGCGTCGCCCGAGACCCCGCGATCGCGAGCGCCTGGGATGGGACCTCCCTGCTCATCACCGGGGCCAGCCACGGGGCGACCGCCCCGGTCGTGGCGATGGCGCGGACGGACTTCGACGAGGACCCAGCGTGGCACGGCACCGTGAGAACCGGCGCGTGCTTCTACGACGGCATCTACGACATCGAGGCCCTCGACGAGCTGCTGGGCAGCGGCGACGACGGGGCGCCCTGCCCCGACCCGCCGGCAGGCGTGCTCTCCCATCGTCGCGCGGTGGGGCGCTACTACGAGTCGGGACCCGTAGTCTCCCACGTCTGCGACAACGATCAGTGCTTCTGCGACGGCGACCACAGCCCCGAGATGGACGAGGACACGGTCGTCGATGTCGAGGCGACGCGCTTCGCCGTGACCGAATGGAAGCTCGTCGAATGCGGGAGCGCCCTCGACGCTTGCACCGCGGATGTCGTCCCCGGAGACCCGATACGAAGCCTTTGCTCCAACATCGACGCGAGCCCCACCCACCAATGCACTTTTCAGTCGCTGCCGCGGACTCCTCACGGCGCGTGCGCGCCGGGGGTGCTCTGTCGCTCGTGGTTCAATGGGCTCTAGAGGAGAGAGAGGCACATGGGCCTGGGGAGCGCTCTCCCACTTCACCTGGGTCTGAAGCGCGGAGCCCATGCCCGACCCGTCACCTCCCAGAGATGACGAGCAGTTGATCCCTTCGCGTCCTCCCCGAATGCCAGCCCGCGCAGTCCAATTATTCCGATCACTTACCCGCTATCTGAACGGCATTGGGTTCGTGTCGCCTATCTCCGCCGCCAAGCTCCTCGGAGTCTCCCGCTACGGGCTCCAGAAGATGCTGAAACGCTTGGAACTCAATTAGCGCGGTCGAGGCCTCTGCCCCAGGCGACTCACGGAGGCAGGCACGACCCCGAGATGCACGCAAAACCGCCGCTCGGGCAATCGGTGAAAATCGTGCAACTCTGGATGCAGATGGGATCCGTCGTCCCCCCGTCTATCGTCAGGTAGCCGCTGCCGCAGGTGCCCCCTTCGCAGTCTCCCGTGCAGTGCACGGAGCAAATCCCGAGACTGTTCGAATCGCCCAGGAGCCGGAAGCAACCGTCGGTCGTCTCCGAATCGCATTCACTGCTGACGAAGCAGCGGTCGTACACCTTTCGGTCGTCGACGTTGCGTGTGCACGCGGACGCGAAGGCCAGGACGACGGTGAGGGCGACGGAGAGGGCCAGGAAGAACGATATCGAGGGGAGGGCGCGCATTCGGGTCGTCGTACTTTGACGCACTCGCCCCGTCGGGACAATCTCTCGTGGTGAGCGGAAAGAGGGGCCATCGCGCCGAGAGGTGCGCCGACTGTGGGATGGGCACGGGGCTCTGTGTCTGCGCCCTGGTGCCGCGCCTCGCCCCCCGTACCACCGTCGTGGTTGTCGCCCACCCGTGGGAGCTCGATAAGCCGACGAATACGGGGCGTTTCGTCGCTCGTAGCCTGTCGGGGAGTCGGTTCTTGTGCACCGATGACGCGCTGCCGGCGCCGCCCCCTCGCGCCGCCGTGCTCTTCCCGTCGGACGAGGCCGAGGAGCTCCGTCCCGGCGCGGCGATTTCGAGCCTCTACGTGCCCGATGGAACGTACCGCCAGGCCCGGCGCATGATCAGGCGCCAAGCCGTCCTGGCCGATCTCCCCCGGGTTGCGCTCCCCCGGGAGAGCCGGGCCGTGGGGCATATTCGACGCGGCGTGCGCCTCGACTTGCTGTCGACCTACGAGGCCGTCGCCCGGGCCCTCGGTATCCTCGAGGGGCCCGACATCGAGGGGCCGATGCTCGAGTTCATCGAGGTGGTCGTGAAGCGCACGCTCTGGTTTCGAGGGAAGCTCGCTGCGGTGTCCGTCCCCGGCGGCATCTCGGACGCGGCGCACGAGAGCTTCGGTCGCCCCAAGCGTCAGCCGTAGGGCAAGCGTCAGCCGTAGGGGGGGATGACGATCTCCCGGCCTCGGAATCCCTCGCCGAGATAGGGGCGCACCAGGGCGCTGAAATCCATACACGCCCGGGCCCGCGAGAAGTACTCGTAGTAGCCGAGGACGACCCGCGTGAGAAAGAGGAAGTCCCCTTGCGATGGCGGGGGCGTTCGTCGCGAGAGGAAATGCAGTACTAGGGCGCGGCCCTCTTCCTCGTAGCGGTAATGCGCGAAGTCGAACTCGCCTCCGCCGGTGAGCCCCGCCGAGCAGTAGTTGGCGATGCGGCGCACGTCGTCGAGGCCCGCCTCGTCGTCGGGGTCCTCGAGGAGGCCGAGGTCCAGCATCGCCGCTTTCAGGCGTTGGTCGTCACCATCGAGCTGGGCGAGGACCATGTCGCCGAAGCCTCGGAGAAAGTCGTCGGAGAAGACCTTCACGCAGCCGTAGTCGAGGAGGCCGAGGCGCCCGTCGGGGAGCACCCGGTAGTTCCCGGGGTGGGGGTCGGCGTGGAGGACGCCGGCGCCGAACATCTGGCGCCAGAAGGCATGCACCAGCTGGCGCACGGTGCGTTCGCGAATCTCGAGGCTCTCACTCTCGAGGGCCGTGCCGATGTCGTCGCCCTCCATCCAATCGTAGGTGATGACCCGGAGGCTGGAGTGGGAATCGTGCACGCGCGGTACGACCACGAAGGGGTCGTCCTCGAAGAGCGCGCCGAGGAGCTTGGCGTTGTAGGCCTCTCGGCAGTAGTCGGTCTCCTGCCGCAATTGTTCCGCGAGCTCGTCGGTCATCGGCGAGACGTCGAGGCGCTTCTGGCCCAGCAGGTCCGAGAGCAGCCCCTTGGCCATGGTCGCCGCGAGCTCGATGTTCCGCATGTCGCCGTCCACCGCGGCGGAGGCCCCGGGGTACTGGACCTTCACCGCGACGTCGGTGCCGTCGGGGAGGCGCGCCCGGTAGACCTGGCCGAGGGATGCCGCGGCGACGGCGTCGGTGTCGAAGCTCCCAAAGAGCTCTTCGACGGGCCCGCCGAGGTCCTCCTCGATGACCTCGCGGATCGCCTCGTATCGGAGCGGTGGCGCGTCTTCGAGCAAGCTCCCGAGCTCGTCGGCCCAGGCGCGGGGCACGAGGTTGGTCTGCATCGTGAGCAGTTGGCCTATCTTCATGAGTGGCCCGCGCACCTCGGTCATCGTTTGCAATGCGCGTTTGGCGTTCTCGAGGTGGCGCTGGGTGTCCCGTTCGGCGCGGGAGGTCGAGGTGCTCTCCTCGGTGCGGAATGCGTCGGCGATGCGTCCGCGCAGGTAACTGCTGCCGACCGAACTCCCGAGCTTTGCCGTCTCGAAGGTTCGCCGGAGTCGTCCGGGGAGGCGCACTGGGAGGCGCACGGGTCGCCCCTTGCCGCGACCCTCGGGGTCCTCGCCGTCGCTCATCGGGGGCGCTCCCGGGACGTCAGGAATTTGCTCCCGCGTCGAAGGCTGCGAGGGCGGCTTCGTAGACGCGCTTCAACGGCGTCCCATGAGCTTCCGCTGCCCGGCGGCAGTCTTCGTACTCGGGGGCGATGTGGCGCGGGAGCCCGTCGCCCTCGGCGACCTTCACCGCGATTGCGCCGTAGGGCGTTTCGACTTTGCGGATGTGCCGCGGGCGTTCGATGCGGTCCGCAGCTTTGATGCGCACGCCGAGGGAGCCGGTCTCGGCCATCAGGACCCGGGCGAGTTCTTCGGCCTGGGGGCGGCGCCCGAGCACGGTCAGCATGCGTCCCGGTCGGCCTTTCTTCATGCCAATCGGTGTCGACCACGCATCGAGGGCCCCGGCCTCCATCGACCGCGAGAGCGCAAAGGCCATGACTTCGGCGGAGGCATCATCGATGTTGGTCTCGAGGGTCACGAAGGGGCTTCTGGCTTCGCCGACGAGGCCGTCTTCGTCTTGGAGCGGCGTGCCGAGGACGACCCGCAGAAGATTCGGGCGGTCTGGGAGATGGCGCGTTCCGGAGCCCCAGCCGACTCGCTCCGGGCACATCGCAGGCCACCTCGCGAAGCGCGTGGCGGCGGCGCCGACCAGGCAGGCTCCGGTGGGCGTCACCAACTCGGCGTCGCTCTTGCCATCGACGGTCGGCACTCCACGGAGGCACAGGACCGTCGCCGGTGCCGGGATCGGCAAGGGGCCGTGCTGGGCGTGCATGAGGCCCCGGCCCATCGGCAGGGGCGAGGCCACGATCTCGGCGCCCGTGTAGGTGAGCGCCGCGGCGGCTGCGACCGCATCGACGATCGAGTCCACCGCGCCCACTTCGTGGAAGTGCACGTCGTCGACGGGCATCGCGTGGGCCGCCGCTTCGGCTTCGGCGAGGCGACGAAAAGCGGCGAGGGCGAGGCGCTGAGTCTTCGGTTCGAGGTCGGCGCCTTCGAGCATCTCGCGGATCTCGCGGTACCGGCGCTGGGGCTGCCCATCGTCGACGTCGACGACGAAGCGTCGGGCGGCGATCCCCGAGCGCGAGATCCGCGGAGTGCGTATCTGATAGCCCTCGAGGGGAAGTTTCGCGAGGGGTTCTTCGACGGCGGCGAGGGGCACGCCGAGGTCGAGGAGGGCGGCGACGATCATGTCGCCGGCGAGGCCGCTGGGCGCGTCGAGGAAGAGGACCTTGCCGGAGCCAGCGTTCGGTTGAAGGTCGCCGGTCGGGGGGGCGTCGGGGAGGTCTATAGGGTCGGAGTGTCCGTGACCGTGGCCGTGTCCCGACGAGAAGGCACCACGAGAGGCGGCCTGAGGCGAGAGCGCG
>QMMC01000556.1 GCA_003647065.1 Deltaproteobacteria bacterium | reverse complement strand
GCGCTGCACTGGGGAGGCTCGGCCCCCCAGCTCTCGAGCTGCGGACAGACCGGAGCGTTGCCCGTCGCATCATGGGTTCCATCCCACCCCGAGACGTTCACCGGAGCCCGCCAGCGTAGCTCTCCCACGGGTGCCTCGGCGTAGGGCACACCACGGAACACGAGGCGCTCTCCATCGCGCACGCCGCGAAGCGCCCCGAGGTCCGTGTCGACGACCTCTCGAAGCCTCTGGCCCGGCGCAGCGTCGGGTGAGGCCGCGTCGGGTGACGCGGCGTCCGGTGAGGCAGCATCGGCATCCGCCGCATCGAGCCCCGCATCAGCAACGGGAACGATGACACCGCCGTCGTCGCACGCTGCGCCGGCTACCGAAGCGACGAAAGCCAGGAGCCATGGACACGTTCGCACCCACGGTGGGTAGCGCGTACGTTGATTGACGCAAGCGATACGAAGGGCGAGGGAGGTGGTGCTATGCTCAGAACGAATGGGAAGCCCTCGATCGCGGATGGTGCTCGTAGCGAGCGCCCTTACGCTCTTGGCGACCGGCTGTGGGGAGACCGGGTTCGATGTCTTCGTCGATCTGCGCACGGATCTCGCGCCGGGCGTCGAATTCGACCATGTGCGCACCGAGTTGCTCACGGACGTAGAGCTCGGGACTGACGCGAGGGCACGCATCAACGAGTTCACCGTTTCGGAAGCGGGGGACTATTCGGAGGGGATCCGAGTCGCCGAGTTCGGAGGAGTAAGCGAGGGCACCTTCATGGTTCGCGTGCAGCTGACCGTGGGCACCGGCATCGTCGCGGAACGGGTCGTCCGCGTGGAGCTCCGCGGGAGCACGGGTGTTCCCGTCGTCATCACTCGGACATGCCGCGGGGTGAGCTGCCCGCGGGACGGCGACCCGAGCGACGCCGTCTCTTGCGTGGGGGGGCTCTGTCAGGCCCCGGAGTGCGCAACCGGGCGTGAGGCCGCGTGCGCGGCACCGCAGTGTTCGACCGGCACAGATTGCCCGGCGCCCCCCGCGGCATGCGCGACAGCGGCATGCGTGGACGGTTTGTGCTTCGATGTCCTCGACGACGGGGCCTGCACCGGCGGAGAGCTATGCCACGCCGACCTGGCCTGCGTCGACACGTCGACCTGTGTACCACTCACGGAGATCTGCAACGGGTTCGACGACGACTGCGACGACACCGTAGACGAAGACTTCGACCTGACCACCGACCGCGATCATTGCGGGGCTTGCGGCACGAATTGCCTCGGAGCAAATGGGACGGCGAGCTGCAACGCAGGCACTTGTGTGATTGCCTGCAACGCCGGATTCGCCGACTGCAACACATCTCCGGACGACGGCTGCGAGACCGACATCTCGGCCCCCCAGAACTGCGGGGGGTGCGGCGCCGCTTGTACGGCACCCACGCCCCTCTGCGAAGCGATCGGCGGTGGCTCCTATGCCTGCGCGTCGGACTGCGGAGCTGGCACCACCCTCTGCGGCTCGAGCTGCGTCGACACCACGATCTCGGCCAATCACTGCGGCGGCTGCGACATGCCCTGCGCTCCGCTCTCCGGGGCTAGCGTGCGCTGCGCGGGTTCCCTCTGCGACTTCGCCTGCGACGCACGTCGCGGGGACTGCAACCGCGACGCCTCGGACGGCTGTGAGGCCGACCTCACGCGGGATCCAAACTGCGGCACCTGCGGCACGACTTGCACCGAGCCCCGACGATGCGGCGGGGGCGGCGAGACGGGGGTCTGCGGCTGCCCGCCGAGGGCCGCCTGCATCGGTGCTCAGGACTGCGGCACCCAACCCGACGATTGCGGCGGCACCATCAGCTGTGGGTCCTGCACCGACATGGAGACCTGCGGCGGTGGCGTGACCGGCACGCCGGGGATGTGCGGCTGTTCTCCGTCGACCTCGTGCACCGGCGGTCAGGACTGCGACACGCAGTCCGACGGTTGCGGCGGCACGATCAACTGCGGCACCTGCCGGGCACCGGACACCTGCGGCGGTGGCGTGACCGGCACGCCGGGGATGTGCGGCTGCACCCCGAAGACAGCGTGCACCGGCTTGATCGACCCACCGGAATGCGGAACCCAGCCCGACGGCTGCGGCGGGACGGTCAGCTGCGGGACCTGCACGGGCTTCGAGACCTGCGGCGGCGGCGGCGTCGTCGGAGAGTGCGGCTGCACACCGATCACCTCCTGCCCCGACGGACAGAACTGCGGCTCCGTGCCCAACGGCTGCGGCCGCTCCATCTCCTGCGGCACCTGCTCGGTGGGAGACGAATGCGCCGGCTTGCCCCCGCATTGTCGCTGCGAAGGCTGGCCCACCTGCCGCTGAACGGGCCCGGGATTGCCGGGCCGACGCACGATCCCGTCTCCCCCCTGCGCGCTTCGCGGGTATGCTGCGCGCCGACATGAGCGGCGAAAAACATGAGCCTCAGCCCTGGTTCGTCTCGGGTGACGTCGACGGCTTCTTCGGCCTCGCGATAGACAACCTGATTCAGTTCCTGCTCATCCTCGCGCTCTGCGTCGGTGTGCTCGGTTTCCCGATGGATCTGGTCCTCGGCACCATCCTCCCGGGGGCGGCGCTGTCGATCCTCGTCGGCAACGTCTTCTACGCCTATCAGTCGCAGAAGCTCTCAGCACAAACGGGACGCACCGACGTCTGCGCCCTGCCCTACGGCATCAACACCGTCAGCCTCTTCGCCTACGTCTTCCTGGTCATGCTGCCGGTGAAGCTCGCGGCCATGGAGGGCGGGGAGAGCCCCGAGGCCGCGGCGCGCATCGCGTGGCAGGTTGGCCTCGCCTCGGGCATGGTCTCCGGCGCCATCGAACTCATCGGCTCCTTCATCGGCGACTTCATCCGCCGCATCACCCCCCGGGCGGCGATGCTCTCGACCCTGGCGGGCATCGCCATCAGCTTCATCTCGATCGACTTTGCGGTCCAGACCTTCGAGAGCCCCTTGGTCGCTCTCTTGCCCCTGGCGGTGATCCTCGCCACTTACTTCGGTCGCGCGAAGATGCCCGGCCGCATCCCCGGCGGCGCCGTCGCTCTGGGCCTCGGCACCGCCGCAGCCTGGACCCTCGCCGCCCTCGGCAGCCCCGAGGCGCCGGTCGCGAGCTCTGCCCTCGGCGAAGCGGTCAGCGCCGTCGGTTTCTACCCGCCGGTCCCGGTCCTCGGCGACCTCATCGCGGGCTTCTCCCACCCGCTCTTCTGGGCGTTTCTCATTCCGGTGATGCTGCCCATGGGCCTCTTCAACGTCCTCGGCTCATTGCAGAACATCGAGTCGGCAGAGGCCGCCGGCGACGCCTACCCTGCGCTGCCTTCGATGGCGATGAACGGCGGCGGCTCGATGGTCGCGGCCCTCTTCGGAAGCTGCTTCCCGACGACGATCTACATCGGCCACCCGGGCTGGAAGGGCCTCGGTGCCCGGTCCGGGTACTCCATCCTGAACGGCATCTTCTTCACCGTCGTCGCCCTCGCTGGCCTGACCTCGATCATCGCCGCCCTCATCCCGATGCAGGCGGGCATCGCCATCGTGCTCTGGATTGGCATCGTCATCACGGCCCAGGCCTTCCAGACGACCAAGCAAAGCCACGCCCCGGCGGTGGCCTTCGGCTTGTTCCCGGCGATCGGCGCCTGGGGCGTGCTCATCCTCGGCCAGACCCTCGGCGCCGCCGGAATGGCGACGGGCAACATGGGCCTCGGCGCCGAGGTCCTCGCCCATCCCGAGGCCTTCGCCATGGCGGGGTTGCACCTCGACGGCTTGGTGGCCCTGAGCCAGGGCTTCATGCTCACGTGCATGGTGTGGGCCGCCGCGAGCGCCGAGCTCATCGATCAACGCTTCGGCCGGGCGGCCTACTGGGTCCTCGCCGGGGCCGGGTTCTCGTTCTTCGGCTTCATCCACGCCGGCCACCTCGGCCCCGGCGGCGGCGAGTTCGAAATAGGCTTCGGCACCGGGTGGCGCTGGGCCATCGGCTACCTGATGTGCGCCGCCTTCTTCGGCGCCGTCGCGCTCCGCGAGAAGCGCGCAGCGTCCACCGCCTGATCCCCGGCGTGAACGCCGCTCTAGATGATCTCTAGGGTGCAGGTGGAGCTGCAACCGTCGCCGTCGTCAGTATTGCCGTCGTCGCACTCTTCGAGGGCGTCCATGGTGCCGTCACCGCAGAGCTGTTCGCAGGCGACATGCACGCTGAGGATGCCCGTCTCATCCGCCTCGACCGTGTCGCAGGTCGTCGGGCAGAGCTGAATCTGAGCATCCTCGACGTAATAGTCGCCGCCGTCGCAGGCGCTCATGTCCGCTACGCGCCGGAGGGAGCGCGGTGCGCCCATCCCGGTGCCTGGCTCGTAGACCACGACCACGCGATCGAAGTCGGGCGTCTCGCCCCCGGGAGGACGCTCGGGCGCGTAGCTGCACGCCAGGCCGACGCCGCTGACCACGTCCTCGGCGAGGCGCTGGAAGATGACGTCGAAGCTGTCGTTGTTGCAGAGGGGGAAACGCAGCCCCAGGGTGAGCTTGCTCAGCTCCTGGTAGTCATCGGCGAAGCCCGCGGACCCGGGCGAACAACGGACCGAATGAACCGGGTCGGCCGGCAGCCAAGGGTCTTCCGGCGGAGTATTCGCCATCATGCCGATGATGCTGTGCCAGACGTAGTTGCGCTCGGCGGCGGTGCCGAAATCCGTCGCGTCGCCGGCCATGTTGGTCAGCGCGAAAAGCTGCGTCTCGAAGGCCGTGTAGCGCATATTCGAGTCGTCGTCGGAGATCTCGAGGAAGGCCCGCTTCGCGCCGGGGCGCAGCCACTCGCGCCACCCGTTGGGGGCGAGGCCGTGGGGATCGGCTCGGTCGTAGGTGTCGAGAATCGCCTCGAACGAGTCGGTGCTGCGAACCCTCCGGTCGTAGTGGAAATAGCGAGTGCCATTCACCGGAGACGAGGGAGGCCGCGTGCAGTCCGCGATCCCGCTGAGGGGCGCGCTGATGCAGATGCCGTCGTTCGGGTCGCCCCCCGAGTTTCGGTACTCGGCGATCATGATGACCCGATAGTCCACGCCTGCCGCGTCGAGGATGCCGGCGAGGTTCGAGTCGATGTTGCGCTCCACCGCCGCAATTTCGCCGGCCATGCTGCCGGAGGAATCGATCACGATGATGATGTCGACGGGCACGCGAACCGTGGTGGCCTCGGCGGAGGTATCGGCGCAGGCCCGGTCGACGACGGTCGGGTCGGTGCCGAGGAAAACCTCGTCCCCATCGGACACTCCGTCGCCATCGCTATCCCAAACGGTGGGGTCCGTGCCCATCGCGACCTCGTCGCCGTCGGAGAGGCCATCACCGTCCGTGTCGGGGTTGTCCGGATCGGTGCCGTAGGTTGGCTCGTCCGCATCGGCCAGGCCGTCGCCGTCCG
>QMMC01000555.1 GCA_003647065.1 Deltaproteobacteria bacterium | reverse complement strand
CTGATCCATGCGTTCGAGCCACTCGAGCGCGACTGAAGGTCGGCGGGCGAGCATCAGCAGACTCGTCCACTCGTTCATCAGTCGTTCTCCGGCGATGCTGGCGAGATCCTGCCGCGCGCAGAGCGCGATCAGCGCATCGTCCGGTGCCATCTCCAGGCGCGCCGCCAACTGGGCGACGCGAAAGGCGCGCAGGGGGTCATCGCCGAAGCGAGCTTCATCGACGAAACGCAGGTGTCGTGATGCGAGGTCGGCACGACCGCTGGCGGGATCGAAGAGCCGACCGGTGAGCGGGTCGAAGCCCATGGCGTTGATCGTGAGGTCGCGCCGGCGGGCGGCCTGGGCGAAGTGAGCTTCGAGATCGTCGTCCTGGAGCGGGGCTGATCCGGCGGGCGGCTCGACCCACGAAAGGTCTGCAGCGATTCCGCGCACCCGGCGAATGGCAAAGCTGCGGCCGATCAGGTGAACGGGACCGAACTCGGCGAGCATGTCGTCGAGTTCCGCCGCGGACAATCCGTGTACCTCGATGTCGAGGTCTGCGGGGTCTGCGCCGAGCAGCTGATCTCGCACCCATCCGCCAACCGCCAGGGCGCGGCCGCCCCGGGCGGCGATGCGTTCGGCGAGTTCGCTGATGCGGGGAGGCAATGCAGCTGTGAGGGTGGGCTCGAGCGTCATCGGCGGGGCTTCCTTCGCTGCGCCGCATTCGGATTTCGGAGCAGGACGTAGGTTGCGCCATCGCCGCCGTCGCGGGGGAGCGCCGGCGCGAAGCCGCGCACCCAGGCATCGAGCGGCGCCGAGCGCAGCCAGCTGGGCAGTGCGCTTTTCAAGGTGGCCTCTCCAGCGGGCGAGCGGCGGCCACGCCCGTGGATCACGAGGACGCACTCGGTCCCTGCCGCCGCCGCAACGCCGAAGGCCTTGCGCAGGGCGTGCCGGGCATGTTCGCGGTCGAGCCGGTGCAGGTCGATCCGTCCGTCGGGCCGAACGCGACCCCTTCGCAGATCCCTGAACTCCTTGGGCGAGATGCTTCCACGGAAGAGACCATCGGCCTGCTGATCGTCGGACGTGGGTTCGCCGGGTGGAGCGGCCTCGGCCGAAGGCGGGCGTCTCCTGCCCGAGGTCCCGCCCGGCGTGACGACCTTCTTCTCGTCGAGACGCCGAGTGTGCGGGTCGCCTTCGATCAGTTCGGCGAACGACGCCGGCCCGACCTCCGTCTTCTTGTTCTTGCCCGGACCGCTCACTTCTTCGCCTGCATCTGCGCCTGACCCGTGCGCATCCGCGCACGCGGCGACTCTTCGGGGCCGCGGCCGAGCAGGGCGAGGGCCTTTCTCATGGGTCCGGCCTGGGGAAGATCGGCGAGAGCGTGGGGTGCAAGCCAGCGGAATGCCTGGAGGTCGCCGAGGTGCACGCGTCCTTCGATGCGGCGGGCGACGTGCACGTGCAATGTCAGCTTGCGATGGGTGAACAGGTGCGTGACCTGCCCGGCCCGTTCGAGTTGACCGATCGCGAGACCCGTGGCCGCGCGAACGGCGGCTCGGGTGTCCGCCTCTTGCGGTTTCTTCACATCGATTTCGCCGCCGGGCAACTCCCAGAGGTTCGCCATCAAGCCGGTCTCGGGACGTTGTACGACGAGAACCTTGCCGCGGCGTTCGATCCAGACCGCGACTGCCGAAACCACCTTGGGCTTCTTGCGGCTCGCCTTGATGGGGAGCGATTCGGCATCTCCGGATCGTTCAGCGTCGCAGTGGTTGCGGAGCGGGCATGATAGGCAGAGCGGCGCCCTGGGAAGACAGACCGTGGCGCCGAGTTCCATCATCGCCTGATTGAAGTCGCCCGCGCGCCGGCCCGCCGAAACCAGGCTTTCGGACCACGACCAGAGACGATCCATGATGGCCTTCTGGCCGACGTCTTCGCGCAGGCCGCGCAGCCGGGAGAGCACGCGCACCACGTTGCCATCGACGATGGCTGCAGGCCGATCGAAAGCGATGGAAGCCACGGCACCCGCGGTATAGGGACCGATGCCCTGCAGCCGGCGCAATTCATCAACGGTCTTGGGCAATGCGCCGTCGTGCTCGTCCATGATCTGACGTGCGGCCGTCTGCAGATTGCGCGCGCGCGAGTAGTAGCCGAGGCCGGTCCATGCCGAGTAGACGTCTTCCTGGCTGGCGTCCGCCAGACTCGCCACGTCGGGGAAATGCTCGAGGAAGCGATGCCAATACGGGATCACCGTCTCGACACGGGTCTGCTGGAGCATCGTTTCGGAGATCCAGATGGCATACGGATCGCGACTTTGGCGCCAGGGCAGGTCGCGCTTGTGGCGGCCGTACCAGCGAAGCAGTCTGGTCCTGGTTTCTCGGACCCACGCCGCCGGAAGAGCCTCGGGCGAAAGCGTCGCTGCAGCGGGTTCTGCGGCTCGCCGCTTTTGGGATCGCGGGGTGGTCATGCCCCGTTCATAGCAGCACCGGCAGCATCCCCTCCAACCGGATTCGAGAAGCCGTCACCCGTGCCCGCACGGCGAGCAACTCGACGCCCTCGGTGGCCACGCGGCGGAGCACCTCGCCGTAGGCGGGATCGATGGCATCCGCTGGCGAAACCGACTCGCAATCGCCGCGTTGCACGACGAAGAGCAGCGCCGCCCGGTTTCCCTCGCCCGCCAGGCGCGAGAGCACCTCGAGATGCTTTCGCCCGCGTTCGGTCACGGCATCGGGAAAGAGCCCGCGCCGACCTTCTGCCATGGTCACGCTCTTCACTTCGACGCATGCATCGCGCGAGTCCCGGGGATGACCCTCGAGCTTGAAATCGAGCCTGCTGCCTTCGCCGACCCTCACCTCGTTTCGCAACCCGGTGTAGCCATCCAGCCCGCCGATCGCCCCCGCTGCCAGGCCACTCGCCACCAGTTGGTTTGCGCGCAGGGTGTGCAACCCCACCCAGATGCGCCCGACCCGGATCATCTCGAGAGTGTGTGCGAGCTTGCGCTTCGGATTGTCGCTGGTCGAACAACGCACTCGTGCACCGGGCGTGTCGGTGCCGAGCATGCGGCCCGGGTTCGGACAATGCACGGTCACGATCTCCCCACCGGGAAACTCGACATCCGCCAGGAAGCGCTTGTAGCGTCGTACGAGGCGGCCTTCGAGATGGGCTCGCGGATCGATCTGGACATGGGGCGGCATGGCGGCCGAGGCTAGCAGCAAGTATCGAATTGCATTGACGGGCGCTTGTGCGTTTCCGACCCTCGGATCAGCCACGGGTGGGGTGGGTGAGTGGGTCGGTGAGCGGTGAGCGGAGAGGATGAGCATGATGATCTCGAAGCGCCTGCAACGGGTCGTCCTCGTGCGCCACGGCGAGACCGAAGGCGAATCGAGCATCCGCTTTCACGGTGCCAACGACGTGCCGCTTTCGGACGAGGGACGGGATCAAGCGCGTGCCGCAGCGAGAACGATCGGCGACATCGACTTCGACGTGCACCTGGCCAGCTCGCTCTCCCGAGCATCCGAAAGTGCGCGCATCATCCGCCCCGATCGCACCATCGAACTCGACGGCGATCTTCGCGAGATCGATTTCGGTCGCTGGGAGGGGCTCACCCGCGAAGAGATCCGCGCTCGCGATCCCGAACTCGAGGCCGCTTGGACACGAGACTCATGGGGCTTTGATTTTCCCGATGGCGAACAGAGGGCAGACTTCAGGCAGCGCGTCGACCGCGCACTCGCCCGCGCCTTCAACCGCGATGCAGCCAGCCTGCTCCTGGTCGCGCACAAGGGCGTCGTGCGCCGCGGCGTCGAAATCCTGACCGGCGAAGCCCCACTCGCCCCTCACCCAGAGCTGGGAGAAGTCTTCTTTCTCGACCGTGCCCTCGAACGCGCCGGCCCGCGATTCAGCCGTCGCCAGACAGGCTGAGTGTTCAATGCGAAAGCAATATCATTTTTGGCCCCCGGCGTCCTAATCCTCTTCACTCTCCTTGAGTGAAGCCAACACGCTGAAGTCCTCGAGCGTGCTGGTATCCCCCACCACTTCTTGCCCCGAAGCGATGTCACGCAGCAGCCGCCGCATGATCTTGCCCGAACGTGTTTTGGGCAACGAGTTCGTGAACCGGATGTCTGCGGGCCGGGCGATGGCCCCGATCTCCTTGCTCACGTGCTTCTTGAGCGCGGCCACGAGTTCTGCGCCCGCAGCCACGTTGGCGCGTGGAGTCACGAACGCGACGATGGCGGTGCCGGTGATTTCATGTGGTCGCCCCACGACGGCCGCCTCGGCCACGTCGCTGTGTGAGACGATGGCGCTCTCGACTTCCATGGTGCCGATGCGATGCCCTGAAACATTCATCACGTCGTCGATTCGGCCCATGATCCAGAAGTAGCCCTGCTTGTCGGTGTGGGCTCCGTCGCCGGGGAAGTAGGTGTTCTTCCACTTGCTCCAATAGGTTTCCTTGAACCGCTGCTTGTCTCCCCAGATCCCGCGCAGCATGCCCGGCCAGGGGTGAGTCACGGCGAGGAAGCCGCCCTCCCCCTTTTTCGCCTTCTTGCCGTGCTCATCGAGAATCGCGGTGTGGATGCCCGGGAAGGGCCTCGTGACCGAACCCGGTTTCGTGGGCACCTCGGCAGGGATCGGCGAAATCATGATTCCGCCGGTCTCGGTCTGCCACCAGGTGTCGACGATGGGGCACTTCTTCTTGCCGATGACTTCGTGATACCAGATCCAGGCTTCGGGATTGATCGGTTCGCCCACCGAACCGAGCAGGCGCAGGCTGCTCAGATCGCAGCCATTGGGCAGCTCGTCACCGAGTCGGATGAACGTGCGAATCGCCGTGGGTGCGGTGTAGAAGATGTTCACGCCCCACTTTTCGATCAACTTCCACCAACGGTCGGCTTCGGGATACGTCGGGACGCCTTCGTACATGAGTGTCGTCGCGCCCACCGCCAACGGGCCGTAGACCACGTACGAATGGCCGGTGATCCAGCCGACATCGGCCGTGCACCAGTAGACGTCCGTGTCCTTGATGTCGAAGATCGCCTTCGTGGTGGTGGCAACGTGGGTGAGATAGCCCCCCGTCGTGTGCAGGATGCCCTTGGGCTTGCCCGTGGTACCGCTGGTATACAGAATGAAGAGCGGGTGCTCGGCATCGAGCTTGGCCGGCGGGCAATGCGTGGACGCGCCTTCCATGGCCTCGTGCCACCAGACGTCTCTCCCGTCGCGCATGGGCGTAGGCGTCTTCGTGCGCTGTACGACGACGACGTGATCGACACAGTCGGCGCCCTCCACGGCTTCGTCGACCTGGGGTTTCAACGCAAAGGGTTCGCCCTTGCGGTAGCCACCGTCGGCGGTGATCACGACCTTGGCGCCGGCGTCGATGATGCGATCCTTCTGCGCCTCGGCACTGAAACCACCGAAAACGATGGAGTGGGTCGCG
>QMMC01000554.1 GCA_003647065.1 Deltaproteobacteria bacterium | reverse complement strand
GCCGTAGGCTGCGAGGGTGGCGGCCGCCAATCCTGCACAAGACTCGTAGCGATTGGTCTTGTCCTTGGCGAGGCCTCTCTGGATGACGTCGTCGAGGCCCGGCGGCAAGCCCCGCCGGGTCTCGCTCGCGAGAGGCGGCGTGCCGTTGACGATCTTCATCAAGATCTCGGCAACCGAACTTCCTTCGAAGGCGATCCTTCCGGTGCACATCTCGAAGAGGATCGCGGCGACCGCGAAGATGTCCGTGCGCTGGTCGACGTCCAGCTTCCCCATCGCCTGTTCCGGCGACATGTAATAGGGCGACCCGAGAGTCGTTCCGAAGGCCGTCAACTTGGGTCCCATCTCCATCTGGAGCTTCACCGAACCGAAGTCGAGCAGTCGAACCTCGACGCCGTCATCGCCGTCGCAGAGGAAGATGTTGTCTGGCTTGAGGTCACGGTGAATCACGCCGAAGGAGTGCGCGTAGTCGAGAGCGATGGCGGTCTGGGTCAGGACACGGACGACGCGCTCGCGTCCGATCGCGCCCTCGCGACGCAGGAGCTCCCCGAGTTCCTCGCCGAGGAGGTACTCCATGGTGAGGAACCAGCTTCCGTCGCCGGTTTCACCAAACTCGAGCACCTTGACGATGTACGGATTGTCGAACTCGTTGGCCGTCTGGTACTCGCGCTTGAAACGCTCGACGGCGACGTGGTCTTTGGCGACGTCGGGGTGGAGGACCTTGATCGCCACCCGGGCCTTCGTCTCGGGGTGGCGCCCCTCGTAGACTCGCCCCATCGCACCGTCCGCGACGCGGGCGACGACCATGTACCCGCCGAGGGTCGTACCTAGGCGTTGGTCGGTGTCCGAGGGGTCCTGGACCTGGATGGTGATGATCCCGTCCTGGCCACAAAAGAAGACAGCGTCCTCGTAGACCTCATGACAATGGGGGCAGCGTCGACTCACGGCCGGAAATCGTAGCGGAATCTCGGGCGGCGCGGCAATGTGAAACGGCGGTATGGTGCCGACTATGATTCGCCGCCTCGGACACCGTTTTGCAGCGTTCTTCCGAGCCACGACCCCCGATCCCTTCGTTTTGGCCGTTGCCCTGACGATTTTCACCTTTATCCTCGCCGCCGTGGCCACCGGAGCGGGGCCTAGAGACATCGTCGAGGCCTGGCAGGGGGACAAAGGGTTCTTCAGCCTGCTCGCCTTCACGATGCAGGTGGTCCTGATCCTCGTGACCGGCCACGCCCTGGCTTCGGCCCCGCTGGTCCAGCGCGCCCTCGGGCGCATCGCCGTGCTCCCCGGGAGCGGGGCCTCGGCCGCCTTCCTGGTGTCGTTCGTCGCCATCGCCATGAGCCTCCTCAACTGGGGCCTCGGTCTGGTGGTAGGAGCCATCCTGGCCCGAGAGGTCGGGCGCAGCTGTTCCGAGAGAGGGGTCGCCGCCCACTACCCCCTGCTCTCCGCCGCCGGCTACACCGGCTTGATGACCTGGCACGGGGGCTTCAGCGGGAGCGCGCCGCTGATGATGACCACCGAAGCGAATGTGGCGCGCTTCCTCGGAGACGAGGTCGCAGCAGAGGTCGGCACCCTCTCGTTCACCGAGACTGTCCTCGGCCCCATGAACCTCGTCGTCACCCTGGGACTCATCGTCATCGTCCCCTCGCTCTGCGCGGCCCTCGCGCCCCGCGGGGACGAGCCGAGCCAGTCGATGACCGACTACCTCGGACGAAATGCCCCCACGCCCGCCCCCCCCCTACGCGCCGAGGCGACGACCTGGCCCGAGCGCATCGAAGAGAGCCCGTGGCTCGTTGCTCTCATCGCCCTCCCCCTCGCCTACGCCTGGTATGCGTGGCTCGAGGGCGCGGGCTTCGGCAAGCTCGACCCCAACGCCCTCAACCTGCTCTTCTTGACCCTCGGGCTCGTCCTCCACGGAAGCCTCGGGCGTTACCGCGAGGCGGTCGCCAACGCCGTCGCCGGCACCAGCGGCATCGTGCTTCAGTTCCCCTTCTACGCCGGCATCATGGGGGTCATTCGGAGTACGGGCCTCGGAGCCATGCTCGCGACCTGGATGACCTCCGCGGCGACGCCTCAACTCTACGGCGTGCTCACCATGATCACCGCGGGGGTCATCAACCTCTTCGTGCCCAGCGGGGGCGGCCAGTGGGCCGTCCAGGGTCCCGTCGCCGTCGAAGCATCGTCGGCGCTGGGCGTGCCCCTGAGCCAGGCGGTGATGGCCATCGCCTACGGGGACCAACTGACGAACATGCTCCAGCCCTTCTGGGCCCTGCCGCTCCTCGCCATCACCGGTGCCAAGGCACGAGACATCATCGGCTACACGGCGCTGGTCATGGTGGCCGGAGCCCTGTGGATGGGAGGCGTCCTTTTCTTCTGGTAGAGCAGAGTGACGGCGCCGCCGCCCCCACTACCACTCGTCCGTGATCATGGTCCAGCGGTCGAACTTGGTATCGTGAGCCAGGGTGAGTTCGTCCCCGTCGCGGGTGCGTATTCGAAAACACGTCAGGTCATCGAAGTCCTGGTCTTGCCAGCGCCCGAGCACGGTCTCGACTTCCCGCCATTCGGCTTCGGCCTCGCAGAAGAGCGCCGGCGCGTACTTCCACCCGACGGCCTCCCGGACGTACACCTCGAGGGGCTTGGGACGCGGCTCCCACAGGGGCGTGTCGAGGTGGGCCTCGCGCCGAAGATCATCGACGCAGCGCTCGATGGCCATCGACACGACGTGATCGTCTTCGGTCACGACGGTCGAAACCGCGAGAGAGTATTCGTCCGTGACCCGCCGCACGGTCAGGCCTCGCACGCTCGAGCCAACAATCACCTCGTGCAACTCGCCGAAGCCGAGCTTCTGCACAGCCAGGTTCAGCTGCCCCGTGGTGAATCCCATCTGCGCCCCGAGGACCTTCGCCTCATAGGGGTCGACGGAGCAGCAGTAGTCGACGGCTTCGCCCTCGCTGTCGACGAAGACCACTGCGAGGATGCCCGGGCTTCGCTTCCACAGACGGCGAAGGATGTGAGTGAACGCCGTCTCGTTCATGTCCCGGGGCGCCTCAGAGGCCCCGTCCACGATGGGCTCGGTCACGACCCCAGCTCCATCACCGAGGCTCGGGCAAAAACAGCATCGAGGACCTCGACGGGCCGAGCTTCACCGAGCCGCCTCAGGAGGTCCGCCGTCCGCTCCGCGCGGTTCTCGACGACGAGGTCCTCTCGAATCCCGGGCGTCGCCTCTTCGAGGCTCACGTGCATTGCTGGCACGATCTCTTCGACGAAGACCACGTGCATCCCGAAGCTGGTGCGCACGACCCCCGGGTAAACCTCGCCGGGCTCGGTCGCGAAGAGCGCTTCTTCGTACTCGGCCTGGAAGCTGCCGTCCCGGGCCACGGGATCGAGGGATTCGGTTCGGATTCGCAGCGGCGCAGGCGCGGTCGCCGTCTCGAAGACGCTCTCGACGTCTGGGACCGCCGCGACCGCCTCACGAAGGATGTCCTGGGCGATGGCCTCGGCGAGGGCCCAGGTCGCGGCGTCCCCGCCGTCCGGGACCCGGACCAAGAGGTGCCGGGATCGTCGGCGTTCCTCCTGGTGGTACCGGGGTGCATCGCGTTCGTAGCGGGCCGCGATTTCGGCGTTGGGGATCGACGCCGCCGTGACCACATCCTCGACCTGCGTCGAAAGCAACTCCCTCGCGCGCGCCCGGGCACGCGCGGCGCGGGTGGGACGTCGGTCACCGTAGCCGCGGCGTCGCGCCTCGGCCGCCAGAAGTTCCGTATCGATGAGGTCTGCGAGAGCGCGTCCCGGGGTCACCGAAGCGCTGCGAGCGTGCTCCTCGACGTCCGTGATGGTGATGCCGACGCCGTCGACCGTCGCGACGACCATCCCCCCAACCCGGTCCGTGCCGAGCGGTCGCGGCGCCGCCGGGCCCGCAGCATCCTCGTCGCCGCACCCCGGCGCGGTCGGGATGAACAGGGAAAGCGAAAAAAGCAGGAAGATGACGCCCGGAATCCGCTGCATCATCACTCCCCGATGGTCGGGCGCAAGAGTTCCACCCCCGCCCAGAGCAGGCTCTGGCCCACCAACACTAGGAGGACGGCAGCAACGTAGTCGTGACCGCCGAGCTGTCGCACGGCCATGAAGAGCACCCCGAGGGCCGACACCACGAGCAGCGATCCGCTTCCGTCGCGCAGCATTCGGCTCATCGGCCGCCCATCAGGTCATGCCGTAGTTTTTCAGCTTCTTGTGCAGACCTTCTCGCGTCATGCCGAGGGTCTTCGCGGTGGCGGTCTTGTTGTTGCCGTGGTCTCGAAGAGCCTCGTGGAGGATCCACTTTTCGACCTGCTCGACCATCTCTTTGAGCGTGCCCTTTTTGGGTTTCACGCGATCGAGCACATTTTCCACCTGGCGGATTCGGGCGCTGACATGGTCCACCTGCACGAAGTCACCGTCATCGACCTGAATGACTAGGCGCTGCACTTCGTTTTCGAGCTCGCGGACGTTGCCCGGCCATTTGTAGCTCTGGAGTAGCTCCATGGCCTGCTGGCTGAAGCCACCGACCTCTCGACCGAACTCCTGCACGTAGCGGGTCAGGAAGTACCCGGCGAGGAGCGGGATGTCTTCGCGTCGCTCCCGAAGCGGCGGGACGCGCAAGGGGAAGACCTTGAGGCGGTAGTAGAGGTCCTCGCGAAAGCGGCCTTCGGAAACTTCCTTTTCGAGTTCACGATTGGTCGCGGCGACGATTCGAACATCGACTTGCTTGACCTGGTTGGACCCGACCGGGCGTACCTCACCTTCCTGGAGCACCCGGAGGAGCTTGGCCTGGGTCGGCAAGGGCATCTCACCGATCTCGTCGAGGAAGAGCGTGCCCCCATCGGCGATGACGAAGAGGCCGGCTTTGTCATCGGTCGCTCCCGTGAACGCGCCCTTCTTGTGTCCGAAGAGCTCCGACTCGATGAGATTTTCGGGCATTGCCGCACTGTTCGTCGCGACGAAGAGCTTGTCGGCGCGCTTCGACCAGTGATGCACGGCGCTCGCGATGAGCTCCTTGCCGGTCCCGGTCTCACCTTCGATCAGCACCGTCACCCGGGTATCGACTACCTTCTTGAGCTGGTCGAAGAGCTTCGCCATCGCCGAGCTCTCGCCGATGATCCCCGAGAAGCGCTGACTCTTGTCGCGCTCCTTCAGATACTCGTTTTCACGCTGGGCCTGCTCTTCGGTGACCTCGAGGCGTTGGTAGAGACGTGCGTGGTGAAATGCCTGGCTCGTGGTCTGGGCGAGGACCGCGAGAATGTCGAGGTCGCGCTCCTTGAAGAGCCCCTTGGCCGCACGGTTGTCGACCTGAAGCACGCCGATGATCGTATCGCCGAACCAGAGAGGGACTCCGATGGTCGACAGGATCTGCGCCGCCATCAGCGACGCCGTCTCGCCCACGTCCCGCTTGGC
>QMMC01000553.1 GCA_003647065.1 Deltaproteobacteria bacterium | reverse complement strand
TCGCGGCCGCCCTTGTAGCCACCGCCGCCGCCGCCACGTCCCGGGGGTCGACCGCCATCTCGGCCGTAGTGCTGCGGTCGCTCGCGGTCGCCGCCGCCTCTCCCGGGTCGATCACCGCCGCGGTCCCGGGGCACCTGGTCCTCGGCGAGGGGGCTCAGCCTCCGGCCGATGACACTGAGCACCTCTGGGCTGCGCCCGGCGTCCACGTCCAAGAGAAAGCGCTCCTTGCCGTCCCGGCGGACGACCCGGACGGTCGCTTCGAGCTCGCCCTCGATGAGGGCCGCCTCGGCGCGCATCCACGCGGCGATCGCTTCCTCGCTCAGCTCGCCCATGGGGATGCCGTGCTTCTCGGCGGCATCCTTCGCCAGGGTTCGTGCTTCTTCGGGGGGCATGTCGAGAAACTGTTCGACCATCGCGTCGAAGCTCGCCAGGCTCCGGCCACGCCAGGTCTCGAGGGTCCTCGCCTCTGCGAGGAGGTGTGCGAGGACCTTGGTCGCCCCGGGGTCCGCCGGGTGGTCCTTCCGGGCGGCCTCGAGGGCTACCAGGCGCGCATCGAAGATGCTGCGGACGTCGCTGTTCTTCACTCCGGCGACGAGCCGAACCGGGCGGTCGTCGCGCAGCTTTGGCCCGCGCTGGTGGCGGATGAACTTGCTCTCGCCAGCCGCCAGCTCTTCGAGGGCCGGGTCGAGCCCCTTGCGCTCGGACCGTGGCCGCCGGACGATCCCTTCGGGATCAGGAGCCTTTTCGCGGGCTTCTTCTGGGGCCTGGCTCACGGCCTGGTCCTGGCTCTCAGCCTGGTCCTGGCTCACGGCCTGGTCCTGGCTCTCAGCCTGGTCCTGGCTCACGGCCTGGTCCTGGCTCTCAGCCTGGTCCTGGTCATCGCCCTGGGGTTGTTCCTGGGCGTGTTCCTGGGCATCGCCCTGGTCGTCTCGATCTCGGTCGTCAGCCATCTGCGCGTCCGTCCAGGTCTCGGGCACCTGGTTTCTGTGGGTTTTTCTGCTTGCGCTGGGGTGGTCTATTCGTAGACTGCTCGCCCCTCCGACGCCTGAGCGCGAGGAAAGAACTCATGTACGCAGTGATCAAGACCGGCGGCAAACAATACCGCGTCAGCGAAGGTGACACGGTTCGTGTCGAAAAGCTCGACGGTGACGTCGGCGCAAACGTCGATTTCGACGAAGTGCTCATGCTCGGAGGCGACAAGGTCGCCGTGGGCAAGCCCCACGTCAGCGGCGCCAAGGTGACGGCCGAAATCGTCGCCCAAGACAAGGCGAAGAAGATCATCGTCTTCAAGATGAAGAGGCGAAAGAACTATCGGCGCAAGGCTGGCCATCGTCAGCCCTACACCGAGCTCCGCATCACCGGCATCAGCGCCTGAGGTAGATCGAGATGGCACATAAAAAAGGACAGGGCGCAACTCGTAACGGCCGCGACTCCAAGGCGCAGTACCGCGGGGTGAAGGTCTGCGGCGGCGAAGAAGTCACCGCGGGCTCCATTCTCGTCCGCCAGGTGGGCTCCAAGTTCCACGAGGGCCGCAACGTCGGCACCGGCAAGGACTACACGCTCTGGGCCCGCATCGACGGCATCGTCCAGTACGAGCGCAAGGGCAAAGACAAGAAGACCATCAGCGTCTACCCCAAGGGCGACGACCGGCTCATCCACTGAGTCCTTTCTAGCCTTCCGAGCCCAGTGCTCGGCACCTGACGCCGCCACGGATTCCGGGGCGGCGTCTTTCGTTAATGGTATCGTCGGCCCCCTCCGATGCAGCTTCCCCTGCCCCTCGCCGCGCTCTCCCTACCGACCGACGGCTCCATCCTACCGCCTCCATCCCACCGGATCTTCGTCAACCGAAGCCTCCGGATGGACCGGATCGAGTGGGTCGGCTTCGACATGGACTACACCTTGGCGATCTATCGCCAGGACCAGATGGACCGCCTCAGCATCGAGGCGACGGCCAAGAAGATGGTCGAGCTCAAGGGCTACCCGGAGCACCTGCTCGACATGGAGTATCGGACGGACTTCCCGATCCGTGGGCTCTTGGTTGACCGGAAGCAGGGCAACATCCTCAAGATGGACCGCTACCGTTACGTGAAGCGGGCCTACCACGGGATGCGTGAACTCTCGATCGAAGAGCGGCGGCACCTCTACCACACCAAGCGCCTGCGCTCCGGGACCCGGCGCTACCACTGGGTGGACACCCTCTACGGTCTCTCCGAGATCAGCCTCTACGCCGCCGCCATCGACGAGCTCGAAAAGGACGACGCCCCGGTCGACTTCGAGCGTCTCTTCGACGACGTGCGCGCCTGCATCGACCTCGCCCATCGAGACGGGAGCATCAAGGAAGAGATCAAGAACCACCTGCCGATGTACGTGAAGAAGGACCTCAACCTCGGGCCCACTCTGCACAAGCTGCGCAGCGCCGGAAAGCGTATCTTCGTCCTGACGAACTCCTACCCCGAGATGACCGAAGCCCTGATGGACTACCTCTTGGGCGATGCGTTGCCTGAGTATCCGTCGTGGCAGAACTACTTCGACCTCGTGGTGACCGCCTCGGCGAAACCTTCGTTCTTTCTCGAGGGCGACGAGTTCCTCGAAGTCCAGGAAGACGGCTCGACGAAGCCCGCGACGAAGCTCGAGCGCGGGGCGATCTACATGCACGGCAACATCCACGACTTCGAGGAGCATCTCGGGGTCAAAGGCGACCAGATCCTCTACGTCGGGGATCACATCTACGGCGACGTGCTCCGGGCAAAAAAAGAAACCGCCTGGCGTACGGCGATGATCGTCCAGGAGATGGACGTCGAGCTCGAAGCCCTCAGCCGTTGCACCGAGGCGATGGACCGGTCCGACAACCTGCACGAGGCCCGAGCCACCCTCCTCCACGAGCTCCGGGCCCGCCAAGCGGCGCTCAAAGAGGTGCAGCGCGCCATCGACGCCAATGGTGGCTCGACCCCGACCGAGCTCGACGTAGCGCGCGTCCGCCACCGCAAGGCCATCGACAAGCTTCGGGCTCGGATACACGCCACCGAAGACGAGATGAACGCCCTCGACGACGAACTCGAGCAGGCTTTTCACCCCTTCTGGGGCTCGCTCTTCAAGGCCGGGCAGGAGGTCTCGAGCTTCGGCGATCAGGTCGAGGACTACGCCTGCATCTACACTTCTTGCGTCACCAACCTGCTCTCGTACTCGCCGCTGCACTACTTCCGCAGCCCGAGGCATCGGATGGCCCACGAGGTTTGAGGGCCGGCATCGCCTCGCGGTCCACCGAGGCCTCGCGGCGAGGCAACCATCACCCCTCGGCCGATCGCAGCTCCTGGTCGCGGTTGTCCATCATGCCCAGGAGCACCCGCCGGTAGCAGAAGGCGTCGGGGTCGATGAGGTCTTTGCTGCGTTTGGAGTCGACGTGTTGGCCTAGGGGGCCCGCTGACTTTTCCCAAGAGTCCGGCGCTCCGGTCGCCTCGGGCATTGCGTCGGCTTGGCAGTAGAGCGTGTGATCGAAGGCGGCCTGGTCGTGAACCTCGCCGTCATGGATGTGCACCGTCGGGAAGAAGAGGGCGTCGGGGTCCCGGCGCGGGAACTCGAAAGCCATCGGGTGCACGTCTTTCTTCGCGGAGCCGGTGCGGCCGCGCAGTCGATCGAAGAAGCCCGGCTCGTCGCCGCCCTTGAGCTTGAAGACGGCGAAGCCCCAGTCGGCGTACTGAGGGAGCCGGTCCCAGACGTCCGTCGAGAGCTTGAATCGTTCGTCGAGGCGCTCGAAGTCTTTCATGGTCGGAACGAACGAGGCCTCGAAGTCGCCAACATCGTGCACGACGAGGGCCCCAGCCTCCGGCATTCCCAGGTCCGCGATGCCTCCCCGAGATTGCGGCGCCATCATCACGGGGAACGCTTTCTTCATGTCCGTGAAGAAGTCGTCGTAGCCCTCGAGGCTCACGAAGCGCACCGCGTCTTCGGGGGGGCCGGGCGGCACCGGCAGGGGCAGGATCATCGCGAGCTCCCCGGCCGCAGCGAAGCTCATCGAATACACCAGGGCCTGGCGACCCTCGGGCAGTGGCCTGGCGAAGATGTTCGTATTGGAGACGTATTCGACGGCCTGGGAAAAACAACACATGGCGTTCGGCTCCCGAGGAGGCGGCGGAGGCGGTGGAGGCGGTGGAGGGGATGGAGGCCCAGGGTCCCCCAATCGGCCAAAATCGCCTACTCGCGCCGTTGACACACCGAATTTCCGGTGCTACCTCGCCTTTCCCTTCCAGGGCCTGTAGCTCAGCTGGGAGAGCGCATGACTGGCAGTCATGAGGTCCAGGGTTCGATCCCCTGCAGGTCCACCGAAAGCCCGGCGCGAAAGTGCCGGGTTTTTTCGTTCCGGACCCGGGGGCCCTGCTCCTTGAACCCGAGGTCTTTGCTTGGTTTTTGACCGCAGGGGACGGCCCCGGGCATGTTCTCGGGTGGCCGTGAGTCTCTCCCCTGGCATGCGCGTTGGTGGCGCCTTTTCGCTTCTGCCACTTTTGCCCCTGCTGGCGTCGATCACGCTCTCCGGCGCCTGCGAACCGCGGGTGGACGCGCAGCTCTTGCACCTCGAGGGGCTCTCGACGGAGCGCCTCTCTCCGGGAAACACGGTGCGCATCAGCGGGCGCGGCTTCCCCCCGGGTCACCTCGGCGAGGTCTCCTTCGACGGCATCGCGCACCGCCCCGGCGAGGTCCCGACGCCGGTCTCGGGGAGCGTCCCGGCCCGGGCCCATTCCGCGGGCCGGCTTACCTTCGACGTCACCCCGGCGCTCATCGACGACCTCGGGGGCCGTGGCACCTTCGTCGGCACCCTCCGGGCGGAGTTCGCCGCCAGTGGGAACGCGGTCGTTTCCGGGGTGCTTTCCTCATCGACCCTCGTCCTGCGCCCCGGCGGCGCCGGCGCCATGACTCGGGTTCTCAGCCGCGAGCGCCGTGGTTTCGAGTTCCTCGCCCACCTCGGGGTAACCGGCGAGGCCCTCGACGGCGCGGACGGTGGAGTCCTCGTCGAATCGATGAGCCCCGAGGGCCTCGCCGCGAGGGCTGGCGTGCGCAAGCAGGACCGCATCGTCGGCCTCGGTCCGATGCGCGTCGGCGACGTTTCGGACCTCGTCCCGGCGAGCGCCGGCGAGGTGGCAGAGCTCGTCCTGTCGCGCCCCGGCCAATCTCAGCCGATCCGAATTCAGGTTCCCCTCGTCGTCCGGGATGAGACGCCGACCACCCGCGCCCTCCTCGGGGCGACCGTGGCCTCCGGGGTGGGGCTCCTGCTGCTCTTGCTCCTGTCTCCGGTCGCCCGGGTCACGGCCCGCGTGGCGAAGGCTTTGGTGACCCCGCGCATCGACGGCGAGCGCGAGTTCTTTGGGCTTTCAGGTCCCTCACGTCCTTCTAGCTCTGCTCTCCCCTCCCCGAAAACGGTGACTACTTCCGCGATGGCTCGCCTGCGCCACGGGCTCTGG
>QMMC01000552.1 GCA_003647065.1 Deltaproteobacteria bacterium | reverse complement strand
TTGAACGCCGTACATGTCAGACGTCCACCGCGAGGATCTTGCGTGCGAGGAGGATGGCCGCGACCCACAGAGTCGTGGAGATGCCGATGATGGCGTATCCTAAGACGCTCTCGGTGAGCGGTATCATCCAGGTCGGGTCGATGAACTGAATCGCGCCGATGAGCAAGAAGGGGATCACGCCGAGCACGTAGGCCTGGGACTTCCCTTCGGCGGTCTTTGAGCGGACGACCTCTTCGAGGCGCTGCATCTCCCGGAGCGTAGCAGCCGACTCTTCGAGGATCCGCGGGATGTCACCGCCGGTCTGTCGCCCGACGAGAATGGTGGCTATGGCGCTGCTGAAGATGCGGCTGTTGATACGCGCTCCCATGGAACGCAGACCCTCGTCGAGGGGCGTGCCGAGGTTCACCTCCTTGAGCAGGTAGTCCAGCTCCTGCTGAATGGGGGCGCGCATGATCTTGGTGCTGGCTCGGACGGCTTCCCCGAGGGCGGGCGTCGCTTTCAGGGCGTTGGCGAGAATCAGCAGCCACCCATCGAGTTGGGTTTCGAGGGCCTCCACCCGCTTGGCGTGTTTGCGCCGAAGGCTGGCCAAGGGCAGGACGGCCACGGCCAGGATCGCCAGCACCGCGAGCGGTTGCTCGAAGAAGAGCCCGGCAGCCGAGAGGGCCGCGATGCCGAGCATTTGGTTACGGGCGATGGTCGCGCCGGGCGTCCTCACGAAGAGAAATTTGTGCTCGGCGTCGATCTCGGCGATGTACTTCTTGTACCGTCGTCGCACGATGCCTTCTTCATCAGCGGCGGCGAGGGTCGCGGCGATGACGGTGCCAAAGACCGACAGCACGATGCCGGCGTAGAGCAGCGCCTCTATGGACACGCGATTAAGCATGGCGGGTCAAAGGTAGTCGCCGTTCTCGACGAGGCCGTGGGTGATGAAGGCGTCGAGGAAGCTGGGCAGGTAGCCCGTCGCCTGGAACTCGCCCAGTACTTTCCCGTTGGGGCCCGTACCCGTTCGGACGAAGCGGAAGATGTCCGAGTGCTCGATGTCACCTTCGTCGTTGATGCCGTTCACTTCGCTGATCGCGGTGATGCGCCGTGAGCCATCGGAGAAGCGGGTCTGCTGCAATATGATGTGAATGCTGCCGGCGATCTGCTCGCGAATGGCTCGTGACGGGAGGTCGATACCGCTCATCAGGCAGAGCGTCTCGAGGCGGTTGATCGCTTCGTGGGGGCTGTTGGCGTGGGTCGTGGTCATCGACCCCTCGTGGCCCGTGTTCATGGCCTGCAACATGTCGAGGGCTTCGCCCCCTCGACACTCGCCGACGACGATGCGATCGGGGCGCATACGCAGGGAGTTCTTCACGAGGTCGCGAATCGTGATGGCCCCCTTGCCCTCCATGTTGGGGGGGCGCGCTTCGAGGGAGACCACGTGGGGCTGAACGAGGCGCAGCTCGGCTGCGTCCTCGATGGTCACCACGCGTTCGTCCGGCGGAATTGCCGCAGAGAGCACGTTGAGGAGGGTGGTCTTCCCGCTGCCGGTACCGCCGCTGATGATGATGTTCTGCCGAGTGACCACCGTGCGCGTCAGGAAGAGCGCCATCTGTTCGGTCATCGCGCCGAAGCCGATGAGGTCCTCGATGGTGAGGGGGTCCTTCTGGAACTTACGGATGGTGATGCAGGGGCCGCGGAGCGCGAGGGGAGGGATGACGGCGTTCACGCGGGAGCCGTCAGCGAGGCGCGCGTCCACGAGGGGCGTGGACTCGTCGATGCGCCGGCCGAGGGGGGTGACGATGCGCTCGATGCACGCGCGCACCGCGTCGTCATCGGTAAAGCGCAGGTCGGTCTGTTCGATCTTGCCGTTGCGCTCGATGAAGATGGTCCTCGGATCGACGACCATGATCTCGCTGACCTTCTCGTCCGCGAGGAGCACCTCGAGGGGCCCGAGGCCCAGCGCCTCGTTGGTGAGCTCTTCGATCAGCGCTGCGATGTTCGTGCCCTCGGGGAGGCTGCTTGCGGCTTGCCGGACCAAGCGAGTGAGAGCCTCGCGGACCTTCGGTCGCATGCTCCGGTCGTCCATCTGGTTGCGGTCGAGGCTCGCGAGGTCGAGGTGCTCGAGGAGCATGCGGTGGATGCTCCGGCGTGTCTCGACGGGCACCATGGCGGTCCCGGTTGCGCCATAGGTGGCCGATATCGGTGACCGCGATGAAAGCTGCGGAATTCGGGAGGCCATGGACGCGACGACGCTTGGCTCGGCCTTGAGCTCCGCGATGTCCTTGTTGCGTTGGTGCTCCTCGGCCTCGGCCTTCGCCTGGGCGGCCGCTTCGGCTCGCGCCCGCGCATCCGTATCCGCCAGCGTCGAGTCGTCGGCGCTCGGGGCGAAGTCCATGTTCTCGGGCATGCGCGGGGCTTCGACGGGGCCCCGGCTCACGCGGGCCTGGGCGTGCTCCTGGTCCGGCAGGACCTGCAGATTGTAGGGGCCCACCCGGAAGGGCACCCCCGCGCCGATGATGACCGTCGTATTGTGCACGCGCTTGCTGCGCTCGCCGACGAAGGTGCCGTTGGCGCTCTTGTCGGTCAGCCGCACGCGGCCGTGCTCGGCCTTGAGTGCGACGTGGCGGCGAGAGACGTCCGGGGACGGAAGGACGACATGGCACGATTGATCGCGACCGATGAAAATCGGCCCAACCTCGTCGATTCGCAGACGCTCCATGCCGTCTGCGGTCTCGATGCCGAGGTAGATCGTCTGTGCTTGGTTATTCCTCGCCATCGCCGGTCGAAGTTTCGCTTGGCGCTTCGGAGCGCCCGTCGGGGTGCGCGACCGACGGAACTCCGGCGGGCATGTCGATGAGCTGAAGATCGTGCAGGCCGCCAGTGTAATCCCAGTAGACATCGAAGGCATCGGAGATGCGCTGGCGAGCTTGCTGGGAGACCACGTCCACGACCGTCGGGACGATGAAGACGACGTTCTGGGCGTATTCCCGATGCGTCGTATTGGTGCCGAAGAGCACTCCGATGATCGGGATCTGGCTCAGCCCCGGCAGCCCCGATTGCTCCATGGTCTGCGATTCGGCCAGCAGTCCTCCGAGGATGACCGCCTGCCCCATCTCGAGATTCACCAGAGTATCGACCGTGGAGACGAGGCGACCTGGCACGCCAGTGCCGCGTCCGTCGGTGAGGTTCGATACCTCCGCCGTGACCTGGAGCTCGACGCGTCCGGTCTCGCGATCGTAGCGCGGGGTCACCGAGATATTGGACCCGACGGAAATCTTTTGCAGCTGGCCGGTGACACCGCCGGCCACGACGAGGTTGATCTCTTCGCCACTGTTGAAGCTCGCCTGATGCCCGTTGGCGGTGATGACCGCGGCTTGGCGCATGACCCGGGCCCAGCCCGAGGACTGGAGTAGATCCAAGCGGGGGAGGGGCTGGTTGGTGATGACCGCCGTGGCATTGGTAAAGTCCGGCACGAGGAGGTCGAGGGTCGAGCTGAAGAACGCCTCCCCGCCGAAGCTCGACGGCCAGTTGACGCCGATGTTGTGGCCGTAGGTCTCGGCGAGCTGCATGAAGTAGAAGTCGAGGCGGATGTTGTCCCGCTCCTGGATGCCCTGGGCTTCTTCGTCCTCGGAGCGGACGCGGATGCGGTACTGAACCTGCCGGTCGGAATAGATGAGCAGCAGGGTCGTCGCACCGGGATTCAGGGCCACGATGATGAAGTGCTCCCCGTCGGACGGCACGCGCACGTCGACCACGCCCCCGCGTCCCTCGGAGTAGCTCTCCACGTTCAAAGCGGAAATGGACGTCTGCTCACCGACGATCATCTCGAGCTCGCGGCGTTGCACGCGCTGGGCGGCGGCATCGCCGGCGGGCATGAGGATCGCTACGAAGAGCATCGCGGAGAGGGTGACGAAGAGCGGTTTCATCGGCGGCTACCTTGAATTTGCTCGGGTATATGCGGGGTTGGGGCCGGGGCCTGGGGCTCCCGGCGGGTGGCACGGCGCCGTCGTTCGATCTCGATGACGTCGCGAATCGTAGTCTCCGGAAGCTCCTCGAGGATCGTGATGTCATCGGGGTTACGGAGGATGAGGGTGAGGTCGCCGACCGACCCGGAGAAGGTCAGGAGCTGGGCTTGGTCGACGGTCACGCTCAACGAGACTTCCTGATAGGTCCGCCTCTGCGCTTGTCGGCGCGAGGTCGTTGCCCCGACATCCGCGCCCACCGCGAGGACCAGGATGTTTTGCAGGAGCGGAATGGTGACCTTCTCGCGGTTGTCTTCTCGGGTCATCGTGAGCAGCGAGTCGACGCGGTCTCCGGGGCGCAGCAGACCGCCGAAGGCGCTGGCGGCGTCCGCCCGGATCGTGACGGCCCGCATGCCGTCCCCGACCAGCCCCGAGAGGTCCCGGCGCTGCTGGGCAGTTGTCGCGAGGTCGGTCCAGAGCAGAGACTCGTTGGCCTTGACGCCCATGCTCACGCGGACCCCGATGATGCGCTCGGCATCGGCGGCCCGGATGTGGCGCTCCTCGACGTAGCCCGACGGAAGATTCCGGGTTCCGATCATTTCCTGGGTGAGGATGCCCCCGAGGGGGACGTCCATCGTCGCCATGAGCACGGCGACGGGAGGCCCCCCGGACGTTTCGTCCTTGAGGCGCTCCATGTATAGCCAAAGAAGAGCGAATCCGATGATCGCTGCGACGCCGGCGGCGACGAATGCTGCCCTGTTCATCTCGGCGGAATCCTATCGAAAAAGACCGCCCGTGGGGAGGGGGAAAGCCCCTTCAATTCGCCTCGGTGGTGCGAATTCGGAGCTGGTAGGGCCCCTCAGCCCCGGGCCGGTGGGAATTTGCCCACACGCGGTAGGTTCCCGAGGACGTGGCCACGAACTGCCGGCGAGAATTCCAGTCGTCCCCGGCACGGTCGTCGTTCTGCCAGTCCTCGCCTTCGGGGCCGATGATGTGGATGAAGGTGTCGAAGCTTTCGGAGCTCATCTCGACGTCCACGGTGTAGCCCTTGTCGGCGGTAAAGGCGTATTCGTCGTAGGAAGACTGGTCCGAGGGGTGACGGGGGTCGGTGGAGGTGAGCTCTCCTCTGTGGGTCTCATCGACGGGGTCCGCGGACCCGCAGGCGGCCAGAAGCACCAGAGGCACCAGGGTCACCAAGGGCATCGAGCGAGCCAGCGCCGGCGCTCGGCCCCCGCCGTGTCGTCGTCGGGTCACGAGCGCTTCAGCGACAGGCTTGGGTGCGGGTTTCGAGGGTCGCGAGGCTGCAGCTGAAGCCCGAGACGCCCACATTGCAGCGAGCCCAGGTCCTGCTGGTGCCGCATTCCGGGAGTTCTCCACCGGTCCAGCCCTCTCCCGAAGAGCAGCTCCCGTCGCCACTGCTGTCGCACTCCGGGACGAAGGTGGTCCACTGCATTTCCTCGGTGCCGTCGCAGTTCCAGTCGAAGGTGTCGCGTACGGTTGGCAGGGGATTGGTGTGACGCGT
>QMMC01000551.1 GCA_003647065.1 Deltaproteobacteria bacterium | reverse complement strand
TGCGCATCGTGGACGCAGGGTGCGGTCGCAGCTACCTGACCTTTCTCCTCGCGTGGAGCTTCATTCACCGCTTCCGACACCCGGTGGAGATCCTCGGGGTGGAGCTACGGCCCGCGCTCGTCGAGGAGTGTCGCCGGCGGGCGGCGCTCACGGGCCTGGACGAGGTGACGCGGTTCGAGGCCGGCGCGATCGACGCGCTCGACGTCGACGCCGCTTTCGCCCGCGCCTTTGGCCGGGCCCAGGAGCGCGAGGGGGCTGCCCGGGCCGCCGTGCACGTCGTCGCGTCCCTGCACGCCTGTGATACGGCCACCGACGACGCCCTCGCCCTCGGATTGCGCCGCCGGGCCGACCTGATCGCCGTCGCGCCTTGCTGCCAAGCTGAACTCGCGGCGAAATGGTCACGCATCGCGCAGTCGAAAGCCGGCTTCTCGCCCATATTCCGGAGCCCGCACCTGCGCCGCGAGGCGGCGGCCACCGTGACCGACGCGATGCGCACGCTACTCGTCCGGAGCGCGGGCTACGACGTGAGCGCTCTCGAGTTCGTGCCCAGCGAACACACCCCGAAGAACACCCTCATCCGGGCGATGCGTCGCACCGAGGGCGACCCGAGCGCCCTCGAGGAGTACGCCGCCCTGAAAGAGGCCACGGGGGGCTGCGGTATTGCCCTCGAAGGGCGTCCTTCTTCGTCTCGGTGATGCGATTGATCATGGCTCCCGTTCGAGCGTCCGTACTTGCGGACCCCGTTCGCGCGCGTAAATAGGAACCCAGGGCAGTCACTGCCTAGACGAAGTCGGTGTTGCCCCAGTAGTGCAGCGCGTACGTGTGGCCCGCTGGCTCTTCGGCACTGAGAGATGGACTGCTTCCCACATTCTCGAGAGGCTCGACCGAACGGGATTCGCGACGCCGTTTAACAAGCGAGCATCGATTCAACGGATTCGGCCACGCTCGACTTCTGGGCTGCGCTCTCCGAGGATTTTGATCGGAATGGCGCGCGACTCACGGGACGCAGGCTCCTCCGTGCGCTCATCGTGCCGGATCGATTTGCCGCGCTCGTGTTGATTCGCGTGTATCAGCTTCTAGAACGTCGAGGGCTGACGACCTCGGTGCCGTACCGGGTGCTGCTTCACGTCCACGGCCTGGAAATTGATGGAGATGTCGAAATCGGCGGAGGGCTCTATCTTCCCCATCCGCGCGGCGTCTTGTTTGCGTCGGGGACGTGCATCGGGGCGCGATGCGCGATCTACGGCGCGGTCCGATTCCTCTCCGTCGAGACCGAGGCGCCCGTCGTCGAAGACGACGTCTTCCTCGGCGACGGCGCTCGGCTCGTGGGAGGCGTCCGCATCGGGCGCGGCGCCCGCATCGGAGCAGGAGCGGTCGTGACGCACGACGTCCCAGCGGGGGCGACCGCCGCGGGCGTCCCGGCGCGCGTGCTGGACAGGATGCCGCATCACTCAGTCTCGTAGGCTCCCCGCGTGCGATTCGAGGTCCGCTCTCGCCCGTTGAAGTCGTAGCGCACGTAGTCGAGCTCCGTGCCGCCGTTGAGGTCGGCGGTGCCCGGGGTGAAGTCGCCGCCTGGGGCGTCTACGAACATCGGGTCGACGGAGATGTTGCCTGCCCCGGGCACCACGGCCCAGAGGTCCCAGGTGTTCGAGTAGGTGTAGGAGGTGGTCGGAGTGCCCGAGTTGAAGGACTCGTTCGTAATCGTGGCGAAGTTGCAGTTGGTGAACGTATTGCTGTCGCCGTAGTCCACCGGCAGGGCGAACATGGTGTCCATGTCGTAGAAGGTGCAGTGGGCGAACTCGTTGTCGGTGCTCTCGAGCGGCGTGCCGCCGAAACCGTCGATGGTGATGCCGTACTTGCAGTTGTCGAAGACGGTGTTGATGACCCGGTTGTGGTGGCCGCCCGGTTGAATGCCGAGGTCTTCTCCGGCGTTCATGGCGAAGCGCACCCCGACGTAGATCCCGTCGGCGAGGCAGCCCTCGATGGTGTTGTAGCTCGTGTCATCTCGGAAGGTCACCAGGTTGGCGGTGCGCGCCCGGCTTCCCGTCGCGACCACGTTCCGCGCGATGGTGTAGCGGACCTGATGGTGCCGGAGCTCGATGCCCTGGCCGATCTCGTGCAGCGTGCAGTCTTCGATGAGGGTGTGCTCGAGGGGGCGGCCGCCGGCTTTGACCGAGATGCCGTGGCCGGTGTGGCTGTCCGCTGGGTCTCGGACGACGGCGCTGTTCCGCACGATGTTGCCGAGGCCGATGGTCCCGCCGTAGAGCGAGATGTAGTAGTCCATGGACGGCGCGCCTCGCGATGAGGCGTACATGTCGTCGATGAGGTTGTGGTCACCGGCGACCCGGATCCCGGCGCCCCCGGCGTTGGAGACGTAGCACCCCTTCACCCGCGTGCTGTGGGTGTCGTAGGCGAAGAGGTTGAAGCCGTAGCGCGCGCCGTCTTTGAGATAGACGTTTTCGATGAGCACGTGGGTGATGTTGCCGTTGGCCAAGAGCGAGTGGTCGTACCCCGCGACCTGGATGTTCTTCAGGACGATGTAGTGCTGCCCGGCGAGGTTGATGCCGCTCCCGCTCGTCGAGGTGGAGTGGATGTACGGCATCTCGGCGGCGTCGAAGGCCGTGTCCTGGGTGCGGACGAGGCTAGGGCGGTCCCCCGGCGTCGTCGTATATCCGATGAACTTGATGGGGCTCGACGCGTCGCCGGCGTTGCGGATGAAGAGGGGCCGGTCGCCGTAGTCTCCGGCTTTCATCCATACGGTTTGCCCAGCAGCGGCGTTGGACCCGGCCTCGGCCATCGTCCAAGCGTCGGCTTCGCTCGTGCCATCGTGGGCGCCCCCGCCCGAGACCGATACGTACCGGTCGGCCAACGCGGCGGGCTCGGGGATGAGGTTGTCCACGAACTGGAGAGTGAACTCGTAGAGCGGGTTGCCGTAGGCGTCGACGACGTCGCCGCCGCCCTCGTAGCGAATCGTATTGTTGTCCCAGAAGGTGAAAGCCTCGGCGATGGTGAAGTAGTGCCCCGTTGTGGCGCCGGGGTTCACGGTGATTGCGGTGGCTGATCTGTTTGATACGAAGAAGCCGGTCGTGTTCGACGCCGCGATGGGTTCGCTGCTGTCGAAGTAGAGCCGGTCGAGTTCGGCGGCCTCGACCCGGAACCCAGTCAGCACGGGGCG
Source organism: Deltaproteobacteria bacterium (assembly GCA_003647065.1). Taxonomy (GTDB): domain Bacteria; phylum Myxococcota_A; class Polyangia; order Polyangiales; family B10-G4; genus B10-G4. Next base: position 2,328 of record QMMC01000551.1, on the reverse strand, counting down.
CAGACCGTCGTCGGTGACTCCGCCGTCGGGGGTGGTCGCGTCGATGGGGAGCCCGGTGTCCGTGGCCGTGCCGGAATCGCTGGCGTCTCCCGCGTCGGGATTCACGGTGCCGTCGGCCGCGCCGGTATCTGCGATGTCGCCGCTGTCCGGCATGCCGTCGACGCCCGAGTCACCGCAGCCGACGGCTGCAGTGATGAGCACCAGCGCTGCGGTGATGGCGGAGCCGAGGAGCGCGCCCCATCCGCGCTGCGGTGAGCGAAAGAAACGGCGGATCGCTAGGTGATCACGCATGGACTTTTGAGGTCTTGTCGGGGTTAGGTCGCTCGGGCAGGATCGGCATTTGGGGTCCGTCGGGGATAGGTGTTTGCACTTCCATCCTGAAGAGGGGGGCGCCCACTCTCAACCCCTCATGCCGCTACGCTGCTCCGAGCGCGATCCAGACCCATCCAGACCCCCATGAATCAGAACGACACGAACCGTCAAAATTGGGCAAATGCCGGCGAGTCGGGCGCCGCCGCGCCCCGCGAAACACCTCTAGATGGGCGCCTAATTGTCGTCATTGCATTCACCGGCATGTCGGCACTCCTTGCTCTGATGATGGGGGTAGAACTCGCCCGAAGTTGGGGCCTTGAAACAAACAAATCGTGGATCTTCTTCGGCGCGCTTAGCTTCTGCGTGTCTTCTGCCGCACTGGGAGTGGCCGCGCTGGCCCAGAACTATCGGCACCAAGTGCGAGATCGCGCGGTGATGCACACCCTAAAGACACTCACCCAGGAGCACGGCGGCCAACTCCTAGGCCCGCGCGAACTCGCTGCGTGGTTAGGGCACTATTGGAACGGTGACTATCCGATCAGAGATATTGTCCTGAACTATCCCAGCCTGTTTCGTGCGGCAATCAGAGTCGAAGGCGTTCCGGTTCTCATCGATCTTGCGCCGTCCGGTGTGTCGGTCAGGGAGACCGATAGACGGTGGTGGGCGCGAATATTGGTGGAAGCTTCCGGATGGAAGAGCGCGCACCTGAACCCCAATCATCCCCGAATGGCTAGGCTGAGCGCGCTGGGGTTTTCGGTGGCCGCCACAGCTGGCGGACTCTCGTGCCGGGGCGAGAAGAAGGGTCGTTGGAAATACGAACCTCAGGCAATTTTCGATCTATTGCCGGACTTGGTCCAGATTCGGCGCGAAGCTCAAGCCGCCATGGGCGACACCATTGAATCTGAGAATTCGATATTCGCCGGTCCGATAGCGAGTGCGGAGTTGCGCGCTGTCGACAAGCGGCGAAACAGAACTCGTCTCGTTCGTGACCTCTTTTGGGTATTGATCGGTGGGGCCATGATCGTCTTCTTGATAAGAGCCAAGTTTTGTTAGCCCCTTCCTGAACGTGATGGATCATCGGAATCCTGCTTCTGCTTCTGCTCCCGTCCACACGAACCGCCGACCAGCCACAGAGGTGGTACGTTGCCGCATGGCCTCCGCAGCCCGTGTTCTACGATGCGAACACTGCGGCGGCGCCGTCCCAGTCCTCGGTGAGGGCACTGCAACGTGCCTCTATTGTCTCCGCCCTGTCTCCGTCCCGCCGGGCCTCGGCGTCCCCCTCGCGGCGCACCGCGAGGCCAAAGCCCGCATCGACCAGGCTTTGGCAGGCCTCGTAGCTGCACGCCGGAGCCTCCGGGGCCCCGTCCTGATGATGCTCGCCTACGGCGGCGTCGTGGCGGCGATCGGGGGCATGAGCATGGGCGGCGTCGTCTTCATGACGTCCAAGTTCGAGTCGGTCGACTCGGGCCTCGCCCTGTCGATGATGTTCATGGCCATCGCCTACGGGGGCCTCGTCTTCGCATTCGTCGGTGGCAGCCTCTACGCGCGGCGGCACGCCAAGCGCAGGCTCGCCGCGTTGCCCCTGGCCCGCATCACGGTCGACGACTCGCTCCACGCCGGGTGCGCGGTCTGCGGTGCGCGCCTGGTCGCTCCCGGCGATTCGATCACGGCCCGATGCGGTCACTGCGGCAACGAGTCGCTCCTCCCCGCGCCCCTGGTGCAGGGGCGGCTCCAGGCGAGTCACCGCAAGGCCATCGAGTTGCACCGCCAGGTCTCCGGAACGAACGCGATCATCTTGAGCAGCAGCGAGGTGATGAACCGCTTTGCGACCTACGTGCTGATCTTCATAGGCCTCGCCCTGGGCATCAGCTACGTCGGCTACTGGCAGATAGTCCCGCTCCCGCCGCACCTCCGAGGGGCCGAGCGCACCTTCGCGTCCTTCGGCCCCGGGCTCTTCATGACGTTCTGCGCGGCCGGCCCGGCGCTGCTCAGCCTGCTCAATAAACGCCGGCGCTG
>QMMC01000550.1 GCA_003647065.1 Deltaproteobacteria bacterium | reverse complement strand
GAACTGCTCGAGGGCGAAGAAGACCGTGAACCCCAACATCAAGCAGACGAAGGTCGAAAGGTCCGCGCCTGACCGCTCGATCGCCGCGGGCAGCATATGAAAGAAAGCGCCGCCGAGGAGCGAGCCCGCGGAGAAGGCCACCAACGGGAGGATGAGCTTCTCGAGGGTGCTGTCTCGCAGGAAGAGCGCCACGCCACCAACGAGGGCGATGGCGCTCATCAGAACGCCGCCGCCGATGATCCAAACCAGGATATGCATAGCGCTCAGTCGGTCTGCGTCCTGTGACCTCGGGCGGCGCGGTACCGGCCCCGGGCTCTCAGGGGCGGGCCCGAGAAATCCCCGGCATCATTTGCCTACGGCCTTCGCCTTCTTCTTCTCCTTCTTTTCTTTCGCTGTGAGCTTCGGCTTGTTGGTGCTCTTCTTTTGTTTGTCTTGTCCCTTGGCCATGGTTTCTCCTGCTTCTCTGGGGCTGAGTTCGCGTTCCTCCGAGAGGCTACGACAAGCTGGCTCATCCGCAATAGCCGTACTCACGACCCGCGATTAGAGCCTGAGGCTGCCCATGATCGGCAGCGTCCCTATCTGGACGCTCGGGTCTACGGCCGTGAGGCTGTCGACGAGGCGTCCCATGCGCATCGCTGGGAGCGCGCGGGCGGGCTCATCGAGGGGCCGAAAGAAGTCGTCCCAGTGCGAGAGCAAGATGGCGCCTGGGCGTAGGCTGCCCATCACCCGCGGGCAGAAGCGCTCGGTCGTGGTCCAGCCGGCGACGCACATCAGGAGCAGATCGACGTCGCGGTCGGGGTGGCCGTCGAGGAGGTCGGCGCTGCCGAGATGGTAGATGCGGCGGCCGGCGACGCGGATATCGACGCCAAATACCGCCCCGCAGCGATAGCCGGTGGTGCGAAGGGGGATTTGGTCGCAATCCGAGATGTTGCCGGCGGAGGGGATACGGCCGAAGAGAAAGGCTGAGTGCACGCTCGGGATGAAGCGCAGCTCGAAGGGCCCGACCTCGGCACGAAAAGGCTCCACGCCTCGGTGCCCCTCGACGTCGACCACCTGGGCGCTCGGGACCCCCGACGTCTGGCAGAGCGTCGTGCACGAGCGGGACCCATAGACCGTGGCACCGGTCGCCTGAGCGATGCCGGGTACGTCGAGGACGTGATCGAAGTGGGTGTGGCCGGCGATGATGGCGTCGGCCACGGGCACGTGGCGCCGAATGGCGAGGGCGTCACTCCGGAGTGGGGACCGGATGCAGTCGAAGAGTGACGCCCGGGTGACGTAGGGGTCGATGAGGAGCGTGTATCCGTCGTGCTCGATGGAAAACCCTGCGGTCCCAAGCCATTTTACGTGGATCGGGGGCCGCCCCGGCGGGGGATCCAGCGCTTCGTGACTGAACTCCAGGTCGGTGGGCTTCATGGTGTTCTTGCTGGGCCAGGCGGGTTGGAAATCTGCTCTTCGAGGGCTACTAATTGATGGACGATGAATTAAGTACCATGAGGACCCACGAACTCGCCGAATGGTGCACGATCTGAGACTTGAGTTGAATCGATGGAGGCTGTGGATACCTTCTGAGGTGAGCCCGAGAGGGCCATCGAGACTGGTTTCTGGGGCAGGTCGACCGTGAACGAAGAAGCGAAATGATGACCAACTTCGCCGCGACCCTGCTCGCGATGGCGGCCACCTTGCTGGCCGGGTGCATCGAGCCGCGCATCGACAAGCCTTTGGCGCCGGAGACCGAGCCGCTCTCCACCAGCTACACCACGGCTATGGGGGAGCTCGAGTCTGCGACGATGGAAGCGACGGTCCAGGCGGTTGAAACCACCGTGGCTGACACTGGGGGTGTTTGCGGTTGGGAGGGCATCGACGGCCTGCTCTGCGAGGACGCGAGTCGGTGCAACGCGGTCTTCACTTGCGCCGGCCTCGCCAGCACGACGGCCCTCGTGAATCGGGTGAAAGACCTGATCCTCGACGCCGCGAACAGTGACGACGAGACCATCGACAATGACGGCGAGGAGGTCTTCACCACACCGTTCAAACAAGGAGAGGGTTTCGTCACCATTCGGCGAATCTGTTCGGGCCATGGCGAGACTCCGACCGTCGACGACGCCAACGGCCGCGTCGTGATGACCGCCGGCTTCACCAACCTCACCCTCGACCCGGTCATCTGGGCCGACTTCGAGGGGTGCAAGTTCCGCGTGCTCAACGCGCCCTTCGCGTCGATCACCATCACGGGTCGCCTGGTCGTCGTATTGGCCAACGAGCCAGTCCGGCCCGGCGTCGACATCAGCTTTCTGACGGGGTTCGATTTCGAAATCGAGACCGAGCTCGGCACCGCGGACATCGCCTCGAGCTTTCAGTTCGACCCGGCCGGCACGCGGCTCCTGATCCTGATTCGGAGGGACGAGGGTGACCTGCTTTTCTACACCTCGCCCGGGCACACGGGGTTCCTGACAGCTAGCGGCGACTACGCGTGTGACTTCACCGGCCGCGTGTGCACCGGTCCCGAGGGGCGGGTAGTCACATGGTGACCCGCATAGCCCTCTCCGGACTCATAGCGGCCGCGATCTTTGCCGCCGCGGGTACGGCGTCGGCGTATCACGACGAGGAGCACCGGCCCACCTACCAGACCGGCTATACGCTCAATCAGGGGGAGTGGCAGATCGGCCTCCTGAGCACGGACGTCGGCGTGCATGACCGGCTGACTCTCGGCATCGACCACCTCTACTACGCGCTGCCGATATTCAACGCCCACGCGAGGATCAACCTGTTTCGAGATGGCGACTGGGGCCTCACGATCTCCGGCAGCATCTACTACTTCAACGTTGACCTCTTCTGGTGGGCGTCCCCCGAGGCGACCCGCGGATGGCTCGTGGCCTGGCCCCTCGAGTTGCGCGGGTCGATCCCCCTCACTGAGAGGTTCACCCTGCATCCCTTCGCCGCGCTTTCCATGAGCAGCGGCAAGGTCGAGCAAACCGACGACGCCTATGGCGGCGCGGCCGCGGCCAACAACTTTCAGATTGGTCTCACCACCGAGTGGCGAATCACCCGCGTCTTTGCGCTGAATCTTCGTTTCCGGTTCGCCCCGTGGGTCGATGTGAGCGGCGCCGGCGGAGGGACCATCCAGTTCGACCCGGCGACGAGCGTCGAGGTCGCCGCCTCCGGAGAGCTCGATACCTCGGAGGCCGAGTTCGCATTTTCCTTCGTGCTCGCCGCGCACTTCAGCTGGAGCTGGTTCAACCTGCGAATCGGAGGCGGCTGGGGCAACATGAACCTGCCCGGTCTGAACTTCCTCTTCGTTCAGCGAAGCCCCATCGTCGAACTGGGCGTCTTCGCGCGGTTCTGAGCCGAGCACGCCAGAACAGAGACCCGGCGTTCACCACACCGATAGATGTTTCTCGACGACACCGAAGCACCCGGTGACGTCGTGGCCGCATACGTGACCGGAAAACTGGCCGTAGGGCTGGACGAAGTCTGACCGTACGACGCCGAAGTTCATGCGCTCTTCGAGGGCGCCGGCCGGTTGGAACGCGAGGTCGACCTCGTCGCCGTCGATGCTGCGGATGGTCCACGGGGCGGTCTTGGGATTTGTCGGCACCTCGAAGCGCACCCCCGAGAGCGACCGCACGTCGCCGTCGACGAAGAGCGCGTTCTCTACCGAGTGGCCCCGGGCGTCGTCGTAGACCTCGGCCGAGAGGTTGAGTCCGATGGCGGCGCCGTCGGACGAGAAGCCGCTGAGCGATGCCCACTTCCACGCGGTCACGCGGTCCGCCTGGGAGCGGGTCCAGTCGCTCGAGCCGAGGCCTCCCCCGAGGTCGATGGAACGGGCACCGAGGGTTAGCTGACCCGACGCGCGGCAGCCGGCCGCCTTGTGCGTATAGGCGACTCGGCCCGAGCCGAGGGGGTGCAACATCACCAGGGAGTCCTGATATTCAATGCGGGCGTGGCCCCGCAGGCGGTCGTTGCCCAGGGGCACATCGACGTCGACGTCCCAGCCCTCGTTGGCGCGGATGGAGAGGCTCGCGGCTGGGCTCTTCCACGAGGTCGTCCCCCGAACCGAGCTCGGCGCGACGCGCACGGACCTGCCGAGAGGTGACAAAGCGCGATACTCGACTGCGGCGTCTCCCCGTGACCGGTCGACGACGTACGCGAAGAGGCTGCCGACGTAGCCCATCTGCACCAGGCCGACCGCGACGTACCAGTCGTCGGTGGTGAAGGAGACGTACTGCCACTCCTTCAGCCGGAGACGCCGAAGGCCCCCGGTCGGCAAGTCCACCCGGTCCGCGGGCGTGCGATAGATGCCGAACTGCCATCGGCCACCGACGGAAAGCGAGGGCGGAGCATCGGGGAGTGCATGTCCTCGGGTCATGGGGGCATGGGGCGGGCTTCCGGTCCTCGAAGCTCAGGGGCCGGTGTGCCCAAGCATGCACGAGGAGGGCGGGGGGTGTCGCGGGTGTTGTGCATGCCCCCGGTCAGCGCACCGGCCCTGTGCTAAGTCAGGGCCATGCGGTCCGCCTCCATCACTCTCCTTTGTCTTGGCGCCATCGCGGTCGTCGGCTGCGCCGACGACCAAACGACGCCCGGCGATGCCGCGACGGACACGGGCGCGGCCGATGGTTCCCGCGATGCCGCGGCCGATGCCGGCGTCGTCTCATGCACCTTCCCCGCGCTCCGAATTGCGGGCACGCCGGAGACTGACGCCCTCGCGTCGTCCCCCGCGAAGTGCGGAGCCCCCGCGTACTCCTGGTCCACCGATGCCGAACTCGGGACCGTGCGCCGGACGGGGTTCACTCGGCCTTTCCTGCTGGCGCTGGTGACGGCTCTCTTCGAGTCCGAAGGCGTCGTCCTGCCTGAGCCGCCCACCCACACGGTGGCCATGCAGCAGTACGCCTATGTCACCCAGGACCGGGGGCAGACCGTCGAGGCCACCGCGCTGGTGACGTACCCGACCGACCTATCGCCTGATGATGGGCCCCGAGACGTCATCCTCTTCCTACACGGGACTAGCGGGTTCGCCAGTGGCTGCGGCGTGTCCGAGAGCCTCGGCTACCAGGGCCTCGCCGCTTTCTTTTCTGGCTACGGTTATACGACGGTCATGCCCGACTACCTCGGACTCGGTTTTCTCGAGACCGAGACCGACGACCCCCACGCGTACCTCGTCGGTGAGGCCGTGGCCCTCGCTGCCCTCGACGCGGTCCGCGCCGCGGCCGACCTCGATCCCAGCCAGCGCGGCAATACCTGCATGGCGCCTCGCGTGCTGGTGTACGGCGCGTCGCAGGGTGGCCACGCCGCCCTGTGGACCGAACGACTCGCCCCTTACTACGCCCCCGAACTCGAAATCGTCGGCACCGTCGCCACGGTCCCGCCGAGCGCGCTCATCGACCAGTCCGAGCGAGCCTTTTCGACCCTCGTGAGTGCGACGGGAAATCTGACCGCGGCCCTCACTTTGATGGCGCCGTGGTACGGCTATGAAGACCGTCTCGACGAAGTCTTCGTCGCGCCGTGGGATGCCGACCTG
>QMMC01000549.1 GCA_003647065.1 Deltaproteobacteria bacterium | reverse complement strand
TTCGTCAAGGTTCTCGATTTCGGCATCGCCAAGGTGGGGGGCGCGTCGAGCAAGCTCACCAAGACTGGCATGGTCTTCGGCACGCCCCACTACATGGCTCCCGAGCAGGCCGCGGGGCAGGCCGTGGACCAGCGCACGGACATCTACGCCCTGGGCGTGATGATGTACGAGATGTTCACCGGGAAGGTGCCCTTCGACGCGGACACCTTCATGGCGATCCTTTCGAAGCACATGTTCGAGGCGCCCATTCCCCCGTCGGAGCGCGACTCGGGGGTCAAGCTCGGGGCGATGGAAGACGTGATCCTCAAGGCCCTCGCCAAGAAGCCCGAGGACCGCTTCCAATCGATGGGCGACCTCATAGCGGGCCTCGATGCCCTGGCTGCCGGCGGCACCGTCACGATTGGCGGGTCCGGCGAAGGAGGCACCGGCGGCCTCGCGGCGCCGGTGGGTCTCGCCGACGCCCTCGAACCTCCGTCCCGAACTGAGCTGCGCATCTCCACGGTCGAGGCCGTTGAGATTCCAGGCAACAGCAGTCTGCCGCTCATTCTGGGCTTCCTAGCGCTGCTCGTTCTCGGGGGCGGCGTAGCTGCGGGCGTCGTGTTTTTCATGGGGAGCGGGCAAACGGAAGTGCTCGATCCCGTCGCTTCGGCCCCCGATTCGTCCGCCTTAGCCGCCCCCCTCGACGCCGGGGCCGTCGCACCGGACGACGCCGTCGATGTCGCGATGGTCCGGATCGAGACGACGCCACCGGGCGCGATGGTGCTCGTCGAGGGCGGCGCGGTCGGCAATACTCCTTACGCGGGTCGCCGCCCCGCAGACGGAGAGGCCATCGAGTTCGAGTTGCGCTTGCGCGGCTATGAAACAGAGACCTTGCGTGTGCTTCCCTCGAGCCCGGAGCTCATCACGGTCGAACTCGACGAGGTCTCGGCACCCGTCCCCGATGATGATGATCGGCCCCATCGGCCCCGCATGAACCATCGGCCACCGCGCATGGTGGCCGGACCCGCGACCATGATGGAGGCGCCGCCGCCACGCATGGCGCCGCCAGGAGACGTCGTCGACCCATGGGCACAGCCGTGATCCGAATCGCCAACTTTGTAGTTCTCCCGCTTCTCGTTGCCTTGGTGGCCTCGGTTGGATGCGGGGGTGGAAGCTCGGGCATGCTTCGGGGGAGGACGGCGACGGTCGTTGTCGAAGCTCCTGCGCCAGGAGCCTCGCATTACTCGACCAGCAGCTCTCCGGACCCGGTCGTCGATGATGTCGCGGGCGCCGACGGGATCGAGCGCGGCATCCTGCGGGCCGCCGAGGAGAGCGACACCACCCTCGAGGGAGACGGCCGCCTCGCCCTCCTCGCGGCCTGGGTCGCCGAGCACCTCGGTGAGGGAGGCACGCCGCCGCCCCACGAGGTGACCGCGTTTTTCGCACAGCACCTCGGCATCGTCGAGCCGACGCCCCATCTGATCATCCTCGGCCAGCCCGACGCCGCGATGTTGGAGGCAGGGGTCCGAGACAGCATCGGCCAGCGCCTCGCCCGGCATCCCTACACGCACTTCGGAGCCGCGGTGATCCCGCGCCAGGGCCTGACCCTGGCGGTGGTGACCCTCTCCTGGCGCTTCGTCGAGTTCGACGAGGTGCCCCGGGAGGTGCGCGCCGGGGACACGGTGCGCCTCGCCGGGCGCCTGACCGGTGCTCACAGTTCGCCGGTCTTGGCCGTCACCGGGCCCGACGGAGCGACCTCACGGCTGACCGACGGCCAGGGGCCCCGCTTCGAGCTGTCCATTCCCACGGAGGACTCCGGTGTCTACCGAGTCGAGTTGCTCGCCGAGGGGCCTCGGGGCCACACGGTGATCGCCAATTTTCCCATCTACGTGGGCACCCCCGCCCCGACATCCGTCACCCTCCGAGGCGGCGAAGAAGAGGGCGGGGAGCCGGGGGACGTCTCCTCTCGGCTGGTCGCGCTGCTCAACGAATCCCGCGAGTCCGTCGGAGCCTCGCCCCTCGCTCGGGTCGACGAGCTCGACGCTGTCGGCCTAGCCCACAGCCGCGACATGGTCGATCACGGCTTCGTGGGCCACGACTCGCCCACGACCGGAGGCGCCCCGGACCGGGTTCGCCGGGCCGGCTTGGCCAGTGGGCTCATCCTCGAGAACATCGGTCGGGGCTATAGCGCCCAGGAGATTCACCGCGGCCTGATGTCCAGCCCGGCCCACCGCGCGAACATCCTCAACCCGGACGTGACCCACGTCGGGGTGGGAGTCGTCGTCGAGGAGGAGAGCGATCGTCGAGCCTTCGTCGCGACCGAGCTCTTCCTGCGCATGAACAGCGAGGTCGACCTCGACGGGGCGGTCGCTCGCCTCGTCGAACTCATCAATACCAACCGGCGCCGCCGGGGGGCCCCTCCGATCGAGATCGACCCCAATCTCGCGCGCGCGGCCCAGCGAGGCGCCGACCAATACATGGACGAGCCCGACCTCTCCCAGCAAGACGTCGTCGACGACGCGAGCGCCAGCCTGCGCCGCTTTTCGATCGCCTTTTCCCGCGTCGGAGGGCTGATGGTCGTCGTGTCGCAGGTCGACGAAGCGGGCAGCCTCGAGCCGACCTTCGACCCCGACCTCCGCTACCTAGGCATCGGAGTAGCTCAGGGCAGCCGCCCGGACACGCCGTCGAACTCCATCGCAGTAGTAATCATGCTCGCATGGCCCCGGTAAAAAAGTATCGCCTGGGCCGCGATACCCGGCGCGATCTCGCACCGCTCGCTGCGCTGCCTGCTCAGCGACTTAATGTCGCCTGCGCGGGCTGCTCGCGACCGGCACGACCTCGCTTGGGTCTCACGACCCATGCGACACTTTTTCGCGAGCGTGTGGCCGGGTGGCGAGCGTGGGGCGTCGTAGCGGCGGACCGAGGAGGATCGCCGGCGAATGGCGTGAGCGTGTGTGTTTGGGAATCTCGTCCACTTGCGTCAGCCGCCGAGCGCGCCCGCAGGCGCCGACAGAGACGTACCTAGAGTACGTCGACCGAGGTGCCGAGGACGAAAGCCGGCGGATGGCGTGAGTGGGCGGGATTCAGTACGCCAAGTTGCCGCGGGTCTCATCGCCGGGCTGTACTGCGTTGGCCTGGTCGACGTAGGCGTAGCCGCCTTGGACCGAGAAGGCCGGGCCGTTGTCGGCGAGCACGGTGATCTCGACCGGACCCTCCTCGATGTGCTCGGGGGTCACCACGACGAGGGTTTCGGGGTTGATGACGGTGACCGATGTTGCCTTCTTGTTGCCGAAATAGACGCGGTAGCCGATGTCCGAGCGGAAGTTCACGCCTGTGATCTGCACGGGCTGGTCACCGACGATGCTGCCTTCGCGGGGCATCACGTCGAGGATGGCCATCTCGCCGCCTTCTTCTCCGCAGCCGATGCTTAATCCCGCCAGGAGGGTCGAGACGCCGAAGAGCACCAGGGTCGTTCGGAAGTGGTTCGCGAAGCTCATGGAAATCGATCCTCCCCTTGCGGGCACAGCTCCCGACCACGGGAGCTAGGCGAGACGATAATCGTGCCCATCTAGATGGGTCAAGGATCACCCGCAGGGGACCTCTGGCCCAGTCCATGCCTTGACACCCCAAGGTGACCATCCTCAGACTGTCCAAGCTTTTCGAGAAGGGAGTCCGTGGCTAAGCAGAATTTGCTCCTCGTGGATGCCGATCCACGCAGTAGGCGCGTCCTCGAAGTCAGTCTACGCAAGGCTGGCTACAGCATTACTGCGGTCTCCGACGCCGAAACGGCGCTCGAGATGGTCCTGCTGTCCTCCCCGGACCTCATCCTTTCCGATACTCGGCTTCCCGCCATGGACGGCTTCGAGCTGGTCGAGCTGCTCCGGGGAGACGAGGAATCGAAGGACATTCCCTTCGTTTTCCTGTCTAGCGACACCTCGATCGAGAGCAAAGTCCGGGGCCTCGAGCTCGGCGTCGAGTACCTGACCAAGCCCATCTACATCAAAGAGGTCATCACCCGGGTGAACCTCGAGCTCCAACGCAAGCAGCGCGAGGGCATCGGCGGGGGCCGCGGAAAGGCTACCCGGTTCACCGGCTCGCTGACCGACATGGGCCTCGTCGACCTGCTCCAGACCATCGACATCAGTCGAAAGAGCGGGGTGCTCCATCTGTCCTCGGGAGAGCAGAGCGGGGCTATCTACTTCCACCAGGGCCAGGTCCTCGATGCCGAACTCGGCCGGATGATCGGCAATGCAGCGGTTTATCGGTTCCTGGTCTGGAACGAGGGGCGGTTCGAGGTGGACTTCCGCTCGACCGTCGACCGCGAACGCCGCGTGAAGACGGCGACCCAGGGGCTCTTGATGGAGGGCATGCGTCGCCTCGACGAGTGGGGGCGATTGCTCGAGCAGATGCCTCCGCTCTCGAGCATCTTCGAGGTCTCGGGCGAAGAACTCGTCGAACGCCTCGCCGAGATCCCTGACGAAATCAACGACATCCTCAAGCACTTCGATGGGACCCGGTCGTTCATGTCGGTCGTCGACGCGGCCGGGGGGGACGACCTCGAGACCCTGAACGCCATATCGAAGCTCTACTTCGAGGGGCTGATCTTCGACACCGGTCGGACCGGGGCGCTGTATGCCTCCCTCGACGACATGGAGCTCGTTTCGGACCCGCCGCCGGAAGAGCCGGGGGAGGATGAAGACGACTCGGAGTTTGCCGAGGACATGCATTCCGGCGTTGTTCCGGGGGACGACCTGAGCCCCCTGCCGGGCCCCTTGCCTCACGACGGACGTGCGGAAACTGACGGTGCGGTCGGTGGCGATGAGCCCGATGTGCCGGAGCGTGCCGCGGACGAAGCCGCGGCGGAGACAAATATTGAGGAATCTACCCCCGCCGAGGGTGGAACAGAGCCTGCAGAGGCGGCAGAGGTGGCAGAGGTCGCCAGGGCGTCACAGGACAAGACGCCTCCAGAGAAGCAAAGAGAACCCCTGGTCGAGACTCCGATAGAGACCCAGACCTCAGGGGACACGAATACGAAGACAGACGAGTCGGCCGAGGCAGCGACCGACTCGGTGGAAAAATCGACATCGCCGAGCGACGACCCAGAGCGGACCGAAGCCGGCGTCGCCCCGGGCGAAGAGACGGAATCGGGGGAGGAAGAGGGAGCGATGGCGAGGAAGGGCAGGCGGAGGAAACGCGCGCGGAAGTCCAAGCAGAGCCGGGAAACCGAGGCCGCGACTTCGGCGCAATCGGCCGAGCAGAGCAACGTCATCCAGTTCCCGGCCAAGGGCCAGGTCGCGGTCGCGGCGGGTCACGATGTCGTGGGCGCCGACGAGGATTTCGATCAGGACGCCGAGACGAGTCACGCCCGTGACCGCGGTGGCGACGAAGGGGCCCACGCCAGCGGAGAAAGCTCCGCCGAGGACGAAGCGCAGGCCGAAGAAAAAGCCGAAGCCGAGGACAAAGCTGAAGCTGAAGCCGAAGCGAAGGCTGAGGACAAAGCCGAGGACGAAGACGAGGCCGAAGCGAAGGCTGAGGAC
>QMMC01000548.1 GCA_003647065.1 Deltaproteobacteria bacterium | reverse complement strand
ACTCCATCCAGTCGAAGACCCACTCCCAAGCATTGCCCATGAGACCGTAGTGGCCGTAGATACCCCGGCCCTCGGGGAAGCTGTCGATGGGAATGATGAAGTCGGTACCAACGGCAGTTTGGTCTCGGTGGGCGGGGATAGGACCCTCGACCCACAGGGCATGCATTTCCGCGAGCTCCGTGCGATCGATATTGAGTGGGTCGTCCGGTACCCCAGCCCACGGCCAGCGGCGTCCCTCTTCCCCGCGGGCGGCCTTTTCCCACTCCGCGTTGGTCGGCAATCGTCCGCCCAGAAACGAACAGTATTCGGTCGCGCCCCGGTAGGTGAGGTTGATGGCTGGCAAGAGCGCACGGTCCGGGTCACGCCAATACCCCGCCATCAAGGGCCCGCACTCTCCGTCAGCACATCCGGCCGCGGCTTCGGCACGGCACGCTCCCTCGCGGACGCATCGGGCCCAGCACCCGCTAGACGCTTCATAGCGGGCGACGAAGACCGCACGGGTGAGTACCGCTAGGTGTGCCGGCCCGCCGAAGAACGTACATCGAAAATCATCTCGGAAGTCGCAGGCATCCTCGATGTTGGCCCCCACGATGTGTGTGCCCGACGGGACCAGCTCTGCGGCCCGGCAATCACAGGGCGCACCCGGCGCGCAGGGACCGGCGTCGGGTACGTCGAAGCCGGCGTCCTCGACAGGGGGAGCGCCGTGATCGAGGAAACACCCGACGAGGCTCACCGCACAGGAGACACCGACCGCTATGGCGTGAAAGCCGCGCATTCTTCCTCCTGTCGGCTCATGGGCACGTGGCCCCACTGGTGAAGGAAGGTGGCCGCGAGGCAGCGGGCGCGCTCGCATTGCACGGCCGATAGGGTCACCTCAGACGGGTCCTCGTACTCGGGCCCGGAAGTCCGCATGAGATTGGTCGGCTCGAGATCGCCCTGGCACACCCGATCTCCCTCGTGGTCGAGCCCCAGAAAGTGTCCTATCTCATGGGCGAGCACCCACCTCCGGCCCGTGAGTCCCGCGCGACCATCGATCATGATCAGGTCATCGGCGCTGCCGCGCGGATACGGGTTGCACGTTGGGTTGCCGCTGCCGCATGTCGCACCAGCAAGACCTCCAAATATCTCGGTACGAATAGTCCCGCCTACGTATACCGGAATGGCCTGCATCGAAGAGTCGACGGGTGGACCAGTCAGCCCCCCTGGGAAGTAGTTCGCGAGCGGCTCTTGACGGCGGTTGCAAGGATTCGTCGTCATCACCGTGAGCCGTCGCTCGAGCTCATCCTCCTGCGCGATGAGCTCAATCTTCTCGAGGTGAAACTGGATCCCGCATTGGTACCAATAGCCGTCCACCGCATTCTCCGAAAACCGGCGGTTTAGCGCGACATGGGCCAGTTGCTTCGCCTCGCGCCCGTCATCTGTTCGAATGGCCGAAAGCTGAGTAGCTCCGCCGGGATCCACGAACTGACGCAACGATTCCTCCAAGACCTCCGAGCTGCCGCCGAAAGAAAGGACGGAACCGTTCGGATCGGTGAAAGCCACGACATGTATCGGCAGGACCAGGACATCGGGGTCGAGTGCGTAGCGAACACGATCGACCTCGCTGACGTCGAAACCGAGCGGAGGCGGGATGCTACCCGCCGGTGGAGTTGCGGTCCTTCCTTGGACGGTCTCCAGGACGAACTCCACCGGGCTCCCTCCAAATGGCAGGCTTGCTGCTCCCACGACGAAGGGCCAGTTGCGCACGAAGTCCACGGCGATCGTGCCATCGTCCGCAGGCTTCCTCGCCTGCACCTCCAACCAAGCGAGTTGGGTCGTAGGCCCGCGCGTGAACGCTTGACTCGTGACGCGCACCCCGTCGGGTTCGTAGAACTGCTCCTCCGAGTGAAAATAGGGGTCACTCGGGGCGATGCGCTCAATTGACATCAAGCTGAGCCTCAACGGCACGCGCCCCATGATCAGCGGGTTCTCAGTCCGCGTGATGAAGAGCGGCGGCGCGTCCGGCTCCACCGGGCCCACAACGGAATCGGTCGGCGGAGTGAACCCCGGAGGAGGAGGCGGGGGTATGCAACCGGCGGTCGAAACCGCCGCAAGAAGGCTCAAAAGGAGACAGACAGACAGACAGACGCATCAGCAGCACCCCCAATCGCGACTGTACCACCGATCACACTTTTCCGATTTCCGAACATCGACCCCTGAAAGCTCCTGGGGGAAGTCAGGGCGGGCGAAGACGCCCGGCCCGGCACACGCTGGCACGGACGCTTCGGCGAAATTCCTCCGAGTTTCATAGGCTCGCGTTTGGCATCAAACCTGCTGGAGACCCTCTTGTCCTCTTAGACGAAAGGTCCTCCCATGCGCCGCCACACCAGCCTATTCGCCCTTCTCATCTTGGCCCTCGCCATGACCGGGGGCTGTGCCGCTGACAGCGACGAGTCCGGCCGCGGGGTGTCAGGGCCCGGCGGCACTGGAGGCGTCGATACTGGCTCCTATGCCGAGGGTGAAGACGGGACGGGAGCCATGGGCACCCCCGGTAGCTCCGGCGGCAGCGCCGAGGGCCCCGGTGGGGAACCCGCCCCGGTCCCCGCCGAGGAGTGCGGCGAGGGCTGTACCGGCATCGAAGAGGTCCCCGCAGGCCAGCTCACCGCAGGCGAGTGGCGCGACCTCGACGACTGGGAGCTCTGGCTCACCCTCGCCAGCAGCGAGGAATGGGGCGGCATGCAGGCCCACTGGGGCTACGAGACGACGCTCCGGGTGCCCGTCCGGGTGAGCAACGCCGGCGCCAACGTCATCGACGCCGCGGTCGAGCTCCGGGACGCCTCGGGGGCCGCGGTCTTCTCGGCGCGCACCGACAGCCAGGGCCGGGCCGAGCTCTTCGCCTCGCTCTTCGCCGAAAACACGGGGCCCTTCTCGGTCGTCGTCACCGCGGGGACCGCGACGGCCACCGTCACCGACGTGGACCCGGCCATCTTCCGTGAAATCCCCGTCGAACTCGCCGGCGCCCCGGCCGCGGGCACCCCGAACCTCGACCTGATGTTCGTCGTCGATACGACCGGCTCGATGGGCGACGAGCTCTGGTACATCCAGGCCGAGCTCGAAGACGTGATCGCCCGGGCCCGGGAAGAAGCCGCCCAGAACTTCGACCTGCGCCTCTCGATGAACTTCTACCGCGACGACGGCGACGCCTACGTCGTGCGCTCGCAGCCCTTCGCCGACGACACCGCCCCAGGCCTCGCGGCCCTCGCGGCGGAGAGCGCCAACGGCGGCGGCGACTTCCCCGAGGCCGTCGACCAGGCCCTCGCCGACGCCATCAACGACCACACTTGGTCCGAGCACGCGACCGCGCGACTGCTCTTCTTGGTCCTCGACGCCCCGCCCCACAACGACCAGGCGATGATGGCCCGCCTCCGCGACGCCAACCGCGCCGCTGCAGCCCACGGCGTCAAGATCATCCCCGTCGCCGGGAGCGGAATCGACAAGGAGACCGAGTTCCTGATGCGTTTCCTCGCCGTCACCACCGGCGGCACCTACACCTTCCTGACCAACCACAGCGGCATCGGCGGCGACCACATCGAGCCCAGCATCGGGCTCTTCAAGGTGTGGCTCTTGAACGACCTCTTGGTCGACATCATCAGCGACGAGATCAGCCCGAGCACCGCGGACTGAGCACGGACACGATTCGGGTCTGGAGGGCGGATGCGAGTCGATACGTCTCGACTCGGGAACCTGGGGCAGAGTCGTCACAGTCCGTGTTCAGCAAGTACTATCCGCCCACATCACTCTCGCCTGATGGTGGCAGGCGATACACCGTGTTGATGACGGTTTAGGCCTTCGGCTCGAGGAAAGTCTGGAGGGTTCGCGCTATCTCGTTAGAGCGAAGGGCGAAGCCGTCCCAGAACCAGGCGCCGCTCCGCTTGAAGTAGAATCCGTTGTTCAGAGCCCCGACCCTGACCTTGTACTTTTTCAACGACGAGATCTCGATGACGTTCTCCGGTGGAAGCTGGGCTCTCAGAGAAGACTCCACGAGGTCCGCCGTGACGTCACCCGAGCTGAGATAGTGGCGCCAGCCATTCTCGAAGGCCTCCACCCCTGGTCCATCGACCCTGATCCTCGAAAACACTCCTACGCTCCAGTCGATGACGGAGTGGGTAACGATCATGACGCTGCGCTTCGTGGCAAAAACCGACGACGCCTCACTCATAGACGACCCCGTCATGGCACCGTTGAACAGGATGCAGAGGTCTTGGGAGACGAGCGTACCTCCCGGTGAGGGGTGAAAGAACATAGTCCATAGTGCCACCATTCCGACTGAAGTGGCGGGGCTCGCAGATGGGAATCATCAAGCGAATTGCAGTCCGCGAAAGTTTACGGATCGCCCGTTCTACGAAGTACGGCAAACGAGCCTTCGCTGTAGCGCGAGCAGTACGGCAAGGCTGTGAAGCGGGCGGCACCTGTACGTCGAGGGTGCTCTGCGGCGCTGGGACATGCCGCGTCGAGTGCGACGGGATCGGCTCATGTGGCACCGTCGACTGCGGCCGCCCCTCGGTGACTTCCTGGAGACGATGTCTCAGCGAGGAGCCGTGCTAAACTCGTCGGGGATGAGATGTGGTCTCGGCCCTGTTGCCTTCCTCGTGATGCTAGCGGTGGCTCTCGGTTGCGGTGACGAAGCACCGATCGCCGATAGCGCGATCATGGATGGAGCAGCCGACGGCGGCGCTGACGTCGGCGTGGACATCGCGCCACCCGAAATCCCCTGGCTGGCCGAAGGGGTCCCTCCGCTCATGCTGGCGCCGTGCGCCGATGGCTGGCGCGAGGTCCTCGTCGACGGCGTCACCGAATGCGACCCCTATCCGGCTGACGGTCCGGGGACCTGCGACGCGGGGGAGGCGCACTTCGCAGGTGAGCCGGCGTGCAGACCAATCGGGGAGCCGTGTCCGACGGGGGATTATGCGGTGGATCTTCCGACCGATGGATCGGTGGTGTACGTGAATGCGGCCGCAGCGGCCGGCGGCGACGGCAGCCTCGCCGCGCCCTACGCCGCGCTCTCGGAGGTTGGCTGGACGACGCTCGCCACCGGAACGACGGTTGCTCTCGGGAAGGGCGCCTATGCGGGCACGCTCCCAGTGAAGGAAGGGGTTCGAGTTCTCGGCGCCTGCGTCCGCGATACCCGCGTTACGGGAACGGCCGGGGCCGCGCGGGATGTGTTGACGGTCCTCGACGGCACCGGTGAAGCGCTGGTTCGGGACCTCACCCTCGGAGCATCACCGAAGCGGGGGGTCTCGGTCCGCGAGGGTAGAGCCCTCGTCCTCGACGGTGTGCTCATCGACCATGTCCTCGATGTGGGCTTGCTGATTCTCGATGCTGGCACCGAGGTGACGCTGAACGATGTTGTCGTCCGGGGTACGCAGCCGCGGGCGAGTGACGGAACTTTCGGAAGAGGCATCAACGCGGAGGCGGGCGTCGCACTGACGGCCACCGGACTCCTAGTGGAAGACAACCACGATATTGGTCTCGTCGTCGGTAGCGT
>QMMC01000547.1 GCA_003647065.1 Deltaproteobacteria bacterium | reverse complement strand
GTCGTCGTTGCAGCCGAGTTCCACGCCCCCGTCGCAGCTGGCGAGAGCGATGAGTTGGGTGTCGAAGCCCGAGCCGAAGGTGTCGAAGCGATACGTGCCGGACGCGGGGGCCGTCCACCTGAAGCCCACGTCTGGGGCGACGTCGCCGCCGGCGGCACAGCTTGCGGAGAAGTCGTTTCCCGCGCCTACGGTGTTGCCGCGGGCGATCACCCCCGTACCTTCTGCAGCCGGCATTTCGGTGCAGTCGCTGGCGCTTCCGGCGGGTCTGGTGGCTCCTCGCACGCATTCGCCGACGGCGGCGAAGAAGGCGTCGAGGGCGCCGACGGGAGTCCCGGGGCAGGCTGCGATCGTGGGGCTGGCGGCCGCCTCGCACGCGTTCAGGGCGTCGACGTCGCAGCTCGTCTGGGCTCGGAAGCAGGCGGCCTGCTCCTCGGTGGCCTCGGTGATGCACCGGAAGCCCGCTGAGAGCCGGGAAGAGTGCGCCACCATGGCTTCGTCAGCGCACGCGCGAACGCCTTCGGCGCTGCCTTCGGCGAGGGCGCATTCGTCCACCGTCGCGTAGTCGCGGACCGCGATTTCGCAGCGGCAGAACTCCGCGCTCAGGTTGGCCACGGCTGTGAGCCATCGCCCCCCGAGGCCCGTCTCGGGTGTGGCTGCATCATCCTGGGGCTCGCCCGGCCCCGTGTCGGGTGCCCTCGAGGTGTCGGCCTCGCCACCATCGGCGGGTGTCGCGTCAGCGCCCACGCCCGAATCGGCCGTGGGCGTCGGGTCGTTGGAACAGCCCCCCGCCATGGCGGCGCCGAGGAGCACGGCGCCGAAGAGCGCGGTGCGGGTGACGAAGGGGCGCATTGCCAGAACGCGAATGACTTGTTCCAAGATTGATCCAACGGGCTCCTGGACACCCGGGTCGGTCGATTGGCCCCGGCGCGAGCTACCGAGCTCGACCGGGGCCGCATTGCGGGGAGGCGGCGCCAACCCTGAGTGCCAGGAACGGGGGGCATATGCGGTGTGCCCTTTCGGGTCGCCACTCCGAGAACCTCCGAGGATCTTTGAGAAGAGCCGGGACGAGTCCTCTGACTCTCTCCGTGGCCGAAACCGGCGGGCCGTTCTACCCGTGCGGTGAAAGCTTGGAGGTATGCATGAACCGCATTCGGACACTCACCCTCGTCGTGATGATCGGCGCGCTCGTCGCGCCGGCTTGCGCATCGCCCATGGTGACAGCCCACGACGCGGCGCCGCCCGGAGACTCCATGGTCTCACTGGACGGTGGGGGCGAGGGCCATGTGACGGCGATGACTGACGCCGCTCCCGGAGACGCGACGCTCACGGCCGCCCTCGATGTGAACACGTACTTCGACGAGTTCTTCGGCACGCTCTGCGCGTGGTTGGTGCGCTGCGAGCCAAAGCTCGGCGCTGCAGCCTTTGGTGAGGTCTCATGCCATCCCCTGCGCCGGGAGGCGGTTCGCGCGCAGTTTCTCGCAGGCCTTTCTGCCGGGACCACGGACTTCGAACCCGCCGTGGCTCGCGAGTGCTTGGCCGAACTATCCGCGGCTACGTGCAACGTCGCGTCCGTCGACCTGACACGGTGTGACGACGCGTTCGTCGGGCGCGCCTTCGAGGGACAACCTTGTGCGACGGATCTCGCATGCCGAGAGGGAGTCTGTTCCGTTGGGGCGAGGTGCCCCGGGTCCTGCGTGGTTCAGGACGAGGGTGACGTTTGTGCGCGCCCCAGCGAGTGCGCTCGCGGTCTGACCTGCCGGGGTGGAAGCTGCGCCCCACCCGCGACGTCGGGGCAGCCTTGCAGCCGTCGCACGGACTGCGCCTACCCTCTGGCCTGCGGCGCGGCCGGAGCGTGTCAGGTCCCGGCCGGCCCCGGTGAGTCATGCGCCACGAGCCTCGGCGGCGATCTCTGCGGCGGCGACGACGTCTGCCGCGATGGGCTGTGCGCCGCTGGAGCCGGCGTCGGCTCGGCGTGTTCTCGGACCGCGCCCTGCGCTCCCGGCGGGCGCTGCGTCGAGGAGACCTGCGTCGCCACCGGCGTCGCCGGCGCCTCCTGCGAGGTCGGGGGATGCATCGCGCTCCATGCCTGTGTCGGCGCGGTCTGCGTGCCCCTGCCTCACCGGGGCGCTGCGTGCTCGGCCGAGCTCCCCTGTGTGCAAGGCGCCTGCCGCGACGGTGTCTGCGCGGTTCTGCCGGCGGGCGAGGAGTGCGACGGTGACGTGCAGTTCGGCGAGTGCGAGGGTTTCTGCCGGTCGGGCACGTGCGAGGCGCCCCTCGACGAGGGAGCGCGGTGTCGAAGCTCCTCGCAGTGCGGACCCGACCTCTCTTGCCGCGAGGCGGACGGCCCGGGCCGGTGCTTGCCCGCTTGCTGGTGAGCGCTCCCATCGCGTAGGCAGGCGGGTCCAGCAGGCGCCGCCGGCTTCAGGCCCGCCGGGTGCTCGCGCCGAGGGTGACGCCGCTGGCGATCAGATGGGCGACCCGGAGCGGTTCGGGGAGGTTGCCGTGGAGCGTCGTTGCTTCGAGGAGCTGCCGCGCCGCTCGCCGGTCGAGGCCGATGCGCTGCACCCACACCGGGCCCAGCCGTTCCATGGGTCCCGCGGCCTCCATCAGCCGCCACTTTCGCGTGCCCCCGGGAACCTTGCCGAGGGCGCGGCGGAGGCTTTCGAAGTTCGGCTCTTTACGGGCGACGACCAGGACGGGGACGTCGAGTTCGGCGCCCAGTCGATGCACGTCCACTACGTTGAATCCCGCGACGGCGATGCCTTGGAGCAGGACGGCGCGGATGTGGTTTTGGTAGCGCGATCCGGACGCGAGGGCGATCATGCGCTCCGTCGAGTTGCGCCCGTCGCGCCGGACCTTCGAGGTGAGCACGCCCTCGAGGCGGGTCCGGGAGAATACGGTGCCGACGAGGAGCACGTCGCCCCGGTGCCCCGGCGCGAAGGCGCCGTCGTCGAAGCCGATGACGTTGGTCAGGGGCATCTCTCGGACACTCTAACCCGGCGGCACACGAGGTGAATGGGTGATGGACCCGATCTGCCTCGTGACGATGCTCTTACAAGCTGTCGCGAAGCAGTACGTCGCAGTAGTAGCGCACGCGCTCGATCAGCTTGCCGTGGGGGCGGTCGTGGATGTTGTTGCGTAGGGCCAAGAGGACCCTCCGCTGCATCGTGTAGTTGTTCTTGATGCGCTTGGCCGCCGGGGCGTTGCCGGCCTCTTCGAGGGGGGCCATGAGGGTCTCCCGGGGGCTGCCCCAGGCTTCGAGGTCCTCGTCGCTGAGCTGCGAGAGCATGTCGATGGAGAGTGCGAGCTTCTCT
Source organism: Deltaproteobacteria bacterium (assembly GCA_003647065.1). Classification (GTDB taxonomy): domain Bacteria; phylum Myxococcota_A; class Polyangia; order Polyangiales; family B10-G4; genus B10-G4. The sequence goes on along the minus strand of QMMC01000547.1, from coordinate 2,226 downwards.
TCGTCGCCGGCGACCTCGGCGGCCCACTTGTTCACCGACGCGGCGTTCGGTCGCTTGTGGCGTCCGGCGCCGATGGGGTCTCCAGCGCCCTTCTTCGCCCCTTCGAAGCGGTCCCCGTAGTCGACCGCCTCGGGTTCGTTCTCGAGGCCCACGAAGGCGAAGATGCGCTCGAGGTGGCGCTCCGGGTCTTGGACCAGGTCTTCGTAGCGCACGTGGAGGAGCGGCACGGGGCGCTCGCGGAGGAGCTTGGCCATCGCCGGCACGTAGCGCTCGACGACGGGGTTGTACTTGCGCGCTTCTTTCCAGTCGCCTTCGAAGAAGCTGTTGGCGTAGGAGCTGAAGACCGCCAAGGGGTGGCGGGTGAGCACCACGTACTTCGCCTCGGGGTAGAGCTTGGTCAGGAAGGGCAGGACCAGGCCGTAGGCCGGAGTCTTGTCGAGGAAGCGCGCTTTGCCGCTCGCCCCGAGCATGCGCCCGTAGAGGGTGTCGGCGTAGGCCCGGAGGGCGTCGAGGTAGTCTTCTTCGCCGTGCGGCAGCCCATCGACGAACTGCTTCATCGCCTCGGCGGAGTTGATGTGGTCGTAGGGCGCCGCTTTGACCCGGTCGTGGTAGCCGAGGTAGGCGAGGGGGGTGATGAGGTGCGGTTCCGGGTGGGTGAACACCTCCGAATGGGAGCCGACCATGCGCTGCAAGAGCGTGGATCCGGCCCGGGGCGGGGAGATGACGAAGATGAGGTTTTCTTGCATCGCGTCTTGCCTCACGGGGGTCGTCTTCGAGGGGCTCCGGGGCGTTGGGCGGGAAGCTCTGGGCGCGGTTCGAAGGGGCTCTTGGTAGCAGACCTGGTCCATGCCCTCCACCTGGCCCCGGGGCCCCCGGCAAGTCAAACTTTCGGGGGCTTTCCGCCCATGCTAGAGAGGCGCCTGCCAGCCATTTTGCTTGCTGGCTAGCCTGAAGGGTCACCCATGAGCCTGCCCGTGATGCGAGACGAAGCCGAGTTCCCCGAAGCCCGACCGCCGGTCGAGCCGGAAGATCTCGCGCACCGGGACCTCCTCGGCGGCGACTTCTGGCGCCGGATCCCAGCGTTCAAAGAGGTCACCGAGGAGCAGTTCCTCGACCACCGCTGGCAGATGAAGAACACCATCACCAAGGCGGACAAGCTCTTCGAAAAGCTCCAGGGCGTCGTCAGCGAGGGCTTCATCGAGGACTGCCGGGAGGGGTTTCGCCTCGCCCCGATGGCGGTGCGCATCAGCCCCTACCTGCTCAGCCTCATCGACTGGTCGAACCCCGTCGAAGACCCGCTGCGCCTTCAGTTCCTGCCCCTCGGCACGACGCGCCTCCCGGACCATCCGAAGCTCTCCCTCGACTCCCTCGCCGAGCAAGAAGACGCCCCGGTCCCCGGCCTCACCCACCGCTACGCCGACAAGGCGCTCTTCCTCGCCCTCGACACCTGCCCCGTCTATTGCCGCTTCTGCACCCGCAGCTACGCCGTCGGGCCGGATCAGGAAAACGTCGAGAAGGTCAGCCTGAAGGCCAAGAACGACCGCTGGGACCGCATCTTCGCCTACATCCGGAGCCGCCCCGAGATCGAAGACATCGTCATCAGCGGCGGCGACAGCTGGAACCTCCGGGCCGAGCAGATCGAGGCCCTCGGCCACGGGCTCCTCGACATCCCCCACATCCGCCGCATGCGCTTCGCTTCCAAGGGGCCGGCGGTCATGCCCCAGAAGGTGCTTTCCGACGATGCGTGGTTCAAGGCCCTCATCGGCGTGGTCGAGCGCGGTCGCCGGGAGCACAAGGACGTCGTCCTCCACACCCACTTCAACAACGCCAACGAGATCACCGAGATCACCCAGCGCGCGTTGAACCGCTTCTTCGAGCACGGCGTCGTGATCCGCAACCAGTCGGTGCTGCAGCGTGGAGTGAACGACACCCCAGAGAAGATGGGCTTGCTCGTCAAGCGCATGAGCTACCTCAATGTGCAGGGCTACTACGTGTACGTGCACGACCTGGTCGAGGGCACCGAAGAGCTCAGGACTCGGGTGCAGCGCGCCCTCGAGCTCGAAAAGCACATCCGCGGCATGACCGCTGGGTTCAACACGCCGACCTTCGTCGTCGACGCTCTGGGCGGCGGCGGCAAGTGCACGGCGAGCTCCTTCGAGTCCTACGACTGCATGACGGGCATTAGCGTCTACACCGCCCCGGCGGTGAAGCCGGGCCGCTTCTTCC
>QMMC01000546.1 GCA_003647065.1 Deltaproteobacteria bacterium | reverse complement strand
TGACCTCGGTGGCTCACGTGGACAGCGGTTCCACGGAGTTCGCCGGCTTCGGCTACGACTACGACAAGATGGGAAATCCGCTGTTCGAGACGCGAAGCCACGACGGCGGGAAGGGCGACGTATACGGCTACGACGAGGCCTACAGGCTGACCGGCGCGCTCATCGGATCGGACGACCCGTCGAACGAGGTTTCGGACGGCGTCTGGGACGACGGCGACGAGGACTACGTGGACAAGGTCGAGTTCAACATGGACGACGTGTCGAACCGGACCTCGGTGGTCACGACGCCCGACGGAGGCCAGTCTTCCACGGTGAGCTACACCTCGAACTCGCTGAACCAGTACACCGCGATCGGCCAGGCGAACCGGAGCCACGACGACAACGGGAACCTGATCGACGACGGGACCTGTGACTTCTCCTTCGACTACCGGAACAACCTCGTCGAGGTGATGGAAGGCGAGACCGTGATCATGGAGGCCGAGTGTTGCGTTGCACGCCCGAGGGTGATCCACGTTGCGGGCTGATTGGCAGTGAGTCGCGTACACGGATCGCGTCTCGAGGATCGTTCCGTTCCGCCGTGCCCCTGGGGGTGGGAACGTGGGAACGCCCCGCGGGAGCGGGGTGTGGATCGCGACCGGGGCGGCGCCGATCAGGCGAAAGGAAGCTCCAGGGTCTGGTCCCGGGTCGGCCGCCGGTCCGCGGGGCGTAGCGACCAACCGCCGTTCGTCCTCTCGATGCTGCCCTTTCGCTCGAGGGCTTTGAGGATCCGGCCGATCCGCTCGTTCCGCACGCCGAGCCGAGCCCGGAGTGCGCTCCTCGTTACGGGTTCGGCGGCCCTTTCGATCTCGTCGATCGTCGCGGCCGCCAGGTCGCCTGCCACTTCCCGTTCTTCCCCGGGGCCGAGCTCCGAGACGATCAGGCGGGCCGTGCCGCCGCTTTCGGTCACGAGAGAGAGGGAAAGCGGCTCGGGAGCCTTCGCCGAGCGGTGCTCGACGGTGAGGAGAATCCCGTCCTTCCTCTTCGTGAGATACAGCCCCGCGTCCAGCCAGGCGTAGATGTCCCCCGACCCGCGGAGGGACTGCCCGGGGTGGGCCCGCTCCTTCTTCGCCGTGTGATGGACGAGCAGGACCGCGAGATCGAAGGTCCGGTTCAACTCGCGCAGGTGGCCGAGGAGGCCGGAGACGGCCCGGACGTCGTTCTCGTCCTGGCGGTGGAGCCTGACGAGCGGGTCGAGGAGAAGGAGTTTCGGGCGGATCTCCTCGATGGTCCTTCTCAGGCGTTCCCGGTGCTCACTGTCATCGAGCCAGAGGACGGGGGCGGTGATCACGAAGAGGTCGAGAGCGTCAAGGGTGATCCCTCGCCCCTTGGCGAGGGCGGCGGTCCGCGCCCTGACCTCCTCGCCGGCGTCCTCGGCGAGGTAGGCGAGGACCGGTCCGGTCTCCCTGACCGGGAATCGGGAGAGGCAGGGGGTGCCGCTCGCCACGGAAAGCGCCATGTCGAGCCCCACCCAGGTTTTGAAGGCCTTCGGGGGCCCTCCCAGCACGCCGACGGCCCGCCGGGTGAAGAGCCCCTCGACGAGCCAGCGGTCTTCTTCGGGCCGGGCTTCGATGTCTCCCACCCGACAGGTCGGGAGCGGCTCGGTCAAGGGATGACCCGCCGCCGTGCGTCCGCGACGTGGTTGGCGTCCACCGATTCCTCGTCCTTCGCGAAGGCCGTCTCGAGGGCGGCGAGAGCAAGGACGTCGGTGGCCCGGAGATTCCCCCGGCCGATCTCGAACAACGCATCGAAGGCCTGGGCGGTGAACGGGATCGTCTCCGCGCCGGCCACGTTCATGCGGTGGGTCACATAGTCCTTCGTCTCCTCCCGGGTCAGCGGGGTGAGCGTGGCGATCCCGGCGAGCCTCCGGGCCACGTCCTCGAGGGAGTCCCGGCGGAGCAGGGCCCTGAGCGGGGGCTGGCCGGCGAGGATCACGGAGAGCACGAGGCGGCTGTCCATGTCGAAGTTGGTGAGGATCCGGAGGACCGCAAGGACGTCGGGACGCACGTCGTGGGCGTCGTCGAGGATCAGGACGGTGCGCAGTCCGTCGGTTCCGAGCGAGTTCTCGAATCGTTCCTGAAGGTTTCTCACGAGACGGGGGTAGGAGCCTGCCGGGGTGGCGCCCGCGGCGGCGGTGATCTCGCGGCAGAGGTCCCTTTTCGAGAGATCCGTCACCTTCACGTAGTGGGTCCGGTAGCGGGCGGCGGGAAGGTCGTCCACCAGCGCCCGAAGCAGCGCGCTCTTCCCGGTGCCCGCGGGGCCGATGAGGGCGGCGGACATCCGCTTCTTGACGGTGTCGGCAAGAAGCGCGAGCGCTTCGGTGAAGACGGGGTGGGCGAAACGACGCGAAACCGGGATCTCCCGGGTGAACGGCAGGGCGTGAAGCCCGAAACGGGCCATGAGATCCTTCATTGTCCTTCCTCCTTGTTTTGAAAGTCGGTGAAGCCGCCGTCGGGATCGACGACGGGCATGAAGTCGTTTCCGAAGGTGATGTCGGCGGCCCCGCGGGTTGGGCCCTTCGGGGGGAGCTTCGCCGCCTTCCTGGCCCGGCGGCTCTTCGCGTTCTCCGCGAGGTCGGCGGGCCAGAGTCGGATCAGGCGGCCCTCGTGAAGCATGTGGACGGTGCCCTCGAGCAGGTGGCGGTAGAGGGTGACGCGAGTGCCGGCATGGCCCGCCGGGGTCTCGTAGTCGACTCCGGAAAGAGGAACGACGTGGTCGTTTCCGACCTTGCGCTCCCCGGTCACGAAGAAGCGCGAGGAGAGATCCTCCTCGCTCTCGGGCAGCCGAAGGGGCTTCGCGTCTTCGAGGAACCGTTCCTCCGGGGTGGCGCCGTCGAGGAACTCGTGGGGGGAACGGTTGTAGATCGTCCGGAGCCAGTGCCGGATTCGGAGGGTGAGGGCGCCGGGATCCGGGTCCACGTCCGGGCGCCCGTCGAGGTGGCGCAGGATGTCTTTCTTGGCGGTCTGGTTGAACCTCTCGACGGCTCCGTGGCCCTCGGGGTAGTACGCCGTTCCGAAAACGAGGTGAACGCCGAGGTTCCCCAGCACACAGGCGGTGTCCCCGGAGACGAAGCCCGGTCCGCCGTCGAGGAAGACGATGGCCATCTTCCCGTAGCGGCGGAAGACGAGGTGGAGCCCCGTGAGGAAGAGCACCGTTGATTCGGAGGTGCCCACCACCACGTCGAGCCCCATCCGGGTGGCGTCGTCGAGGAAGAAGATCGCGACTCTCTTCTGCCGCTTCGCTCCGGCGCGGAAGTGCTTGCCGTCGGCCAGGAGCATCTGCATGCGATGGGGCCAGGCGAACCGGCGCTGGTCGCCGCCGGCGGAAGTCTTTGGACGTTTGGTTTCGACGCCCATCCGCAGAAGCGCCCGGTAGAGGGTGGTCCGGTCGATCCGGGTCCCCTCCCTCACGACCCCCAGCGCTCGGGCCCTCTTGATGAGCTCGGGCACCGAGGCCCGGGGGTCGTCCTTCTTCTCCGCCTTCGCGAAGAGGAGGAGTTCCTCCGGCAGCACGGCTGAGCTCTTCGTTCCCTCCCTCGTCTTCCGAACGAGGCCTGAGAGTCCCTCGGCGTCGTAGGCGGCGAGCCAGCGAAAGAGGGTACGGGTGCCGACCGTTCTCCGTGCGCCCTTGAAGTCGACGTGGACCTCCCCAGCCAACCGGCGCACCGTCAGAGTGACCCGCCGTCCGGCACCCACCAGGGTCCGCACACGGGAGACGAGGAGGAAACGAAAGAGGGCTTCAGGGTCGGTGACGAGGTCGAACGGCTTGTCCATGGTGATCTCCCGGCGTGGCGCGGGAGATTACGAGCCCCGGCGGGAGGAGGGAACGTCGCGTTTTCGTGGATGGTCCCGGCCGGGAGAAGAGCGGATCGAGGCGCCTTGTTCCCGGGTCAGGGAACGGAGCGGGCCGCCGGGATGGACGGGGACGAGGGGCTCGCCGATGAGCCCCGCGGCGTGGCCCGCCCGGAGGATGTGCGGAAGGAGGAGGAAGCCCGCAGGGAGTTCATCGAGGATCCTCACGATGGCCGTCCCGCGGCTCCGGTAGCCCGGCGCGGCGCGGATGGCAGCCGCACCCTCGAGAAGCGGGAGGAGGTCTACATCCAGGTCCGCCGCGCGCTCCTCCCGCTCCTTGTCGCAAAGGCCGGGCGCGACGCCGAGCCAGACCTCGGATTCTTTGAGCCGGCGCCACATGCTCGGCCAGCACGGCCCGCCGTCGCTCTCCCTTGGCCAGGCCAGGCCCCGGGACGCGTCGAGGGCGGCTTTGAAGATCGTACCGACGAAGCGGTCGAGCCCTTTCCCCGCCGCCCTTCCGTCGGGCGACACCGGCGCGACCGGGTAGCGACCGTACGGCACGTGGGCAGGCGGATAGAGCGTGAAGCCCCGCCGGTGGGTTCGGCAGCGCATCACCAGGAGCGGGAAGCGGGGCCCGGTCTTTCGATCCCGCCAGTGGTCCAAGGCGAGCCTGCACGGGCCGCCACCGGCATTCCGTCACGGTCCCTCGCCCGGGATCTCGGGACGAAGGCGGCCGTCCGGCCCGGGTCGGTAGGGAACGACCACGAAGGTTCTCCGTGCATCCCGGGGCTTTCTCTGGCACGCTGTCAACGGTCAATGTGCCGTCGGCGGCGTGTTGTGAAAACGAAGGGTCGCCGGCGGACGGCTGGAGCCCACGGTCATCGCCGTGGGCTCATTTCCTTCCCGAGGGGATCCTACGCGAGAAGCGGTGGCCGCTCACGCGTCGATCGGGAACCACGGCGGCATGTGGACGAGGGCCGTGGAGAATGCCGTCGGCATGGAAAACGCTCCGCGTTTCCCACCCCGCCTTGGACAACCCTGCGGGTTGACCACATTCCCCACCGCCCCGGCGGGATTGCTACGCAGGAAGAAGGCGCGCCGGCAGGCGGCGCGAAGAGGAGAGAACTCAGGCGCTCAGAAGAACTTCGCCACCCTGCCACGGAACGCGCAACCGGAAGCCGCGATCACTGCCATTGGGCGTGCAACGCAACAGGGGCGCGTCCTGGCCGCGGCGTTCCCCGGAGTTGCCACCGAACCACTGAGCGAACTGGAACTCAGGGCCCGATACACCGCACTCGACGGCGCGAAGGCCGCTCGGCCGCTTTTCGCTGGCTACCGGGGCGGCGTGAAGGCGCTCGTCGAGGGAACGAATGCGGTCGTCTTCGCATTCGCCGACGAGGAGGCGGCGAAGCGCTTCGCCCTGCGCTCGAAGCGCGATGCTCCCTCGGAACGACACGGCACCATCGTTCTCAAGGCCAGCGGGGAGAATCCGGCCACTGTGCTCGGGAAACTTCGAGACGCGATCAAGATCGGGAAGGCACGATGAATTCCTGCGGCGGGGCAACCGCGACCCGCGTGGGTCTCCGCCGAACCTCGACGCAGCCACGGACGACGGGGACCGGCGAAAATCGTTCAGCCTGGTGAGAAGGTCGGGCTAGACTCTGCGACTCGTGCCGATTTCAGGTGCCGAAGTGGCGGAATTGGCAGACGCGCTAGGTTCAGGACC
>QMMC01000545.1 GCA_003647065.1 Deltaproteobacteria bacterium | reverse complement strand
GAGACAGGCCGCCGACTCCCGCGCCGATCCCATCGCGTTGGCGTATCTGGCCTGCCGGTTCCGCCCCGCCGACCGACTGCCCTCGGCGACGTTCAATGGAACGCTACTCAGGCATCGCCTGAGCTGCCGGCCCAAGTCCCTATCATGGACTTCGATCCCCTCAATCAACGGCCGCACCATCCGCACCGCCGAAAGGGAAAGTTGGTAACACTGAAAGTTCTTCATGGAAGAGCTCCTTCGCTCGTGAAGCCGCCCCCGCGCCGCCGAGCGGAGGTCGGGTCAAGGCCGTCAGCCGGCGCAGCCGGGCGCGTCCCCCGCCCTGCGGGGGACCGAGCCTTTACGCGGCCGAGCACGGTGGCATCATCAAGGCGCCCCGAGCGAAGGAGCAATCACGCCCTACGCGCCCATCGCCGGCGAGTTCGAAGCGCAGCGAAGAAGAGCCGTCCCACGGGAACGGCTTCGGACACGGACACGGACACGGCGACGGACACGGGAACGGCGACGGGAACGGGAACGCCAACGCCAACGCCAACGCCAACGCCAACGCCAACGCCAACGCGAACGCGAACGCGAACGCGAACGCGAACGCGAACGCGAACGCGAACGCGAACGCGAACGCGAACGGCAACGCGAACGGCCCCGTTCAGGTCCGGCGGTGCCGAACGCCCACAGGCACCGAAGCGGTCACCTTCTCGACCCGCACCGCCTGGGGCGCCGGAGCGGGCTCCTGAGCTATCGCGTCGAGCTCGCCAAGCAGACCGACGAGGGTCTCCCGGACCCCGAGGAGCTCGGTCTTGAGGGCCATCTCGCGGGCCGCCGCGGGGTCGGCCTCGCTCTTGACCGACGCCTGCCCCAGCTCCTTGAGGCGCCGCCGCGCGCCGGGAATGGTGAAGCCCTGATCGTGCAGGAGGCGTTTGATCTGAACCGCGAGCTCGACGTCCCGGCGCCGATACTGACGGTGGCTGCCCCGGGTCTTCATCGGACGCAGCTGGGAAAACTCGGTCTCCCAATAGCGAAGCACGTGGGTCTTCACACCCACGATGCGAGCAACCTCGCCGATCTTGAAGAAGAGCTTATCCGGGAGCGGGGCCGCCACGGAGTCCTTCCGGCTCAGGCCTCGTCGCCCGAGGCCGGCGCTCCGGCATCGGGGGTGGCGGCGCGCTTCGCTTCTTCTTTGTGGGGATTGAGGGCGCCCTTGAGCACTTGGCTGGGCTTGAAGGTCAGCACTTTGCGCGCGCTGATGGGAATCGGCGAACCGGTCTGCGGGTTGCGACCGATGCGCTCCTTCTTGGCGCGCACGACGAAGTTGCCGAAGCCGGAGATCTTGATCTTCTCCCCGTCCGCGAGGACCTCTTTCATGGTGTCGAAGACGGCCTCTACGATTTCGGCGGCCTCCTTCTTGGAGAACCCTCCGACTTTCTCGTAAACAGCGTCGATGATTTCGGCTTTTGTCATCGAGACCCCTCCCAAAACGTGCTGCATCGAATCATGATTTGGTGCTGATCTCAAGGGCTTACACCAGCCCTCGCCAAATCAGCGAACGGTCGCCGCAAATTGAGCCTTCATGGCCTTGGCGGCTCTGGCGTGAGCCTTGTCGACCTTCTTGTCGGTCAGCGTCGCGGCCGGATCTCGGTACGTAACGCGGAAGGCGAGGCTCTTCTTGCCCGCGGCGACCTGCTCGCCGCGGTAGAGGTCGAAGAGCCGTACCTGCTCCACTAAGTCACCGGCGGCGTAGCGGATTGCATCGGCCACAACACCGGCAGAATGCTCTTCGTCGAGCTCCATCGCGATGTCGCGGTTCACCGCAGGAAAGCGCGGCAACGCGCTGGCCTGGGGGTCGCCCACCGCCTGCCGAGCACGGAAGAGCGCTGGGACCGAAAGCTCGGCGTAGATTGCCCGGGTGTCGAGGTCGAGGGCCTCGGCGACTTCGGGATGCAGCTCTCCGAGGGAGCCGAGAGCGATGTGCTCACCGTCGATCTGCACGGCCACCGCAGCGCGGCGCCGCGGGTGAAACCATGGCGCCTTCTCGGAAAGCTCGTCGTCGATGGAGAACACCGGGGCGCTGAGACAGAGAGGGCCCACGATGGCTTCGATGAAGCCCTTGCCGTCGTAGAAGTCGAAGGCCTCGCCATCACCGATCCACGCCTCTCGGGGACCCGCGAGGATGAACGCGAGGCTTTGGTCTTCGCGGGGAAGGTCACCGTCCGTGGCGGTGAACGTATTGCCGACCTCGAAGAGGGTGACGCGCTGGACCTGCCGACGAAGGGCACGTCCCGCGGCAGCGGCAAGACCCGGGAGCAACGAGGTGCGCATCACCGACCGGTCCTCGGACAGTGGATTCTCGAGGATCACCGAAGCTTCCGGTGCCCGGGCCGCGGCGAGCTCGGGACGCGAGACGAAGGCATAGTTGACGGCCTCATAGAGGCCGGCGATGGCCGCGATACCCCGGGTGAGGCGGTCGAAGCGCACCTCGAGAGGCGTGCCGTCCGCCGACGGGCGCACGTGGGGGATCGTCGTCGGGACGAGGGGAAAACCCCTAAAACGAAGGACTTCTTCGGTGAGATCGACCTCGCGGCTGATGTCTGGCCGGAACGTCGGCACGGTCACCCGGAAGGTGCGCTCGCCCGTCTTCTCGACCGAAAAGCCGAGCCCTTCGAAGATGCGCACAGCTTCAGCGGGCGCGGTCTCGAACCCGAGCAGCGCATCGCAGCGGTCGAGGCGGAAGTCGATGACCGGGGGCGCGATGGGCTGCGCGTTCTCGTCCACGCCAGCACCGATGACGGCGCCGCCGGCGAGGTCAGCGATGAGCTGCGTCGTGCGCGCCAAGACCCGCGGCACGCCGTTCGGGTCGACGCCGCGCTCGAAGCGATGGCTCGCGTCGGTATGGAGCCCGAGGCGACGCCCCGTGCGACGGACCGACCGCGGAGCGAAATAGGCGCACTCGACGAGGACGTCGCTGGTCGCGTCGCCGATCTCCGAGTTGGCCCCGCCCATCACCCCGGCGACCGCCACGGGCCCTTCGCCGTCGCAGATCAAGAGGTCGTCGGCGGTGAGCGTGCGCTCGACTTCGTCGAGGGTGGTCATCTTCTCGCCGTCGGTCGCGAGGCGAACGACGATCGCTCGTTTGCGCACGGAAGCTTGGTCGAAGGCGTGAGTCGGGTGGCCGTGCTCGAGGAGCACGTAGTTCGTCGCGTCGACGACGTTGTGAATCGCACGGAGGCCGAGGCAGTGCAGGCGATACCGGAGCCAGAAGGGAGACGGCCCGAGGGTGACGCCGCGCACCAACCCCGCGCCGTAGCGTGGGCATCGATCGGCGTCGGCTACCTCGATCGAGACGCCGAGCTCACCGTCCCCCCGGCGCGCGGGCTCCGGCGGGGCCGGGGGCGTGAACGTCTGGCCGAAGTGCACGGCGACGTCCCGGGCGAGGCCGATGTGGCCGAGCCCGTCGGGGCGGTTGGGCGTGAGGCCCAGCTCGAAGATGGTATCGCGCAGACCGAGGGCGTCGGCGATGGGCGTCCCCGGGGCCGCCTCGATGTCCGCCGGGACGACGAAGATGCCCTCCGCCCCGGTGCCGATCTCGAGCTCAACTTCCGAGCAGATCATGCCGCGGGAGAGCACGCCGCCGAGCTTGCGCTCGCCTATCTCCATGCCGTTCGGGAGCACGCTGCCAACGCGGGCGAAGAGCACGCGCCTTCCCGGGTCGGGCACGTTTGCCGCCCCGCAGATGACGTCGACCTCACCCTCACCATCGAAGACGACGACGTGGCTGAGCTTGTCCTTGTCGGGGACCTTGGTCTTCGAACGCACCTCGGCGATGACGACGGAGTCGAGGCCTTCGCCCCGGGTCTCGAACGCCTCGACCTCGAGGCCGCCCCCGGTGAGTTTGTCCGCGACTTCCCGCGGAGAGGCCGTGACGCCGGTCAGCTCGACGAGCCAGTTGTAAGAAGCGAGCATCAGACTCTCTCTCCTGCGGAATCGGCCGTTTGTCGCGTGTGTGCGGACCGCCTAGTCATCCGATTTGCTCCAAGAACCGAGCGTCGTTCTCGTAGAGCATGCGGATGTCGCTGATGCCGTACTTCAGCATCGCGATGCGATCGATACCGAGGCCAAACGCGAAGCCGGTGTACTTCTCGGGGTCGTAGCCGACGGACTCGAAGACGACGGGATGAACCATCCCGCAACCCAGGATCTCGAGCCACCCCGTGCCCTTGCATACGCGGCACGCGGCGGTCCGGGCGGCGTCGCCCTCCCAGGGCTTGCAGAAGACGCAGGAGATGTCGATCTCGGCGCCGGGCTCGACGAAGGGGAAGTAGCTGGGCCGCCCGCGGACGCCGACGTCCGGGCCGAAGAGGCGCTGGGCAAAACGGGTGAGCACGCCCTTGAGGTCGGCGAAGCTCACCTTCTCGTCGACGAGGAGCCCCTCGATCTGAAAGAACATCGGCGAGTGGGTGATGTCGTCGTCGCGGCGGTAGACCGCACCGGGGGCGACGATCGCCAAGGGCGGCTTGCGCTTCAACATCTCGCGCACCTGAATGGTCGAGGTGTGCGTGCGCAGCATGCTGCGGGCTCCATCGCTCTTCACGAAGAAGCTGTCCTGCATGTCCGTCGCCGGGTGGTCCGGCGGGAACCCGAGCTTGTCGAAGTTGTATTCGTAGAGGTCGATCTCCGGGCCGTGGGCGACGTCGAAGCCGAGGGCGGTGAAGATGTCGACGAGCTCGATGGTGACCCTCGTAATCGGGTGCAGGCGCCCGGGCTTCGGGCGCCGCCCGGGAAGGCTCACGTCGATGTGCGGGGCGGCGAGTTCCGCCTCGCGCTCGGCCTGGGCCAGGGCGACGAGCGCCCCGTCGAAGGCGGCGGCCACTTCCTCTTTGAGGGCGTTGGCCGCCTGGCCGAACTCACGACGGCGGTCCCCAGGGACCTCGCGCATGAGCTTCATCAGCTTCGTGAGCGTGCCCTCGGGGCCGGTGAGCTTCGCGTTTGCGGCGCGAAGCGATTGCTCGTCCGCCGCCTCACCGAACGCAGACCCGAAGGCCTCGCGCACGTCGGCAAGGCCCGCTTCGAACCGGGTGACCGCGTCGGTGTCCGTCATCGACGGCCTCTCTATTGAAGGGGACTAAGCGGTAGCGTCGACGACAGCTTTGAAGCCGCCGGGGTCGCTGAGGGCGAGGTCCGCGAGCACCTTACGGTCGAGACCGATGTTGGCGTTCTTGAGCTGGTGCATGAACTTCGAGTAGCTCAGCCCATGCAAACGGGAAGCGGCGTTGATGCGCACGATCCACAGGCGGCGGTACTCACGCTTCTTGCGGCGACGACCGGCGTAGGCGTCTTCCCAGCCGTTGTGAACCTGCTCGATGGCATTGGCGAAGGTACGTCCACGGGCGCCGTAATAGCCCCGGGCGTGCTTCATGATGCGATTACGACGACGACGGGCTTTAAAGCCTCTTTTTGCGCGCGGCATGGCTTTCCTCTACAGATAGGGAATCAGGCGCTTCATGCGCTTCTGATCCGACTTGTCGACCATGTCGTGCTTCTCGAGGCGGCGGAGCCGACGGGCGGACTTGCCGCGCATCAGATGGCTCTTACCGGCCTTCG
>QMMC01000544.1 GCA_003647065.1 Deltaproteobacteria bacterium | reverse complement strand
GCCGACTAGCGCGGCAATCCAGCTCCACGTCGCCTCCGGCGCCGGTCCGCCTTTTTGCCGACTAGCGCGGCAATCCAGCTCCACGTCGCCTCCGGCGCCGGTCCGCCTTTTTGCCGACTAGCGGCCCGGCCGGAGCGTCACGACGCTGAACCCGGTCGCCGGCACGTCGCCTTCGTTGTGGTAGCTGTGCGGCTGGTCTCCGGCGAAGGCCGCGACGTCGCCGGCTTCGAGGTCGATTCGCTCGCCGTTGGTCCAGAGCGTCAGGCGCCCCTCGTCGCAGGCCAGGTACTCGGAGGTGCCCGCTCGGTGGGGCACCCCCGGCATGTGCGCTCCCGCCTCTAGGCGAATGCGATCGATCTCCATGCCCGGGATGGGGTGCGGGAGCAGCTTGTCTACGCGGGCGGCTCCCCGGGCTCGGGTCACGGTCGGCAGCTCACCGGCGCGGAACACTTCGAGGCGGCCCCGGGGCGGGCTCAGCAGCTCTTCGACGCTCAGGCCGAGGGCCGTCGCGACCCGGTGCAGGACCGAGAGCGTCGGATTCGCGGCGCCGGTCTCGAGATTGGCTACCGTCGAGCGGGGCACGCCGCTCTTCTTTGCCAGCTGGGCTTGGGTCATGTCTCGGCGCTCGCGCACGTACTTCACGTTTTGCCGGAGGTTCTCGGCGAGCCTTTCTCGGAGTTCATCCTGGTCTTGAGGCTTGGCCGACATGTCCCCGGAGTATACTCCCCCGACGTGCGCGAGGTTACGTATCGATACCGCGATCCCCTGGACGTCGTGTGGCTGGACGCCGCGGCGCGCATCGGCTTGCGCATCGAGCGGAGCGACGACTGCTATGCGTCGACCGACGGCGCCGGCACGCTCTTCATCGGGAGCGCGGCCCACCTCGACGCCGACGACTGCCTCTCTCAGATGATCTTCCACGAGCTCTGCCATTCGTTGATCGAAGGGCCCGAGTCCTTCGACCGTCCGGACTGGGACCTCGACAACGAGAGTGATCGTGACCTCGGCCGCGAGTACGCGTGCCTTCGGCTTCAGGCTGCCCTCGCGGCGACGCACGGGCTACGCCAAGTCTTCGCGCCCACGACGGATCACAGGGCATTCTACGACGCGCTTCCGGCGGATCCTTTCTCCCCGCGCACGGATCCGTCGTCCGTCCTCGCGCTCCGCGGCGCCGCCCGCGTCGGTCGACCGCCGTGGGGGCCTCACCTGGCCCACGCCCTCGTCGCGACTCAACGGATTGCCGAAGCCGTGGGCACCGCCGCGGTGAGCGCCCCGGAGCTCCTGTGGAGCCGCTTCGAGGCTCCGATCCCGCCGCACCCGACCGGCCTCGAAGGCGCCTTCGCCGATCAGGGGCGATGCGGTGACTGCGCTTGGCAACGGCTACGGGGGCCAGGCAAAGCGGTGCCCCGGTGCGAGCAGGGCGCGGGCGTTCGGGTCGAGGTCGAGTGGGGGGGCTGCGCGCGGTGGGAGCCCGAGCCGTCTTGCCTCGAGTGTGGTGCGTGCTGCCGCGAGGCCTACGGAGCAGTCGAGGTCTCGGCCCGGGACCCCTTCGTCCGGCTGCACCCGGACCTGCTCACGAAGCGGCCCCGGGGCTACGAGATACGCCGTGAAGGGGAGCGCTGCGCTGCTCTCGAGGTGCAGCCACCCCAAGAAGCCAAAAAGGCAGAAGAAGCAGACAAGGCGGGCCCGTCGTACATGTGCGTCGTATACGAGGACCGGCCGAGGACCTGCCGCGACTTCACCCGCGGGTCCGAGCACTGCCTGACCGCCCGACGTCGCGTGGGCCACAGTCGATGATGCGGAGCAGGCTTTCCTTCAGGTAGTCCCCCTCGGGGAACGCCGAGAGTCGGGGGTGGTCTGCCGGGGCACCCCAGCGGCCGAGGACTTGCGTCACGCAGCGAGCCCGCCGGGCCCCTTCCTCGAGGGTGCCGTCGAAGTCGTCTCGGGTGATGTGGCTCGAGCACGAGCCAGCGAGGTAGTAGCCCCCTACTTCGAGGCGCGCGAAGCACGCTTGGTGGAGCTTTTCGTATGTCGCGAGGGCGTTGTCCCGGGCGTCGTGGCGGGGCGCGAAGCTGGGCGGGTCGGCGACGATGAGATCCCAGGTCTTGCTCTGGGCTTCGTCGAGGAAGGCTCGCACGTCGCCCCGGTGGCCCCGGTGCGCCTCCGGGGGAAGTCCGTTTCGGAGCCACGTCTCGTTTGCGAGATCGATCGCGGGCCCCGCGAGATCCACTGTGTCGACGTGCTTGGCGCCGCCGAGGCCGGCCGCGACGGAGAAGCCTCCGGTGTAGCCGTAGAGGTTGAGGACCCGAAGCCCCTCGGCGAGGTCTCGGACGAGCTTGCGGCTCTCCCGGTGGTCGAGGAAGAGGCCGGTCTTCTGCCCGCGGGCGAGATCCCCGAGGAGGATCATGCCGTGCTCGGTCACGGCCACCGTGTCCGGCGGCTCTCCCGTGATGGTCTCTACCCGTGTATCTGGGCCGCGCCCAGTCTTGCGCAGGAGCGTTTTGACCCCGCGTGCGGCGAGGACTTCGAGGAGCGGACCCACGAGGGTCTCTTCGTGCTTCGCGATTCCGTCGGCGTCGAAGCGGAGAACGGCAGCCGAGCCGTAGACGTCGACGACCACCCCGGCGAGGCGGTCCCCTTCCCCGTGCAGCAAGCGGTAGGCGTTGGTGTTTGGCGGTACGACCCGGTCCCGGAGCGTCGCCGCGGCGGTGATGCGCCGTTGGAAGAAGGCTTCGTCGATCGGTTCGTCCATGGTGGTCAGGACGCGTACCGCGATGGGGCCGTCGGTGGCGATGCCGCGTGCGAGGAAGCGCCCGCGCCGGTCGAGGACCGTGACCACGTCCCCGGTGGAGCCGCGGCGGTCGAGGGCATCGGCGTAGAGCCAGGGGTGGCCTCGATGGACGGCGCGTTCGAGGGGGCGGCGGAGCTTCAGCGTAGGCATGCGAGGCACGGCGCCCATGGTACGGTGTTGCGCATGTCGATACGCCTATTGCCTTGGATCGCAGTGCTGGTACCCGCTTTCGTACTCGGCGGCTGCCTCAACCCCCGGGCGGTGGACTTAGACGACAAGGAATGCCCCTGCGCGGAAGGGTGGGTCTGCGATACGTCGATGAATGTCTGCGTCGCCGAGGGGCCCGGGGCGGCCGATAGCGGGGTCGGGGACTCCGCCGCCGTGGATACCGGCGCATCGGATTCGGCGATGGGCGACACCGGCGCGCCGGCAGACTCGGGCGCGATGGACGACTCTGGCGTGATGGTGCCCGGCATGGTCAAGCTCTGGTTCGAAGCCGAGGCGGCGACCCTCGATACGGAGATGATGGTCGGCACCGACGCCATGGCGTCGGGCGGTGAGTACATCTCGGCGGCGAGCCCGGGCCCCGACGGCACGGTGCCCGGCCCCGACGGCAAGGCCTCCTTCGAAATCACGATCCCCTTCGACGGCACTTACCGAATCTGGGGCCGGGCCATCGCCTCGGGCGAGAGCGCCGATTCGTTTTGGGTCTGCGTCGACGTCGACCCTCCAACCGCTGCCGGCTGCTCGCGCTGGAATACCATCCCGACGATGACCGAGTGGGGCTGGGACGACGTGCACGACGACGCCGACATGGCGCTTCCACCGACCGACTACGTCCTGACGGCCGGCGTGATCACCTTGGACATCTATCGCCGTGAGGCGACGGTGCAGCTCGACAAGATCCTCGTCACCGACGACCTGATGTTCGTGCCCACGGGCACCGGCGACTGATCAGAGCACATCTCGAGAATGCTCCAGTCGCCTCGCTTGCGGGGCGCGGCCGTCTGCCGCCATCCCCTCAACTCGAAAATACTTTGCATTTCCTCGCCTCGCGGACGCGGCATCCGACCACGCCGCGCGGCGCGATTCTCGGTCGCATTCTCGAGCTGTGCTCTAGTTGAAACTGCCGGCGAGGCTCAGGGAGCCGGGGCCGATTTCGAGGCGGGCGGTCAGTCCGGTCCTGCTCGGCCGGGTGAACTCGACCGCCAACCAGCTCACGCCGATGAGCATCAGGGAGCCCCCGAGGACCCACATCGTGTTCGCGAGGGTGGTGAAGGTATTGGCGCTGTCGAGGCTGCCGGCGGCGCTCTCGTGGACCGGGTCGCTCTCGGCCGAGTCATAGGCTCCAGAGGCGGCCGCGGCGAAGACACCGCCGAGGATGAGCCCGACGGCGCCGACCCCGGTCACCACGATCGGCAGCGCCGAGGGCGCCTGGCCAGCGTCTTGGGCGCTTTGGGCGGCCGCTCCGGTCGTGACGGATAGGAGGGCAAAGACCAGGGTGAGGGCGACGGCTGCGCGGCCAACGGAGTTCATGAGAAGGAGAGCATAGGCCGATGCGGCCCCTCCGCGAAGTCCCGGAGCGCGTCCATCGGGGGAACCGGGGTCCGACCGGGGTTCGATTGGACTCCCTGGGGACGCGTGGTATATCGCCGCCGCTCCCTAAGGAGCCGGACGCTCGAGCACCCTGCGAAAGCGCCCGAAATTACACACACTTCTCGATTCAAACGGCCGAGCCGGTGCCCCCTCGGGGGTTCTCGTCCGCGAGGGTGGTGGTTTAACCGGAGGAAACTATGTCCGAAAATCAGACCCCGGCCGATGAGGCCGTAGAGAATACCGCCGCCCCGGCCCCCGAAGCCGCTGCTCCTGCCCCTGCCGCCGAAGCCGCTCCTGCCGCCGAAGCCGCCCCTGCCGCCGAAGCCGCCCCTGCCGCCGAAGCACCCCCGGCCATCGAAGCGCCGCCCCCCGTCGAGGAGGCACCCGCTGCCGAGGCTCCCGCCGAGGCCGCCGCCGAGGCCGCCCCTGCCGAAGCTGCCCCCGCGTCCAACGAGGCTCCCGGCCTCGCGCTCCTCGGGGACGCATCCCACGTCGCGAGCGGCGATCTTCCGATCGGCCTCCGCGCCCTCATCGACGCCGGCGTGCACTTCGGCCACCAGACCAAGCGCTGGAACCCGCGCATGCGCCCGTACATCTACGGCGCGCGTAACGGCATCCACATCATCGACCTCGACCAGACGGCGCAGCTCTTCAAGCGCGCCTACCAGTTCGTCTCCGATGCGGTCTCTCGCGGCGGCCACGTGCTCTTCGTGGGCACCAAGCGTCAGGCGGCGGAGATCATCGGCGAAGAGGCCACCCGCGCCGGCCAGTTCTACTGCACCGGCCGCTGGCTCGGCGGCACGCTCACCAACTTCCGTACCGTCAAGACCGCCATCGAGCGCCTCCGCGAGCTCGAGCGTCAGGACGAAGACGGCGAGCTCGAGTTGCTCGCCAAGAAGGAAGGCATCCGCCTTCGTCGCGAGAAGGACAAGCTCGAGAAGTTCATCGGCGGCATCAAGATGATGAACGCTCTTCCCAGCGTCATCTTCGTCGTCGACCCCCACAACGAGCACATCGCCGTCCGCGAGGGCCGCAAGCTGCACGTGCCCATCGTCGCCCTCACCGACACGAACTGCGATCCCGACCAGATCGACTTCGTGATCCCGGGCAACGACGACGCGATTCGTTCCATCAAGCTCGTCACCTCGCGTATCGCTGACGCCTGCATCGAGGGCGCGAGCCGCCGCAAGGAGTCTGGCAACCAGGG
>QMMC01000543.1 GCA_003647065.1 Deltaproteobacteria bacterium | reverse complement strand
GTCGTCTTCGACGGAGACTACGGCCCGGGAGAGCTCATCAGCATCGAGGCCGACGACGTCACCCTCGCTCACTTCACCATCATGCGAGCGGCCGATCACCTCGTGCACGTGCATCCCAGCGGGAGCGGCGAAGACGTGACCGGAACCCGGATCTACGGGATGCGCTTCATCGACAGTGGCGAGCAGTTCATCAAGATCAACACCGGCGGCGGTCGCGCATTTTTCGTCGATGACGGCGCCGTCGAGTGCTCGTTTTTCCAGCTGACCGATGCGGGGCGGCCCCACATCGAGAGGAGCCCCGGCGGTTGCTACACCGGCGGCATCGACGCCCACTCGGCCCGGGGCTGGGTCGTCCGCAACAACGAGTTTCGCGACATCTACTGCGAAGGCGAAGGCCTCGCCGAGCACGCGGTGCACTTCTGGAGCGGCTCCCGGGACACCTTGGTCGAGAACAATACGATCCTGAACTGCGCCCGCGGCATCGGCTTTGGGCTCATCGAAAACGGCGTCAGCCGCGACTACGCCGACGACCCCTACCCGGGCGCGGGCTACATCGGCCACTACGACGGCTTGATTCGCAACAACGTCATCTTCGGCGACGTCGAGTGGTACGACACCGGCGTCGAGCTCAACCAAGCCCGGGGCGCCCGCGTGTACCACAACACCGTCTGGTCGACGGCCGCGGCCACCGGTTGGTACAAGTCGATCGACTACCGCTTTCCCAATACGGACGTCGACATCCGCAACAACCTGGTGCGCCAGATTGGCACTCGGGCCGGGGCCACCGGCAGGGTCGAGAACAACGCCGAGGGCGTTGACGGGTCGACCTTCGTCGATGTCGGCGGCCGCGACTTCCACCTCGCGGCCGGCGCCTCGGTCGCCATCGACCAGGGCGCGACGCTCGGCGCCGCCGCCGGGGTCGATATGGACGGCGACGCCCATGACGCGGGGAGCGCCCCGGACCTCGGCGCGGACGAGCGGCCGTAGCGGCTCAGAAGAGCGCATCCACGACGGTGGCCACGTCGTCTGGGAGCGACATCGGCTCGGTCCGAGGCGCAGCTTCGGTCACGAACGGGTAGTTGACGAGCACCCGCCCCGGCGTGCGCGGAATTTCCAGGTGATCGACCGCAGACAGGAGGCAAGCCTCGAGGTCGGGGGTGAGTTCACCGGATACGCGCGCACTCTCGACCTCCCTGCCCGCGAGGGCCAGGTGAAAGGTGACTCGAGCCTGGTAGTCCGGCCGTCCTCGCCGCGCTCGATGAAAGCAGCCCCTCACCCGGGGCTCGACCGTCTGCATGCGTCGTGCGAGCACCTCCCTCGAAAGGGCGCCGGTGATTCGAATGTGGCAGCCACAGCGCAATCGCGGCATGCGCGCCCGCAGGTCTGGCGCGGGCAGGCCGGCCCCGCTCCGTCCCTGCCGCATCACGCCGACCACTCCTCGTTTCCGCACGAGCGAGAGGTCGCGTGCCTGCACTGCGGTGAGGGTGTCGCCAGGCACGAAGGCGTCCGAGAACTGGGAACCCAGCCGGAGCGCGAGGCCTCGGACCTGCGCTCGCAGAACACCCTGGGCACCTCGAGGCCCTCGCGCCGCCGTTCGGATGCCCGCGTCGAGGACGGGCCCAGCGGGGCCCGTCCTGCCCTCCCACGTCAGCTCTTCCCCAGACCGGAGCGGGCCGAGGGGGATGCGCCCGGCCTCGGCCTCCACCCACACGTTCGCCACGACGATGGGCGCGACGACCGCGGCGAGGCGCCGTCTGGCCTCCGCCGGATCGTCGAGGTGAGGGCCGAGATCGACGACCAGGCCGCCCGAACGGCGCACCGCCTCGGCGAGGAGTGCTTCGACCGGCCCGTCCGCCAGGTTGATGACCGTGATCTGCACGCCCGAGGCGACGAGCGTACGAAGCGCGGCCCAGGTCTCGGGATTGCCGGACACCGTTCCATCACCGACGAGAATGACGGGACGGGCGCGCTCCCCTCGCTGTGGCAAGAGCATCGGCAAGGCGCTTTGGATGCGCGTCGAGGGGCCGAGCCAGCTCTCGGGTCGACTCTCTCGGAGCACCCGCGCGACGTGGTCGAGGGCCGCGCGGGCCGGCTCAGGGTCCGGGCCGAGGGACCGCGCGTGGCGCGCGAAGAGCACGGTACGCAGGGTCGATGTCGGCGGGAGGACCGCGGCGATCGCCCGAAGAGCGGCGCCGAGCCGGGCGGGGGGCACATCGATCATGGACGGAGAGACGTCGATGAGGAGGCTCGCCGACACCGGAGCGGCAGCGCGGGGCCCGGCGGCGATAC
Organism: Deltaproteobacteria bacterium; assembly: GCA_003647065.1. Classification (GTDB taxonomy): domain Bacteria; phylum Myxococcota_A; class Polyangia; order Polyangiales; family B10-G4; genus B10-G4. Next base: position 3,328 of record QMMC01000543.1, on the reverse strand, counting down.
GGATACGCCCGCACTCTGCATCACCGCAGCGTACCGAGATGACAGAGCGCGTGACGGAGGCCACGGCCAACGACGCTTCGAGGCGCACGGCACGCCCGAGCTCGATCGTCCGGGCCACGCGTGCGGCTTGTCCATCGATGCGGACCGTCGCCGATCCCGATGCGGTGAGGCGCACCGTCGCTCGCCGAAGCGCCGGGCCCGGCTCGCGAGCGGGCAGGTCGAGGCGCTCCACACCACCGGTGAGTTCGGTGGGTACGAGATACTCCACCTGAACTCGCACCGACTCCCGGGGCCCGAGGGGGGCGACGCGCAGGTCGATCGTGGCTCCGGTCCGGGCGACGGTGCCGATCGGCATGCCCCCGCCCCTCGACGCCGGCGCGTAGACGGACAGCTCGTAGGCCTCGCCGGCACCGGAATCAGGGAGGCCGCGTCGGCAGCCGTGGTCGTTGCAGACGCGGAAGGCCGATAGCTCCGCACCCTCGGGCACCGGCAAGCGGTAGAACACCTGGCTCAGCCCGGATTCGCTGCGGGCGAAGGACATGTCGACGGTGACTGTGGCGAGGCCGTCCCGAAAGACGACCGAGACCTCATGGAGGGTCTCCCTGACGTCCTCCGGCGCAACCATCACGGACGCCTGCCGCTGCGCCGCCCCCGACAGCGGGGACAGCGCAGCACCGAGCACGCAGAACAAGACCGAGAGGGGCAATCGCATGGCGCGGCGGTTGGACAGCGAAAACCGCGCCGGGTTCCCCGGAAATCCCGTTGTCTATGGCCGCCAGCTGAGGCCCGCCGCCCAGGCGACCGGCTCGCGATGCGCGCAATCGCTATCAGTCGGTCGGCTCGTCGATTCGGTCGGAGACGTCGGCAAGGGCCTCGGCGGTGACGCGGAGAGTCTCTGCGCTCGCCTCCAGCGCGAGATTGGCCACCTGGAGGCTGTGCTTGGCCCACATGCGCCCCACGCGGAAGACCGCGCCGACTGCGTCTTCGATGGATTCCTGGTTGGTCTTTCCGGTGCTGTCGTTGTGGTTGTCGTTGCGGCTGTCGTTGGTATTCATGACTCTTCCTCCGGCGGCGTAGTGCCGCTTTGGTCGTGGTCGCTAGCGCCCTGCTTGGCGCGAAATGGAAGGCACTCGTCGCCGAGGAGGACCCGGGGCCCGCCGTCGTCTCGGATGCCGAGATGAGCCTCGGTGCCGCGAGGCAGGGCGACGCCACAGAGCGTGCACGCCTCATCACGCGCGAGGCGTAGCGCCTGGTAGCCGATGACCCGCGCCAGGGGCGCCTCGATGACCGGCGCTTCGGCGCGCGGCTCCTCTGTCCGTCCGCGGCGCAAGCGACCTCGGCCCTCGCCAAGACGCTCCGCGACGTCGCGCAGCTCGTTCTCCGCCCGACGCCCGACGACGTCCAAGGTGTCGACCGCGTCTTCGAGGATTGTCCGGACGACGTTCGAGACGGGGACCCGGAGATTCTCAGCGAGGTCCTTCAGCTCCTGCTCGAGGACCGCCGGAATGCGGGTGTGGAGGACCCTCTCCTTGCGCGCCTTGGTCGAGGGCTCGGGAGGGCTCGGAGACTCGGCTTTCTTCGACATGAGCAATACGTAACACCGCGTGACACAATTGCGAGCCTTTTGTATCACCCCGTGACTCTTTGTGATCTACGGCCAGCCAAGGAGGCGGCGAATCCGGTGACCAGTTGGCGCACAGGCGTCAGTAATCATTGCGCTATTCGCCGAATCCTCCAACTAGCGACCTGGCCCATCCCCTGCAGAGCAGGTGGCCATGCGGGTGATTGATGCGAAGCTGACGCTGCTCTTGGCGGTCCTGACCGCGGGCTGCGCTGCGCCGATTGCACCCGCCGACGACGCCACCGATGCCGAGATCGAGTTCGGCCTCGGAGACAAGGCCGACGGGTTCTGCGACGCCCGCGCGCTCCTGTGCTGGCCCGGCAGAGACTCCGAGGCCCTCCGGCGCTACTTCTCGGCTCAGGACGCCCTGCTCGTGGGCGCCGGGGACGACGGCGAGCAAGCCCGGGCGCTGCTCCTCGCCCTCGACGAGGTCGGACACAAGCTCGAGCCGGCGGAGGTCGAGGCCCTGCCCGCCCTGCGCGCCCGGGCCGCTTCCGCCGACGCAGAGCTCACCCAGGACGAGCGCATCGCGCTGGTCGTCGCGGTGCACCGCGAAGCGGGCGGGCGCGTCGCAACCGGATACTTGAGCGCCCACGCCGTGCCCCTCGGCGCCTCGGCCAGCGACGACCGGGCCGACGACGGGAGCCGCGCCTCGTCGGATCTGCCATCCATCCTCACGGACCCGGACGTCATCGACAGCCTCCGAGAGCTCCGAGGCACCGGGCCCTTCGGCTACACCTACGCGCTCTTGATGGAGCACACCGGCGTCCTCGATGTCGACGTGAACGTCTGGGACGAGGAATTCCCCTTCTCCGAGCCGCGAGAGGCGCGCATCTCGCGGATCATCGATCGCTATACGAACCTCGCCACCCGGGACGAGATCCTGATCAACCTCGAGTCGCTGATCCCCTACGCGGGCATCCCCCTGAGCATCGCCCACGGGGCCATCGCGCACTTTCGGCACCGCATGCGCATGACCATCGAGATCGCGGCGGCCTACGGGATCGACATCCGCGAGGGTCAGAACTTGCTGCTCGTGACCGGTGCGGTGATGAGCACCCTCGAAATCCCCGAGCTGCGCGGGCTCTTCGGCGGCGTCTTCGCCCTGCCGGTCCTCGCCAAGATAGCCATCCGGGTCGGCGGCGTCCTCGACCCGCGAGCGCTCCTGCGCAGGTTGTCCCGGCGGATGATCAATGCGCTCTTGGCTCGGCTCTATCGGGAAGGGGCCGAGCTCGTCGCCCGGACCACCGTCCGGAGAGTGGGGGTCGGTGCCGCGCGTCAGATCCTCGGCTACGCGACCCTCGGGCTCACGATGATCGCCGACGTCGTCCTCACCCGCGCCGTCACCCGCGGGGTCGGAGAACACGTCGACGCGACGATTCGCCCCTGGGGCTCGGGCATGCTCACCGAGAACGGCGCCATCGTCGCAGGCCTCGAGGGCGCCCAGTGCGTGGCCGAGGTGCTGGGCGCAGCGATGTCGATCGATGGCGAAATCGAAGAGCCGGAGCGCCAGCTGCTCGCGGCCCATCTCTCCCGCTCGGTCTGGACCGAGGGACGCTGGCGCCCGCTCACGGACACCGCGACCTACGACATGCAAGCGGACGCCGCGGCCCGGGGCGCGAGCCGAGGCTCGCTCGGCGACTGCCTCGAAGACCGCTACCGGGGCGAGCCCCGCGGGGACCGCATGGCGGTGCTCTCCTGGTTGCT
>QMMC01000542.1 GCA_003647065.1 Deltaproteobacteria bacterium | reverse complement strand
TTCGTCAGCAACGAAACCCGGCGCGTCGGCCCCGGCATCATCTTCGGCCAGCGCACCAACATCTCCCAGCAGCCCTCACGGCTGGGCGTACGCAGCGCGAGCGACGTCCTGCTCCTCCGGCTCCCGGCCCAATGCTTCGCCACCCTCGCCGTCATGTACCCGACGGTGCTGATGAACCTCAGCAACCTCGCCGGCGGCGACCACGGCGACCCGACGAGCTGACGAACCACCACCGGCCCGCCCGACCGTAAGACAATTCAGCAACCACGCGTCCCCAAGTCCCGCGCAAGTCCCGCGTAAGACAATTAAGCAACCACGCGTCCCCACATCCCAGCTGACTCAGGTGGGGCAATCGCGTCCACTTGCGTCAGTCGCCGAGCACCCCCGCCGGCGCCAACCGTAAGACAATTAAGCAACCACGCGTCCCCAAGTCCCAGCGGACTCAGGTGGGGCAATCGCGTCCACTTGCGTCAGTCGCCGAGCGCGCCCGCAGGAGTCGGCCGAAGGAATACCAAAGGTATTTCGAGGCCGGCGCCGAGGACGTAAGCCGGCGAATGGCGTGAGTGGGCGCGATTGCCTAGTGGCCGGTGGCGGTTACTGGTCGCTGTTCCAGTAGCCCCAGCAACTTGTAGGCGCGGCGGTTCTCGGGCTCGATCACGAGGACCTGCTCGAGGGCGTGGCGCATGCCTAGGGTGTTGCGGCGCTCGAAGAGGCTGGTCGCGAGCAGGAAGAGGGCGTCGATGGCGCCTTCGCTGTCGGCGTTGGCGACATGGAACTCGACGATTCGTCGGAGAAGCAGGACGTCCTCGGGATACGAGCGGGTGAGCCCTTCGAGGTGGCGACGGACCTCATCGTGGTGGCCGTAGCGCACCAGCACCATCATGTCGGAGAGGATGCGGTCGAGCTCTCCCGCGGGGATCTGTCCGTCCTCGCTGCCCTCGGCGAGGGGCTCGAGAGGCCGGGGGACCTGAGCGATGTCAGGGACGGCGAGCTGCGCCTCGAGGCGCATCATCTCGTCGCTTCGCAGGGCGACCACGGACCGGGGCTCCTCCGTCCGAGCCGTCTCGGAACCTTCGGGTCGCTTCTTCACGTCGGTCAGGAGCACGATCGGAGCGCCCGGCTCGGTCTGCTCCGAGAACGGGGCCTCGGGGCCCGCGGGGTGGGGCCGGAGCTGGGTCGGGTGATCGTCCTCGGAGAGGTCCGTGGGGGGCCGCTCATTGCGGGTGACCTCTTGGGCTTCTTGGGCTTCTTGGGCTTCTTGGACCTCTGGGGCCCCTTGTGCCTCTTGGACGCCTCCAGCGTCCTGGTCTCGGGGAAGGATCCGACCCTCCTCGACAACTACCACTTCCTCACGATCGCCATTGGCGTTCCGCAGAAAAGCATCGAAGACCGCCTCGGGATTAGTCCGTTCCACCCGTACTCCTCGGCCCCGAGTGTACGGGGGCAATGGTCTCGCGCAAGCAGATCTATGGATAGAACGGCGAGGCGCTCACGGCACGGCCCCCGTGGCGGGGCGCAAATTGCCCCGAATTCGAGTGTCTTCGGTCGCGGTGAACTCGATCTCGCGCTCCGCGTAGCCGATCGCCGAGATCTTGATGGTGTGACTGCTACCCCGCCGAACCTGGATCGGGAAAGACCCCGCGGGCAGCCCATCGAGGCGGACCGACGCCCCCGGAGGCGTCCCCCACAGGTCGACGGTCACCCGGCCGTGGCTCGGAATCTCGGGCCGCGGGTCGGCGGGACGCTGGATCTCCGGCACGTCGGGTCTCTCGACGACGGGGATGTCGCCGGGGTCCCCGGCCATCGCAAAACGCGCCGCGAGGATCCCGCCGCCGATGAGCACGAGGGCTCCGATCAGATAGAGGATCGGATTGCTCTTCTTCTCGAGCGTCGCCGCCGGTCGCCGAGAGGTGTTGACCTGAGGCGCCTGGCCGCGGCCGTGCCTCGGGGTCGGCACCGGGCTCCTCGGAGGGAGAGGCGAAGGCGAAGGCATGCCCGGGGACGACGGCACGGGCGAAGGCAACCCCGGCGACGAGGGGCTGAGGGACGGCCGGATGGACGTCCGCGGTTCGGCGAGAACCGACTCGTCGAGCTGCAGTTTGCCAGCCCCCTCCCCGGTCTCCATGAACGGGTCGTAGTCCTCGTCCACGTCCTTCTTCGGGACCGGAGGATTGCTGGGTTTCTTCGAGCTCTGCGCGCGAGCCTTCGGGGCGATGACCAGGTCGCCGTCGGCGAGGCTCGGCCGGGCCAAGGGAGGAGCGGCCGCGACCGCGGCCGGGACTGCGTCTACCGCCGCAGCGGGCGCTGGGGTCGGCGTAACCGCCGACATCTCCCCGCCGGATTCGGTCATTGCCAAGGCGGGGTTGGCCCGGGCCACCTTGGCCGGCGCCGGGACCACCCTCGAAGTCGCGCCGGCGAGCTCGTCGCGGTTTCGTGCAGCCCGCAAGAACGCGAGCATTTCTCGGGCGGTGCTCGGGCGTCGGTCCTTTTTCTTGTCGAGGCAGACGAGAATCGCCTTTTCCAGCTCGGGCCCAACGTCGGCGCCGCGGTCCCGCGGGGAGTCCGGCGCGGCGTTGAGGATGACCTGGATCAGAGCGTTGTAATTCGCCGCGTCGAAGGGCACATCCCCGGTCAGGCACTCGTACATGACGATGGCCGCCGAGTAGAGGTCGGCCCGCCGATCAACCGCCGAATCTCCGAGAGCTTGCTCCGGCGCCATGTAGTGCGGCGTACCGAGCACGGTCCCCGCGACGGTCAGATTGGAGATCCGCTCGTCGGCCTTCTGCGAGATGCCGAAGTCGAGGATCTTTACCAGCTGGTCCCTACGCTTGCGCGGGATCAGGATGATGTTGTCGGGCTTCAGGTCGCGATGAACCACGCCGTGCTCGTGGGCCGCGTCGAGGGCCTCGAGGAGCTGCCCCATGACCATCATCGTCTCGTCGAGGGACAGGCGGTCCTTGGTCTCGATCCGGGTGGAGAGCGTGTAGCCCGGAAGCAGCTCCATCACGAGGAAGGGCACTCCGGTGGTCGTCTGGTCGAGGTCGAGGACCTCGACGATGCCGGGGTGCCGAATGGCGCTCGCTGCCCGAGCCTCCCGACCGAAACGCTGGACCACGTTGGGATTGGTCAGGAATCGTTCGTCGAGGAGTTTGACCGCGACCTTGCGACCGGTCCGCACATGCTCGCCAAGATAGACGGAGCCCATGCCGCCCTGGCCGAGTAGGCCATCGATCCGATACTTGTCGACGAGGACGGTGCCGGTGATCTCCCCCATGGTGGTTTGCGGCTTTCCGCGGGGCCCACTCTACTGGTTGGCGGGATTGTTTGGCAATCCGGCCGTTGAAGGTCCCTACCAGGGGTCCCAGCGCAGGCGGAAAATGGTGGCTTCATCACCAAGGGCCTCGCAGGTGGGGACCCGGACCCGGGGAGTGGGCGCCTCGACCTGCTCGAGGATCCCGCGGAGGATGCCTGCGGCGAGGGCCGTGAGCTCGAGGATCGGCAGGACCTGCCCTCGAACCGCCAGCCTCGCCTCGCCCGGAGCCGCGTCGAGGACTTCGCCCTTGCCCTGGCGGGTGAGCGTCGACCAGAGGACGGTGAATCTCTCGGCGATGTCATCGGGGCCGCCGAGCTCACCAATCGCCGGGTTCAGTCGGGTGAAGCCCCGCTGCCCCATGCGTTCGCCGATCTTCACGAGCAGCTCGCAGTTGCCTTCGCCGACAATTTCGTCGACGGCAGCGAGGATCCTGCCGACGAGCTCGACCTCGATGCCGCGCTCGCGGTTGATCGACGTATTGCCCGACCCCGGGAGCAGCCCGTCCACCTCGGGGACCCGCGACACGAGCTCGGACCAGCGCGGGCCGAGGACCTTGTAGACAGCCTCGATCACCAGGAGGGTCGAGAGCAACTCGAGGCGAGGCTCTCCGTAGTTCGTCCGGGATGCGTCTTCATCGCTGGCCTCGACATGATCCAACCCACGCTGCCGTAGGTACGCGAAATCCGCGGCGAGGGGGTCGGTGGGTTCTTCGGCGGCAGCGTCGGCGCCGGGGTGGTCGAGGACCACCGCCAGAACCGAAAGGAAGAGGTCCGCGTCGCAGAAGCGCTCGTCGGGGACATCCGCAGTCGCCTGGCCTACGACGCGACGCACGAGGGACGGCACCGCACTCAGGCATCCGGTGGGACTTCCGGTGAGCAGCATGCGGTAGAGCACCCCCACGGCAAAAATGTCCGAGCGCACGTCATGGGGCTTCCCTTCGGATATCTCCGGCGCCCGGTAGGTGTCTGCGACCGGGCGGCGGACCGGCGTGCGTATCGCTTCATCGACGTAGGTCGCGTCCTGGAACGCGCGCAGCTTCACTATCTCGGCGCCGCCGCGGACCGGCACGACCACCACGCCGTGGGGGCTTATCGCCCGATGCACGGCGCCCCCTTCGTGGAGAGCGGCGAGGCCCTCGAGGATTTGGGTGGTCAGCTGCGTCGCGCGTTCGACGCCGACCCCGCCCGGGCTCTGGGCGAGGATGTCTGCGAGGGTCCAGCCCTCGAGCGCCTCGTAGACGATGAACGGACGTCCGTCCTCGTGAATGCCCGAATCGACGACGCTCTGGATGTTTCGATGGGTCGTGCTGCCAGCGATGCGCCCCTCCCGGACCAGGCGGGCAGCCACATCGACGTTGGCGAGCAGGCCCTCGGCGAGGATTTTGACCTCGACGTCGCGCTCGATCCGGATGTGCTTCGCGTAGTAGACGACGGAGGTAGACGTCTCGGCTGCGATCTCGCCGAGACGGTACTTTCCATCGATGAGGACCTCGTCGTTGATCATGGAGTTCGCGGTGCCGGCTGACGCCTGCGGGCGCGCTTCAAATCTCTCGTAGCTGGTCCTCGGCCCAATCCAGCACGGACTGGGTATCTGAGTACTCAGGGTCGGGATACACGAGAGTTGCCACAGAATCGACATGCTCCTCGCCGGCCCCCACGCCGATGAGCTTTTCGACGCGGCCAATCAGGGGCCCGAGAGACACGGCGCGCATGCGCGGCAAGATGATCCCAAAACGACGTTTGTAGAGAAAGACCATATCGGTACGCCGGAGCCTGTCGGTGATGGCGTCGAGGATACTGTCGGAGAGGGCCGGGCCGTCGGTCGTCCTCGCGAGCTTGACGACCATGAGGGCAAACGGGTCACCGTAGCGCTCACCGAGGGCACACTGCTCGCGGAGGCGCTTACGAAAGAAGCGTCCCTCGAGGATTTGCACCGAGTCGCGCTGGGGCCCGCGGCAAGCGACTTCGAAGACGTCCCGGATGTCTTCGATGCTCCAATGGCGACCCGGCGCAACGTCCTGGGTGACCTCCGCGATGCGTCGAGCCAGCTGCTGGGCCAGCAGCGGATCACGGCACAGAAGGCCGAGGTCGCCCCCCTCGAGGGCCTCCTCGTCATCGTTGCCAATGAGGCGCTTGGCTGCCTCGGTCACCGTCGTCATGGCTCGTGCGTTCCCTGGATATCGTACGGTAGCACGGGCGTCATACTCCCAAAAGGAAGAGAAAGAGCGGGCCCGGGAGCCATGGCGCGGCTGTGCCGTGCCACGACGGAGCTTACGAGCTAACGTCAGGTGTTCCCGATGTCCCGCC
>QMMC01000541.1 GCA_003647065.1 Deltaproteobacteria bacterium | reverse complement strand
CGCAGCAACCCGGAGTGCGTCCCGAAATAGTCGACCCCCTCGTGACTGGCCATGACGTAGACCTTGGGGGTGAAGGTCCGTTTGCCTAGGTCGTCGCGAACCCAGCTGTCGCCAGTGAGCGTGTAGATACCGCCGTCTTCGCGGTCGGCGAGCACCAATCGCCCGGCCGCGTCTCGCATGACGCCGTGCACATCACATTTCTCGGGTAACTCGTGACCTGGTCGCAGCAGCCGCCACGACTCTCCGTCGAACACCGATACATGCTTGGCCTTGGCTCCGCTCTCGTAACCGATGAGGTAGACCTCGTCGTCGACAATGAACATGCCGGTGATATGACCGTCGTGGAGCGGTGAGTCGTTGGGCGTGTACTGGCGGAACTTCCCGTCGCGAAACGCGAGCAGGCCCTGGTTGGTCGCGAGGTAGACCACGCCATGGGCCGAGGCCACTGCGTCCACGGCGGGGCTACCGGGCGGCATATAGCGCACAACCTCGTCGGTCACGCGGAAGAACCCAGCGTAGCCGCAGAACCACAGAGCGCCCTCGTGATCGAGGCCCATGGCACCGCGGCTCGCATCGACCTTGTCGAACGAGACCGTCTCGCTGTCGACCGGGTAGGGCACCCCCTCCGTAGCAAGCAGCCCCCGAGAGCCACGCTCGAGCAGCAGCGCGCGCATCGCAACATCGGTCGTGCGCTCATAGGGCGTCCCGCCGCCCTTGTACTCGGCATCCACCTCGGCCCCCGCATCCAGCAACACCCGCGCGACCTCGACATCGTCGGTGCAGTGCAGGGGACGCGCGCCATGGGACGACGCGGTGTTCGGATCCGCGCCCGCCGCGATGAGTCGCTCGGTCAGCGCTGCACCTCTGACATGGTGCAGCGGTGAACTCCCGCCGGCGGTGCCGAAGCTCGCCGTGGCGCCACGGTCGAGCAAGCAGTTGGCGACCTCGTCCTGTCGGTGGAACACGGCGTGGTACAGCAGAGACCAGGGCTCGTCGTCGCCCTGGATGTCGAACTGGGTGTTGGGGTCGATCGCGCGGTCGAGCTCGGCCGTGACCCGATCGAGATTGCCCTCGCGCATCGCCTTGAAGAAGCTCTTGAGAGTGCGGGCTGACGGAGCCTTGGCCTTGGCAGGCTTCACGCTGGCCTTCTTCGGCGACTTGCCATCCGATTTTCCCGCGGGCTTCGCAGTGGCCTTCTTGGTCTTCGCGGCGGCCTTCGGTGACGAGCCCCCAGTCGCACCCGGCTCAACGTCGACGTAGCCCTTCTTGCGCTTCTTGGCGGCCTGCTTCTCGGCGTCCGCGTTCGCCTCGTCCTCGGTTCCGAAGCTCTTGGTCTTGGACTGACCGTCGGAGCCGATCCGGCCGTAGGTGACGGTATGGCGCTCGCCATCGACCTCGACGGTCCAGAACTTGGAAGACGCGCCCTCCACGAACTCCAGATAGATTTTCATGCGCGCGATGGTAGCTCAGGTCTTCGCCGCGCATGCCGAGACGATGGTCGCGCTGTGCAAGCGGATACTCCTCTTCGCGTTTCGCCTCAAAGCTGCGAGGCTCCCGGCGCGGTGTCTACCGCTAACAGGCGGAGGTCATAGTTGAAACTCGGAGTCATCGGCACATCGAACAAGGAAAACGAACAGCGGATTCCTATTCACCCCGACCATCTGGGGCGGCTCTCGGAATCCGTACGAAGGCAGTTGGTCTTTGAGGAGGGCTACGGGGAGGCACTCGGAATCTCGGACGCCGAGCTCGCCCAGCAGACGGGTGGCACGGCGACCCGCGAGGAACTCCTGGCCGACCTGGGATCGGTAATCCTCGCCAAGCCCGAGACCGCCGATCTCGAGCTGCTCCGGGAAGGCGGCCTTCTCTGGGGTTGGCCCCACTGCGTGCAGCAACAGGCGATGACCCAGGTGGCCATCGACCGCCGCCAGAGCCTCATCGCCTTCGAGGACATGTTCGTCTGGGGCCCCGATGGGCACCAAGGCCGCCACACCTTCTACAAGAACAACGAGCTGGCTGGCTATTGCGGGGTCTTGCACGCCCTCCAGCTGAGAGGGATCGACGGGCACTACGGCAAGCAGCGCAAGGTGGTCATCATCAGCTTTGGCGCCGTGAGTAGGGGGGCCGCCTACGCACTCCAGGCTCACGGCTTCAACGACATCACCATCTGCATCCAGCGCCCCGACCACTATGTGCGCGAGGAGGTCCCCGGCTGTCACTACGTCCGCGTTCGGCAGGGCGAGGCGGGAGAGCCGCGTCAGCTGGTGGTAGATCACGACGGCACGGAGCGACCCTTCCTCGACCTCCTCGGTGAAGCCGACATCATCGTGAACGGGATCTATCAGAACCCAGACAACCCACTCATGTTCGTGACCGCAGACGAAGTTCCGCTTCTGAAGAAGCGCTGTCTGATCGTCGATGTCAGCTGCGACGAGGGCATGGGATTCTCCTTCGCCAAGCCGACTACCTTCGACGAGCCGATGTTCAGATTCGGAACCGTCGACTACTACGGCGTCGACCACACCCCCTCCTATCTGTGGGAGAGCGCATCTCGCTCGATCTCTGCGGCCCTGGTCGTGCATCTGCCGTCGGTGCTGGCGGGTCGCGACCACTGGAACGAGAACGAGACGATTCGTCGCGCCGTCGTGATCGACCAGGGCGTGGTCGTGAGACCAGAGGTCCTTTCGTTTCAGAATCGCGAAGCTGAGTATCCGCACAGACTCGTGGCGTCTGGCTCGGCATAGACGCGCCGCGTAGCGTCGGAGACTGGTTCATGAAAGCGGTTGGCTACAAAACCCCCGGTCCCATCGACCGCGAAGACGCCCTCCTCGACGTCACCCTCGACACTCCCCGGGCCGAGGGGCGTGACCTTCTGGTCAAGGTGAACGCTGTCTCGGTCAACCCAGTCGATGCGAAGCTCCGGGCCCGCCAGGGCGCCGAAGGAGACGCGTGGAAGGTCCTCGGGTTCGATGCAGCGGGCGTGGTCGAGGCGGTCGGCGGCGAGGTGCAGAAGTTCAAGCCGGGTGACGCGGTCTACTACGCGGGTTCGCTGGTTCGACCGGGCACCAACAGCGAATTTCATCTCGTTGACGAACGCATCGTCGGCAACAAGCCCGGCACTCTGAGCGACGCGGAGGCCGCCGCACTCCCCCTCACCGCGATCACCGCTTGGGAGATGCTCTTCGATCGCCTCGAGGTCAATCGCCCCACGGCTCAAGGAGGCGATACGATTTTGGTCATTGGCGGCGCAGGGGGGGTCGGTTCGATCACCATCCAGCTCCTGCGCGCCCTGACGGACCTCACGATCATTGCCACGGCTTCTCGCCCAGAAACTCAGAGCTGGGTGAAGGAGTGCGGCGCCCATCACGTGGTCGATCACCACCAGCCCCTCGCCCCCCAGGTCGCAGCTCTCGATCTCGGCGCTCCTGGCTTCGTCTTTTCGACCACGCAGACGGACAAGCACGTCAAAGACATCATCGAGCTCATTGCGCCCCAAGGTCGCTTTGGCCTCATCGACGACCCACCGGGTCTCGATTTCATGCCGTTCAAGCGCAAGACCGTCTCGCTCCACTGGGAGCTGATGTTCACGCGCTCACTCTTCAGTACCCCCGACATGGACGAGCAGGGCAAGCTCCTCGACGAAGTCGCCTCCCTGGTGGACGCGGGACGCATTCGCTCCACCGTCACCGAAGTCGCCGGCAAGATCGACGCAGCCACCTTGCGCAAGGTGCATGCCCAGATCGAAAGCGGCACCACCCGCGGCAAGATTGTTCTCGAAGGTTTCTGACTCGCCCGGCTCTTCACGCGGCTCTCCGTCCTCGCCGCCCGGCCCTTCGGCATCTATCGCTTCGACGCGAGCGACCGGAACATCCCCCTCATCACCGACAACGCGATCAGTCCAGGGAGGCTGTGAAGCGGGGGCTTCGCGCTACAGATGCCATCTCCCGGTCAACATCACCTGAACCGGGGCTTGGGGATCGCCGTCATCCACGAGATTGAGCAGGGTGATCTCGTCGAGGCTGTAGGTGACCTTGGCGCGAATCCCGACGGCGAATCGCCGCGTCAATCGAAGCAGCATCCCGGCGCCGAACCCGATGGCGGCCGTGTCCAAAACGGACTCCCGAGCGGCGATTCCGGAGGCATCGAGCCGAGAGGTCGCCATCGAAGGACCGACCACGGCGTCCACGAATAGGCTGAGTCGGATGTTGGGGGACGCCCCGTAGAGAGGAAGGTCACCGAGATAGAGGCGAAAACCCAGGCCAAAGTCCCAGCGCTGAGACCGGTGTTGATAGGCGCCGGACTCGCGCATTCCCTCCGTGCGGGACGCCGAAAATGCGACGTCACCTATCGCATAGAAAGAGAACGGTGTGGGGGAGAGGCGGCCTCCGACTCCCAACGTGAGGCCGGTCGCAAAACCGACCCCACCGGTGATGTTTGCGCCGACTCCGAGCTCGGCAAATACGAACGCCGCTCGCGGTTCGTCCGAGCCGCGTTCTTGCGCCTGCACACCACGTGGGCGGAGCCCAACCACGAGCACGCCCGTGAAGAACAAGAGAAGCAGAGTGACACCGCGGTGAGCCATGAAGCGGCGGCTGTGCATGATGCATGCCGCCAAGCGGGGAGGCGCCAGGGCCAAGCTCTGGCGCTATTCGGGCTCGCGGGGGGGGCGTTTGTGGCGGCCCGTTCACGCCGAGTGGCGTCGAATCACCACAGAGTCGACGCACGGCGACATTGAACTATGCCGCGCCTCACAGCCCTCCTGGATTGACTACGTCGGGACGGAGGCGCGTATTTCGTAGAACGGGCGATCCGTAAATTCTCGCCACCGGGAAATCGCATGGGAGCGCCAACCCCCCGTGCGCCATCGTACGCCTATGCGGAGACAACAAACAGCCTCCTGCGGCGTGCTACGCTAAGAGCCGAATGAGGGAGCGGCGCTTCACGGTCGTCCTGAGTGTCCTGCTCCTCGCAGTCGGCTGTGGCCGCGTGTCCTTCGACCGTCTCGATGCGCACGGAGGCCCCGACGCCGCAGATTCCGGCACGGCGACGGATTCGGGCACGGCGACGGATTCGGGCACGGCGACGGATTCGGGCACGGCGACGGATTCGGGCACGGCGACGGACGCCGGCCCCTGGCCCCCGGCCGACGCCGGCATCGACCTGACCTGCGCCGCCGCAGACGCCTGCCTCTGCTCCGCGAGCAGCACCTGCACCCACGCCTGCGGCCCCGGAGAGGCCTGCATGATGCGGTCCTCCAACAACGCGACTTGCGTCCTCTACTGCGACCCCGCGAGCGGCTCGACCTGCGAAATGGAATGCCGGAGCGGCGCCGACTGCACCATCCTCTGCGGGCCCCTCACCAGCTGCACCCGCGCCACCGTGGGCGCCCTCGTCTGCGAGTCGAGCGCAGTCTGCGGCTAGCTGCGGGCTCGGCCGGGGGACGGAGCGGGTAGATTCGCGTGTAGTCGATGAGGTTCATATCTCTAACCACCTGAAGAGCTCGCAGCCGAGTGGGGAGGCACTCGGAATCTCGAAGGAATCAGTGCCGGAGCCCGTTCTGGGGCTATCCTCCAGCTTTCGGAGGAGGCCGCCGTGGATGCCGAGACGATGGTCGCGCTGTGCAAGCGCCACACGATGT
>QMMC01000540.1 GCA_003647065.1 Deltaproteobacteria bacterium | reverse complement strand
GTCGGGGCGACATCGACGAGCTCGACCGGCGCTGCGATGCGGCGCGGGGCAAGGCCCGGCGCGCGGATCAACAAGGGGACGCGGACCTGCTCCTCGTAAAGCGTGAAGCCGTGATAAACGCCGCCATGGTCCCGGAACTCTTCGCCGTGGTCGGCTGTCACCACGACGATGGTTTCGCCGGCTAGAACTTCCTCGGCGGCGGCCAAGAGGCGCTCGAGCTCGTGGTCTACGCGGCGGATCTCCGAGTCGTAGCGGTCGATGTCCGACGTCCCGAAGTGGGTGTCGCGGTAGGGCTCGTGGGCGTCGAAGTAGTGTACCCAGGTGAAGCTCGCTGGCTCGCCGCTCCGGACGACTTCGTTCAGTTCTTCGATTGCGGCGTCGGTCCTCCCTCGCGCGTCGAGGTCTCGGGTGTCCGTGTGGGTGAATCGGAAACGAGATTCCGAGTAGGCCGTGAGGTGTTCGCCTTCGGTGTGAAATATCCCGAGGGGGAATAGCGCCGACGTTCGGTAGCCCACCGCCGAAAGGGCGCTGGCGAGGGTCGCTTCGGGGAGGGTG
Source organism: Deltaproteobacteria bacterium (assembly GCA_003647065.1). Classification (GTDB taxonomy): domain Bacteria; phylum Myxococcota_A; class Polyangia; order Polyangiales; family B10-G4; genus B10-G4. Next base: position 5,103 of record QMMC01000540.1, on the reverse strand, counting down.
CCCCGGGCTTCGGTGACCTCGTGGAGGTACTCGCTCGTCATGAGCGAGCTGAGGGAGTAGCTCGAATGCGGCGCCTGGGCGTACGCCCGCTCGAAGACGACCGACTCTTCGGCGAGACGGTCGAGGGCCGGTGACGTAGGGCGGTCGTAGCCGTTCAGGCCGAGGTGGTCGGGGCGCAGCGCGTCGATGGTGATCAGGAGCACGTGGGCCCCTTCCCAGCTCGGGAGATCCCTCGATTCCCGAGCTCTCTGGCGCCGCGCTCGGGCAGCCCTTGCCCGGGCTATTGCACCCGGCGGGACCCGAGCCGCAGGCGACAACATGGGCTCCATCGCCAAGAGCAGCGAGCGCACGTGGCTGGCTCGGGGATCGAAGAGCCCGGACCGAACCGTCGCCGAGGCGTCGAGGGTCGAGAGATTCACCATCATGGTCGCCGCCAGGGTGAAGAGCAGCAATGGCCCGGTGCGCGTTCGTGGCTGGAGGCGGTGTACGAGGGGGGCTATCGCGATGTAGGCGGCGCCGAAGGCCATGGCCGTCAGGCACCCGTGGAGGTAGTGGTAGAGCCCCGGGAAGAGGTACTGGTCGGCGCGCGCGAGGCCGAAGCTCGCCGCGATGAAGAGGCCGGCCGTCAGGCCCCGCCGAAGCCGACTCGCCCTCGCCCAGCTCATGATGGCAGCGCCGGCGGCGAGGGTGAGGGAGAGCATCGCGAGGAGCGCGATGAAGGCGGCGCCGCTGAGGGCCGGGCGGTGCGCGAGCCGAGACATCGCCCCACCGCTGAAGAGCAGCCAGGCCACCGTCGCGACGGCTGGGCTCGCGAGCACCACGAGGGGGAGGGTCTCGAGGAAGCGGTCTCGCCGGGAGCGGGGTCCAGGGACTGCCGGGGGCTTCGGGTCGGTTGGTCTCGTCCCCAGTCGTCGGCGTGTCGCCGCCACCACGAAGGCGAGGCTCGCCCCCACGACAGCCCCAACCGGGGCAGTCGTCGCGAGGGCTCGCAGGAAGACCTCGGCCCGGAGTTCCGGGGGGCTCACCACAAAGGTCCCGGCCAGATCCTGGACCGCTAGGAGGAGCCCTCCGAGGGCGCCGACTAGGGCGCCGACCACCGCGCCTTCGCGGGCGTCGGGAGCGGCTTCACCCTCCGGGGCAAGCCCGGCTGAACGCTTGGCGGCGTTCAATCGAGCCTACGGGGGTAGAAACTGGAGGCGCCGACCAGATTCGAACTGGTGAATGGAGGTTTTGCAAACCTCTGCCTTACCACTTGGCCACGGCGCCCGAACTCGGACAGCGGGGTATCTAACCAACCACGCACCACTTGTAAAGTCGCCCTTAGCGCCAATGCCGCTCACTCACGCCATTCGCCGGCTTACGTCCTCGGGGCCGACCTCGAAATACCTTTGGTATTCCTTCGGCCTGCCCCTCCGGGCGCGCTCGGCGACTGACGCAATTGAACGACATTGGATCCCAAATAGAAGCCCCGCCCCTAGCGGGTCTTGCGTTTACGGGGCGTTTGAGCCCCCCGGGGACGTCCCGGAGTGCGCTTTTTGTCCTTCTTGCCTTCGAGGGTGATGCCCAGCATGCGCCAGGCATCGGCACGAAATTCGTACGCTTCTTGCGTCCGTGCGGCGGTTTCGAGGACCTCCGGGGTGACGTCGGTCTTCCGGGGTTTCACTCCCTGCTTCTTGAGGGAAGCCAAGGTCTCGCCAATCTCCATCAATTCGTTCACGTGGGAGACGACATCGATGGCCTTGAGGGGGGTTCCGCTCTTGCCTTTCTTGAGCTCCGCGATCAGACGCTTGCGCCGCTTTTCCGTACGCCCGTCCAGCTTCTTGGGGCCGGATCCGTCGGACAAGAGCGTATTGAGCTGCCGGGCCGTTCGCCGCTTTTCGATCGCCTCGGCGCTCCCTCGTCCACCGGCAGGTTTTCGGGAGCTTCGTTTCTTCGCGGCCATTTCGGTTCCCTCGTGCTGCGCGCCGAAAGGCGCTTTGAGAGCGGGACCTATATCACAATTGTTGAGCAATGTGCGTAGGGCGTTTCCGGGCAGCTGACGGGACGGTGGTCGACTGGGGATTTCGGTCTGAAGGGTTCCCTCAGGTGCCCACAGTGTCGCCCTTTCGACCGCCCAGGCGGAGTGGATCAGAGCCCGTAGTCTCCCGGGAGTCACGGTCTGGCTCGAGGACTTCTTCGAACACTTGCCGCAGGAAAAACACGACGCTCTCATCTCGATTGAGATGGTGGTTCACGCTCGCTCTCCCGCTCAGTCACGGCAGGGCCAGGCCATCGACATCTATCGTGGCTACTTCAAACGCCGCGCCGAGAGGGTCGAGCCCGGACCCCTCTTTGGTTTTCAGGTGATTCTTCGCAATCGAGTTCCCCGAACCCGCAAAAATAGGGATGGCGAACGCCGCCCTCGCCATTTATTCGGGGCGGCCCCCATGTTAGAGGGCTGCCATGAGCAGCCAGGACAGCTTCAAGAGCCGCGCGACCCTCGACCTCGGTGATCGTCAGGTCGACATCTTCCGCCTAGACGCCCTGACCAAGGCCGGCGTGGGCGACGTAGCGACGCTTCCCTACAGCATCCGCATTCTCCTCGAGAACCTCTTGCGGAACGAAGACGGCACGACCGTCACCAAGGCGGACATCGAGGCCGTTGCCGCGTGGGATCCCAAAGCCAAGCCGTCGACGGAGATCGCCTACCGCCCGTCCCGGGTCTTGCTCCAGGACTTCACCGGCGTGCCCGCGGTCGTCGACCTGGCCGCCATGCGCGAAGCCTTCAAGCGCCTCGGCGGTGACGCGCGCCGCATCAATCCGCTCCAGCCCGCCGACCTGGTCATCGACCACTCGGTCCAGGTCGATTCCTACGGCCAGCTCCGGTCCTTCGAGGACAACGTCTCCCGGGAGTTCGAGCGCAACGGAGAGCGTTACCAGTTCTTGAAGTGGGGACAGCACGCGTTCAAGAACATGCGCGTCGTTCCTCCCGGTACGGGCATCGTTCACCAGGTCAACCTCGAGTACCTCGCCCCGGTGGTCTTCAGCCGCAAGGTCGAGGGCAAGGTCGTCGCCTACCCGGACTCCCTCGTCGGGACCGATTCCCATACGACGATGATCAACGGCATCGGCGTCTTGGGTTGGGGCGTCGGCGGCATCGAGGCCGAGGCGGCGATGCTCGGTCAGCCGATCAGCATGCTTCTTCCCCAGGTGGTTGGTTTCCGCCTGACGGGCGCTCTCCCTGAGGGGGCGACCGCGACCGACCTGGTCCTCACCATCGTCGAGATGCTGCGCGCGAAGGGCGTTGTCGGGAAGTTCGTCGAGTTCTTCGGCGAGGGCTTGAGCGCCCTCTCGCTCCCGGACCGGGCCACCGTCGCCAACATGGGCCCGGAGTACGGGGCGACCATGGGCTTCTTCCCGATCGACGCCGAGGCCATCAACTACCTGCGCTTCAGCGGCCGCGACGAGGCCCAGTGTCAGCTCGTCGAGCGCTACGCGAAGGAGCAGGGTCTCTTCCGGACCGACGATTCTCCGGACCCGCGTTTCACCGACGTCGTCGAGCTCGACATGTCCGAGGTGGTGCCCTCGATCGCCGGCCCCAAGCGGCCCCAGGACCGCATCGCTCTTTCGGGCTCCAAGGCTGCATGGCACGAGACCCTCGGTGCCCTGGCCGGGGACAACGCCGGAGCGAGCGCGAAGGTCGAGCTCGATGGGACGAGCTTCGACTTGAAGGACGGCGCCGTCGTCATCGCCGCCATCACCAGCTGCACCAATACGAGCAACCCCGCCGTCATGCTCGCCGCCGGTCTCGTCGCTCGAAAGGCCCACGCGAAGGGCCTCACCAAGAAGCCCTGGGTGAAGACCAGCCTCGCGCCCGGTTCCCAGGTGGTCACGGAGTACCTCGACGCAGCGGGCCTCTCGGGCGACCTCCAAGCCCTCGGGTTCTTCCTCGTCGGCTACGGCTGTACGACGTGCATCGGAAACTCCGGGCCCCTCGACGCGCCCATCGTCGAGGCCATCAAGGCCAACGACCTCACGGTGACCTCCGCGCTCTCGGGGAATCGCAACTTCGAAGGCCGGGTCTCCCCCCACACGAAGGCCAACTACCTCGCGTCTCCACCTCTGGTCGTCGCCTATGCGCTCGCTGGAACGATGGATATCGATTTCGCGTCCGACCCCCTCGGACAGGACTCGGACGGCAACGACGTCTTCCTGAAGGACCTCTGGCCTACCCAGCAGGAGGTCACCGACTGCATCCGGGAGAGCGTCAAGACCAGTCAGTTCACCGAGCGCTACGGCGAGGTCCTCGCGGGTCCGCCGGCATGGCAGGCGGTCGAAGTCCCCGAAGGCAGCACCTTTGCCTGGGACGAGTCGAGCACCTACATCCGCAACCCGCCCTTCTTCGACAAGGTCAAAAAGGGAGAGCCGCCGGCGCCCAAGGACATCAAGGGCGCCCGAGTCCTCGCGATGCTCGGCGACAGCGTCACCACCGATCACATCTCCCCCGCCGGAGCCATCGCTTCGGATTCACCGGCGGCGAACTACCTGAAAATGCAGGGAGTCTCGCCCCAGGACTTCAACAGCTACGGAAGCCGCCGCGGCAACCACGAAGTGATGATGCGCGGGACCTTCGCGAACATCCGCCTGCGCAATCTACTCGCCCCGGGCACCGAGGGCGGACACACCCGGCACCTCCCCGAAGGCGAGCCGATGTCGATCTTCGACGCGTCGATGAAGTACCAGATTCAGGGAGTTCCGCTCGTCGTCATCGGCGGCAAAGAGTACGGCACGGGCTCCAGCCGAGACTGGGCCGCCAAGGGCACGCTCCTCCTCGGCGTGAAGGCCGTCATCACGGAGAGCTACGAGCGCATCCACCGGTCGAACCTCATCGGTATGGGCGTCTTGCCCCTCGAGTTCCTCCCCGGCGAGTCCAAGGACAGCCACGGGCTGACCGGCGAAGAGGTCTTCGCGATCACCGGCATCGGCGCCGACATCGGGCCCGGACATCGCCTGAAGGTGACGGCCGATGACAAGAGCTTCGAGGTCATCGCGCGCCTCGATACGCCGCAGGAGGTCGAGTACTACAAGCACGGCGGCATCCTGCAGTACGTGCTTCGGCAGCTG